>DATAPC010000061.1:0-35862 GCA_036265415.1 Gaiella sp.
GCACCCCGGCCTCGGGCAGCAGATCCTCGCCGACGGCGGCATCGCCCCCTTCGTCAACGTCTACCTCGGCGGCGAGGACGTCCGGACGCTCGACGGGCTCGACACCACCGTGCCGGACGGCGAGACCGTGATCCTCCTGCCGGCGATGGCCGGCGGCTCCTTGCAGCCCTGGTCGCCGCCCGTCGCGACGAGCCTCCTCGACCTCGTCGGGTCGACGCCGCTCGTCGAGCTGCCGCGCCTCCAGGCGAAGCCCGGCGTGCGGCTCTACGCGAAGCTCGAGGGCCAGAACCCGACCGGCTCGATCAAGGATCGCGTCGCCAAGGCGATGATCGAGGCGGCGGAGGCCTCCGGTGAGCTCGAGCCGGGACGCGCGCTGCTCGAGCCGACCTCCGGCAACACCGGGATCTCGCTCGCCCTGGTTGCGTCGCTGAAGGGGTACCCGCTGACGTGCGTGATGCCCGAGAACGCGACCGAGGAGCGCAAGCGGCTGCTCCGGCTCTACGGCGCGGACATCGTCTTCTCGCCCGCCGGCGAGGGGTCGAACGGCGCCGTGCGCCTCGCGCTCGCGATGGCGGAGGACGACCCTCGGTGGTTCGTTCCGTTCCAGTACGCGAACGAGGCGAACCCGCGCGCCCACTACGAGGGCACCGGTGCCGAGATCGCGGCCGCCCTCGACCGCGTCGACGTCGTCGTCGCGGGACTCGGCACGGGCGGCACCCTGATGGGCGTCGGCGAACGGCTGCGGGAGACGTTCCCGGACGTCGTCGTCGCGGCGGCAGAGCCGCTCCCGGGCGACCCCGTGATGGGCCTCCGCTCGCTCGACGACGGCTACGTGCCGCCGATCCTCGACGTCTCCCGCCTCGACCGCAAGGTGCTCGTCTCGAACGAGGAGGCCGTGGCCGGCGTCCGCAATCTCCTCCGTCGCGAAGGGATCCTCGGCGGCGTCTCTGCCGGCGCGGCGATCCACGTCGCCCTGCGGCTCGCCGACGAGCTCGACGAGGGCGGCGTCGTCGTCACGATTCTCGCGGACGGCGGCTGGAAGTACCTGAGCGCGGAGTTCTGGGACGTCGCCGCCGACGACGTCGGCACGTCGATGGAGTCGACCGTCTGGTGGTGATCCCGGCGGCCGTGCGGGCGGCGATCGCCGAGCACGCGCACGCCGAGCTCCCGAACGAGGCCTGCGGCCTCCTGCTGCTCGACGGCGACCAGGCGACCGAGTACGTCCCCGCCGAGAACGCCTCGCCGTCGCCGTACTACTTCGAGCTCAAGCTCGACCCCGTCGTCTGGGCGGATCTGGGCGACCGCGACCTCGAGCAGGCGGTCGTCCACTCGCACGTCTCGTCGGAGCCACGGCCGTCGCGCACGGATGTCGAGCGGATCGGCCTGTGGCGCGACCGGCCGTACGTCATCTACTCGGTGCGGCTCGACCGGCTCGCAGCCTGGCGGATCGGCACGGACGGGATCGCCGAGATCGCGCTCGCGTAGCGGGGCTCCGGACGGGCCGGAGCCCACTCGAGCACGGCTACTTGACGGTGAACGACCCCTTCATCACGCTCGCGTGCGGGTCGCACATGAACTTGTAGGTGCCCTTCTTGAGGGTGACGGTGAACGTCTTCGTCCCCGTCGCGCTCACACTCGTCTTCACGTTCACCCCTGGCCCGCTCAGGTGGAAGTTGTGGATCGACGACTTGTCGGCGACGACGAGCTTGATCGTGCCCGCCTTGGTGGGCTTCGTCCCCAGCTTGATCGTGAACCCCGGGCCGACCGTGCCGTTGTAGGTCGGCGTCGCGGCGGCGGCCGGCAGAGCCGTTGCAAGAGCCGCGAGGCCGACGAGCGATGCGATGGCGGGACGGATCATGTCTCTCCTTGTGTCGGATGCCCGGTCTGGGAGGGAGTACGCGCGTCGCCACGGCATGGATTGGACGCGCTCGCACGTGACCGGGTTATGGTCGCAGGGATGATCGCGGACGGCCACGTCGATCTGCTGATGGAGCTCGCCTACCGGGAGCGCCGCCTCGGCGAGACGAACGTGTTCGCCGAGACGTGGCTGCCGCTCCTCGCGCAGGGACAGGTCGGGCTCCAGGTGTGCCCGATCTACGTGGACGTGACGGTTCAGCCCGAGGGCTCGCTGCGCGAGGCGCTCTCGATGGTGGCCTCGTTCCATCGTGCCCTCCGCGAGAACGAGGACCACGTCGTCCAGGTGCGCGAGGCGGCCGACCTCGACCTCGTGGAGTCGGGCGAGCGAGTCGGCCTCATGCTCTCGCTCGAGGGCGTCGAATGCTTCGGGGTCGAGACCTGGCCGGCCGACGTCTTCCACGCGCTCGGCGTGCGGATGGCCGGGCTGACGTGGAACCGCCGGAACGCCTTCGCTGACGGGGCGGCGGAGGACGGCGGCGGCCTCTCGCGGCTCGGCCGGGAGCTCGTCGACCATCTGGTCGCGCTCGGCGTGATCCTCGATCTCGCCCACGCGTCTCACGGTCTCTTCGCGGAGCTCCTCGATCGCGCGGCCGGCGCGCCGATCCTCTGCTCCCACGGCGGCTGCCGCGCCGTGCACGAGACGCCGCGGAACCTCGACGACGACCAGCTCCGCGCTCTTGCCGAGGCCGACGCGCTCTTCGGGCTGATGCTCCACCCGATCGCGATCGGGCCGGAGCGACGGACGATCGACGGCGTGATCGACCACCTCGAGCACGCCGTCTCGGTGATGGGTGTCGACCGCGTCTGCCTCGGCGGCGACTTCACGCGACGGCTGTGGCAGGCGATGCCGCCCCCGCCCGAGCCGAAGGACGGGCTGATGCCCGCGGGTCTCCAGCCGGGAATGGGAATAGAGCAGCTCCTCGGGCCACAGGACTATCCGAATCTCGTTTCCGGCCTGGCGGCGCGGGGCTGGGCGGATGCCGACGTCACCGCCGTGACGTCCGGGAATCTGCTCCGCTTCCTCCGAACGTCGCTCGCCTGAGCCCGAGCGTCAGAGCGCCACTGCTTCGCCGGACGCCGCCGATCGGTAGAGCGCGTCGATCACCCGCGCCTGCCCCACCGCGTCGGCGCGGCCGAGGAGCTGGGGGCTGCGACCGGCGATCGCGGCGGCGAAGTTCTCGAGCTGGAGCGTGTAGGAGTTCGCCTCCTGGCCGGGGATCACCTCGGAGCCGCCGTCGCGCTCCAGCACGAGGTCGCCGCCCCAGTCCACGCGCCACGGTGCGGACGCCCGCAACACGCCGCCGTCGCCGACGACTTCGAGGGACTGCCGTTCCGGTGCGAGGAAGGACGCCTCGATCTGCGCGACCACGTCGTCCGGGAACCGCAGCGTCCCGTACAGGGCCATGTCGACCCCCGTCTCGCCGACCACCTGCTCGGCCAGCACGGAGACCGGCTCACCCGCGACGACGCGCGCGCCGCTCACGCAGTAACACCCCACGTCCATCAGCGCCCCGCCGTCCAGGTCGGGAAGCGCGCGCACGTTCGTGAGATCGGTGAGCGCAAACGAGAAGACCGCCTTGACGGCGAGAACGCGGCCGACGGCCCCCTCTCGCACGAGCCGCTCGATGGTCGCCGTCTGCGGATGGTGGCGGTACATGAACGCCTCCATCAGGACGAGGCCGGCCGCCTCGGAGGCGTCGTACGCCTCCTCGGCCTCGGTGGGGTCTCGCGTGTACGGCTTCTCGCACAGCACGTGCTTGCCGGACTCGAGGGCGCGCATCGTCCACTCGTGGTGCATGCCGTTCGGCAGCGAGATGTAGACGCCGTCGACGTCGGCGTCCGCGAACAGCGCCTCGTACGAGCCGTGCCCCCGCTCGAGGCCGTGCTCGTTCGCGTAGGCCTGCGCCTTCGCCCCGTCGCGGCTTCCGACGGCGACGATCTCCACGTCGCTCGTCCCGGCGGCGCCGGCGAGGATTTGACGGTTGATGTTGGCGGTGGAGACAAGGCCGAGTCTCACGGGCTGGCTCCCTGCTGTTCGTGGATGGGCCTGATATGCGGCGGCGGCGTCGGCGGGACGTCGGATCCCGCTCCGGTCGAGGCGATCGCCTCGTCGATCTCGCGAATCGCGCCGTCGTCGAGAACGAGCTCGGCGCCGGCCACCCAACCCGGCACGTGCCCCGGGACGCGCGCTCCGACGATGCTCGCGGTGACGCCCGGCTGCGCCAGTACCCAGGCGACGGCGAGCGCGGGAAGCGTCGCTCCCAGACGGGCGGCAGCCTTCGTCAGCCGTTCGACGAACGCGAGATTCTGGGAGAGGAGCGGTTCGTTGAACGCAGCCGCCTCGCGACGCCAGTCGTTCGCGGCGAGACGAGCGATGCGCTCGCGATCGTACGCGCCGGTGAGCATGCCGGACGCGAGCGGCGAATAGCCGAGCACTCCGGCGCCGTGCTCGGCAGCCCACGGCACCACGCCCGAGAGCGCGCCGCGGACGAGCAGCGAGAGCGGCGGCTGTACCGAGTCGACGTGCCGGACGGCCTCGCAGCGGTCGAGCTGCTCGGGGTCGAAGTTGCAGACGCCGATCCAGCGGACCTTGCCCTCGTCGACGAGCTCGGCCATCGTGCCCCAGGATTCCTCGAGGAGCGTCCCCGTCGTCGAGTCTGGCCAGTGCGCCTGGTAGAGGTCGATGCGCTCGAGACCGAGGCGGCGCAGGCTCCGGTCGCATTCCTCGCGGATCGACTCAGGGCGGAGGTCGTTTCCGATCACACCCTCGGGCCGCCCCTCCCACCTCCGTCCGCACTTCGTGAAGACGAGCACGTCCTCGCCGACGCGGTAGGGCTCGAGCGCCCGCCCGACGACCTCCTCGGAGTGCCCGAGGCCGTAGACCGCCGCCGTGTCGACCCAGTTCACGCCGAGCTCGACGGCGCGTCGGACCGCGGCGATCGAGTCGTCGTCGTCGACCGGCCCCCAGCCGAAGCGCCAAACTCCGCCGATCGCCCACGCGCCAAAGCCGACGACGCTCAGATCCGGACCCGCGTTCCCGAGGCGCCTCGTCCTCACCGCCGCGACCGGCCCTGTTCGTCGAGGTAGTCGCGCCATGTCCTCGTCGGCTCCCAGCCGAGCATCCGCTCCGCCTTCTCGGTCGACACGGCCGACGCGTCGTCGCGGTCGACCGGCCTGACCTCGACGCTCTGGGCGCCGTAGTGCGTCCTCACCGTCTCGGCCAGCGGGTGGCCGCCGATCGTGTCGGGCGAGGCGATGTAGAACACCTCGTGCCCCGGGAGGTCGGTCTCGATCGTGCGCACGACGGCGTCGCACAGGTCGTGGACGTCGATGTAGGAGCAGTAGTTCCCGATCAGCACGGAGGGGTCGCGGACGATCGGCCCGAGGTTGCGCTCGTAGCTCTCCTCGTCCTGCACCCACGACGGGCGAATCGACGTGCAGCGGATGTCCGAGCGCCGGACGGCGCCGTCGCAGAGCAGCTCGCCGAACCACTTCGAGGTCGCGTAGGCGTCCTGGGGTCGCACGGGATGCTCTTCGTCGATCGGAAGGTATTCCGGCTCGAACGGGCGCAGGGCATAGACGAAGCCCGGCACGGTCTCGCTCGAGAAGTGGACGAAGCGGCGCGCGCCCGCGGCGATCGCACCCTCGAGTGCGTTGAACGTGCTCATGATGTTGGTGCCGAACACGACGTGCGGCGGGTTGTGGATCGGCTGCGGGATCGCGGCGGTGTGCACGACGACGTCGCACCCCGCGGCCAGCGCGTACGCGGACCCGGCATCGGTCAGATCTGCCTGCCAGTAGTCCTCGACCTCGCCCGGGTCGACCCGGTCCCACACGGGGCGGGTGAGGTCGGCCGCGCGGATCTGGTAGCCCGCCTCGACGAGCCGCGGCACGAGCGCGCGCCCGACCTTGCCGTGGGCACCGGTGACGAGGACCTGCACTAGAGGTACGTGACGGCGTCGGTGACGACGGCGGAGCGACCGCGGAGGAAGTCGAAGTCGCAGCCGTGGTTCGCCTGCAGGACGTGATCGCAATGCAGCTTGCGGAATCCGCGCACGTCCGTTCGCACCGGCGGCTCCCACGCGGCGCGCCGGGCATCGAGCTCGGCCTCGTCCACGATGACGTCGAGCGTCCTCGACGCGACGTCAAGGCGGATCGGATCGCCGTCCCTGACGAGCGCGAGCGGGCCGCCGACGGCGGACTCGGGGGCGACGTGAAGCACGACGGCACCATACGACGTCCCGCTCATGCGGGCGTCCGAGATCCGCACGAGGTCGGTGACACCTTGCTTCAGCAGCTTGGACGGGATCGGCAAATGCCCCCACTCGGGCATCCCAGGGGCCCCGATCGGGCCGGCATTGCGGAGCACCATCACGCTCGACGCGTCGCAGTCGAGGTCGGGATCGTCGACCCTCCGGGCGAGGTCGTGGATGTCGTCGAACACGAGCGCGCGCCCCTCGTGCGACAGCAGGGCGGGCTCCGCCGCCGAGATCTTCATCACCGCGCCGTCCGGACACAGGTTGCCGCCGAGCACGACGAGTGAGCCGCCTGCGTCGAGGGGTGCGGCAGCGGGCCGTATCACGTCGGGGTTCCCGATCGCGGCTCCCGAGATGTTCTCCCCGACCGTCCCGCCCGTGACGGTGATCGCGTCGAGGTGCAGCAGATCCGCGATCTCGGCCATCACGGCCGGAAGCCCGCCGGCGTGGAAGAAGTCCTCCATCAGGTACGCGCCTGCAGGCTTGAGGTTCACGAGCCACGGCGTCGACTGGCACAGCTCGTCGAACAGCGAGAGCGGAAGGTCGACGCCGACGCGGCCGGCGTACGCGATCAGGTGGATGATCGCGTTCGTCGACCCCGAGATCGCGTGAAGCACGCGGATCGCATTCTCGAACGCCTCCGGAACGAGAACCTCGCTGGGTCTCAGGTCGCGCTCCACCAGCTCGACGATCTGCCGGCCGGCGGCCTCGGCAAGCTGCGCGCGGCGCGAGTCGACGGCCGGGATCGCGGCACCGCCGGGAAGCGTCAGCCCGAGTGCCTCCGTGACGCAGGCCATCGTCGAGGCCGTGCCCATCGTCATGCAGTGGCCGTTCGAGCGGGAGAGGGCGTTCTCGATCTCGGTGAGCTCCTCCTCGGTGATCCGGCCGGCGCGCCGCTCCTCGTTGTAGTGCCAGCAGTCGCTGCAGGACCCGAGCTCGAGGCCGCGCCAGCGGCCGTTCAGCATCGGCCCGCCGGTGACGACGATCGCCGGGATGTCCGCGCTCGCCGCGCCGAGGATGCTGGCCGGGTTCGTCTTGTCGCAACCGGTGAGAAGGACGACGCCGTCGAGGGGATAGGCGCGGATGGACTCCTCGACGTCCATCGCCATCAGGTTCCGGTAGAGCATCGCCGTCGGCTTCATGAGCGACTCGCCGCACGAGATGACCGGGAACTCGAGCGGGAACCCGCCGGCCTGGAGCACGCCCCGCTTGACCGCCTCGGCGAGCCCGCGCAGGTGCACGTTGCAGTTGACGAGCTCGCTCCAGCTGTTGCAGATGCCGATCACCGGGCGCCCTCTGAACGTCTCGTCCGTGACCCCGGTCGACTTCAGCCACGAGCGGTGGAGGAACCCGTCGAGGTCGCGCCGATCGAACCACTCGTCGCTCCGCCTGCCGTCGCGCGCGCCGTTGCCGGGAACGTTCCTCATGAGCTTTCGGTCCTCCTCCTGGGGCATCGGAGAAGGCGTATCATATGATGATTGAGCGGCAACGTGACAGGCTCGCCATCCTGACACTCGACTACGATCGGCCGATGAGCCGACGCCGGTCGTGACCAAGCCTCACATCTACCCGCGGCGAGGGCTGCACGGAGAGGTCGTCCACACCATCGGGCTCAAGATCGTCAACGGCGAGCTGCAACCAGGCGACCCGCTGCCGCCCGAGGACGAGCTCATCACCGACCTGTCGGTCAGCCGCACGGTGCTGCGGGAGGCCGTTCGCGTGCTGGCGGCGAAGGGTCTCGTCCAGGCGAGGCCCAAGACCGGGACACGCGTGCGTCCGCGCGGCGACTGGAACGTCCTCGACCCGGACGTGCTCAGCTGGCGCACCGAGGCGGATCACGACCCGAAGCTCTACGAGGAGTCGACGGAGGTCCGCCTCGCGATCGAGCCGCTCGCCGCGCGGCTGGCCGCCACACGTGCGACGGACGAGGAGGTCGCGGCGATCACGGCCGCCTTCGCGGCGATGGAGTCCGGGCTCGACGATCAGGACGCGTACCTGGAGGCGGATCTCGAGTTCCACAGCCGGATTCTCGGGTCGTGCCACAACGAGCTGCTCGAGCATCTCGGCAGGGTGCTGCGTGCGGTCCTTCGGGCGACGTTCACGCTCACGACGACGCCGAGCCGCTCGAGACGCCGGGCACTTCCCCTGCACCGCGCGATCCTCGAGGGGATCCTCGCGGGCGACGAGGACGCCGCCGAGGACGCCGCGCGGACGCTGATCGCCGACACGGCGACGGACATCCGCCGGCTCGCCCGAGGCGGCGGCAGCCACCGCTGATCCTGCGTCCGCGTTCAGGCGACGTCGATCGCGCCGAACTGGGAGGGGACGGTCACGGCGATGCGTCCGCCGGCGACTTCGGCAACCGTGCCGGGGTCGACGGTGTTCCCGGCGAAGCCGTCCCAGTGGTACGGCACGAGGAGCGAGACGCCGAGCGAGAGCGACAGGTCGACCGCCTCGCGGGCGTCCATGTTGCCGACGATCCCGCGGCCCTCGCGCTCCGCGTCGCGACCGTTGACCGGCAGGAGCGCAACTGCGATGTCGAGCGGCTCGAGTGCCTCACGGAGCGCGTCCGTCAGGATCGTGTCCCCCGCGTGGTAGATGCGCTGCGCCCCGCCGAGCACGTAACCGACGAAGCGCGGACCCTCGCCGAGTCCGCTGCCGTCGCCGTACGGGTCGTCCGTCGTGACGCCGTGGAACGCCGGCACGACGCGCACCTCGACGCCGTCGAGGTCGAGGATATCCCCTGGTCGCACGGCGACGACCCTGTCGTGGGGAACGACGCCGTTCACCAGCGGTACGACCGGCGCCGGCAGGACGACCCTCGCGCCGGGCGAGCGTTCGAGCACGACCGGCAGGAAGGGGAGATCGAGGTGATCCAGGTGCTCGTGCGTCACGAGCACCCAGTCGACGTCCTCGGCCGCGAGCGCGTCCGGGGGCGGCGGGATCAGCCGCAGTTCGTGCGGACTCGCCCAGGGGTCGATCACGAAGCAGACGCCCTCGCTCTCGACCCGGAAGCCGGCCTGGCCGAGCCACGTCACGCGCCAACGACGATTCACGAGCGAACAATACTATGATATACCTACATTGGGCTTCTTCACAGCCCTCCTCTCGGGTCGCTTCGGCGCTCCCCCGGGGCGCCGAAGCCGGCTCGAGCATCGCTAGTCGACCGGGGTACCGGCGGCGTCGCCGCCCGTCCGCCGGTCGGCGCGCTGTCTGCGGTACTCGCGGGCGACGAGCTCGGTCAGCTCCTCCGCCGACGTTTCCGAGGACAGCCGGTCGAGGCTGATGCTGCCGTGCTGGAGCAGGATCACGCGGTCGCACACCTCGAGCACGTGGACGTAGTTGTGCGCGACGACGATCATCGAATGCCCCTTCTCCTTGAGGTCCCGGATCAGGTCGAGGATCATCTCGCCCTCCTTGGCGCCCATCGCGGCGAGCGGCTCGTCGAGGAGGAGGATTCGGGCGCCGGAGTGCACGGAGCGCGCGATTGCGATTGCCTGCCGCTGCCCTCCCGAGAGCATCGCGACCTCGGACTGGACGGAGCGGAGCGTCTTGATGCCGATGTCGTCCAGATAGGCGCGGGCTCGCTTGCGCATCTCGCGGTTGTCGAGCCACGCGAACGGCCGGACGCCGGTGGTCAGCTCGCGATTGAGGAACATGTTGTGCGCCACGGAGAGGGTCGGCACGAGCGCGAGGTCCTGGTAGACGGTGTCGATCCCGAGCGAGCGCGCGTGGTCGACCGAGCGGATGCTCACCTCCGCGCCCTCGACGAAGATCTGGCCCCGGTCTGGTCGGTGGAAACCGCTCAGGATCTTCACGAGCGTCGACTTCCCTGCGCCGTTGTCGCCGATCAGTCCGAGGCACTCGCCTTCCCCCAGTCGGAGCGAGACGTCCGTGAGCGCTGTCACGGCGCCGAAGCTCTTGCCGAGGTTCTCGACGCGGATCGCGTCGGTCGCCGTCGTCGGCTCGCTCACTGGAGCTTCCCCAGGTTGCGAAGCCGCGCGACCTGGACGTTCACGATCATCGACAGGATGATCGCGATCCCGATGATCAGGTCGAAGGTGAACGCGCTCACGCCGATGATGTTGAACCCGGTTTGCAGGATGATCAGCACGGCGACGCCGATGAACGCGCCGACGACCGAGCCGGACCCGCCGAACAGCGACGTTCCGCCGATGACCGCGGCCGCGACGCCCATGAACATGAGGTCCGGACCGCCCTGGAGGGGGACGATGGTCGTGATCCTCGTCGAGTCCAGGATGCCCGCGAAGCCGGCGAGCAGGTTCGCGAGCACGAAGTTCCCGATCTTGACCATGCGCACGTTGATCCCTGCCTCCGCAGCGCCGATCAGGTTCCCGCCCGTGGCCGTCGTATGCAGCCCCCAGCGCGTGAGGGTGAGCACGAACTGGAGCACGAGCACGATGCCGAGCGCCCAGAAGAACTCGGCGTTCAGGAACAACGGATAGTCGCCGGGCTGCGAGCCGAAGATGTCGTGGAACGTGCCCCCGCCCGGCATGAACACCTGCGTCCCGGCGAGCAGATGCAGCGTGATGCCGTTCAGGAGGAACAGCATGCCGAGCGTCGTGATGAACGAGGGCACCCGGAACACCGTCGTGATCACCCCATTCGTGAGGCCCACCAGCGCGGAGCAGCCGAGCCCTGCGAGCACGCCGACCCAGATCGGGTATCCGTGCTGCTCCTCGGACGAGACGACGTACACGATCGCGGGCGCGAGCGCGTAGACGCGCCCCACGGCGAGGTCGATCTCGCCGCAGATGAGGAGCATCGCCAGGCCGGCCGCCACGATGGCGATCGGCGCCATCGTCTCCGTGATGTTCTTGACGTTGTCGCCGGAGTAGAACGCCTCGCTGCGGATCGAGAAGTAGAGCGAGAGCAGGACCGCGACGACGAAGATGCTCGCCTCGCGCCTCCGTACGAAGGCACCGACGACGCGCCAGCCGAGGCCGGCGCGTCGCTCAGGTGCGGCTACCGCTGCATCTTGGATGGCCAAGTATTACGCGGTGACCGGGTACTTCTGCGCCTTCGAGCTTCCCTCGTAGCGGGTCTTCGTCGTCAGGTACGGCTTGACGTTCGCCTTCGTGACGTAGAGAAGCCCGGTGTTCGTGTCGGAGGGGGCGACGAGCCCGCTGGACAGCCTGTAGAGGAACAGCTGGAGCACGGGGTAGAACCCCTGGAGGTACGGCTGCTGGTCGATCGTGAAGTCGAGGAAGCCCTTGTTGATCAGGTCGAGCGTCCCCGGCAGCAGGTCGTACCCGCCTCCCTTGACCTTTCCGCGAAGGCTGTGCTTCTGGATGACCTGGCCGACACCCTGGGTGTCGCCCGCGTCGACAGCGAACATCCCCTTCAGGGTCTTGTGGCCGAGGTAGTACGCGTCGATGATCGACAGCTCGCGCGCGAGGTCCGTGTGCGTCGCGACCACCTTGGCGTTGATGGGCTTCCCGGACTGCTTGATCGCAGCCACCGCGCCGTCGATGCGGGGCTGGATGTTCAGCGCGCCCGGCTGCGCGATGAAGAGCGCGACGTCACCGCTCGGCACCATCGTCGCGATCCGCTGCCCCATCGAGAACCCGGACTCGTAGAGCGCCTGGCCGATGTAGGCCGCCCGCGCCTTCGTACCCTCCCGCGCACCGTCCGCGTTGTACGAGACGACGGGGATCCCCTTGGCGATCGCCCGCTTGATCGGCGCCTCGAATGCCTGCTTGTCCGTCACGGCGATCGCGAGGCCGGCGGCCTTCGCGCTGATCGCCGCGTTGATCGCGTTGATCATCTTGGCGACGTCGCCGTCCTCTGCCCCTGTCCACTGGTACGAGCAGTTGACGAGGGTGCACGCATCGTCCGCGCCGTACTGGGTCGGCACGAAGAACGGGTTCGTCGTGACGTGGTTGACGAAGACGAACTTCCACTTCGGATGCTTCGGGTAGGCGGAGGCCGCGGCGTTCGGCGCGGCCACTGCCGCCTGGGCCGCAGCGAGGGACGGAAGCGACAGCGCAGCTCCGCCGAGGGCGATGCGCTTCAGCAGCGAACTGCGGTCCATTCCCCCCTTGTCGTGTTCGAGCGTGTTGCGCTCGTCGTCGGTCACGGCGTCGTACCTCCTTGTCTCGGGCGGCGGGACCTCGAACGCCGCCCCCGCGTTCGATGTCGAGCTATTGAAATATCGTATGACTGTATTGTCAAGCGCCCGAGAACACGCTCAGGCACTCGGGTCCTGCACGGCAGCGAACGGCCGCAGCGCCGGGTAGAGCGATCGATAGCGCGCGTGATGCTCCGCGTAGGGCGTCTGCCAGGCGGGATTCGGCTCGATCGTGTCCGTCACGCGCAGGCAGCGGGCGACGGCCTCGTCGACGTCGGCGAAGACCCCGCCCGCCGCGCCGCCGAGCAGCGCGGCGCCGAAGGCCGAGCCTTCCTCCGACTCGGTCAGCTCGAGCGGCATCCCGAGCACGGAGGCGACGATTCGGAGCCACCCGCGGCCCTTCGCGCCGCCGCCGGAGACGCGGGCGACGTGTGCCTCGACGCCGAGCGCGCGGAGCAGGTCGAGCGAATCCCGCAGACCGAAGGCGACCCCCTCGAGGACGGCCCGGACGAGTGCCCCGCGGTCGTGGCGGAGCTCGAGGCCGACGAAGGCACCCCTCGCGTCCGGGTCGGCGTGGGGCGTCCGCTCACCGGCGAGGTACGGGAGGAAGAGCAGGCCGTCGGCGCCCGGGCCCCAGGCGTCGGCCTCGGCCACGAGCCGGTCGAACGACACGCCGGGCGCGACGACGTCGCGGAGCCACTGGAGCGACCCGGCGGCCGAGAGCATCACGCCCATCGCCTGCCAGGTGTCGGGCAGGGCGTGGCAGAAGGCGTGGACCCGCGCCTCGGCGTCGTGGGCGTAGGCGGGGAGCGGCGCGAGGACCACGCCCGACGTTCCGAGCACGACCGAGAGCGTCCCCGGCGCGGTTGCCCCGACCCCCACGGCAGCCGCGGGCTGGTCGCCCGCTCCCGCCGCGACCGGCGTCCCGGCGGACATCCCTACGGGCTCCGGCGACTCGACGACCGGCGGGAGCGTGCTCCGAGGGAGCTCGAGAGCGTCCAGCACCTCGGTGCTCCAGTCACGCCGGGCGACGTCGAGCAGAAGGGTTCCGGATGCATCCGACGCATCGATCGCCCACTCGCCCGTCAGCCGCAGGCGGACGTAATCCTTCGGGAGCATGACCCGCGCCACGCGAGCGTAGGCGTCCGGCTCGTGCCGGCGCAGCCAGAGGAGCTTCGGCGCGGTGAAGCCGGTCAGCGCCCTGTTTCCGGTCAGCCCGATCAAGCGGTCGAGCCCGACACGCTCCTCGATCTCGGCGCATTCCCTCGCCGTGCGTTGGTCGTTCCAGAGAATGGCGGGGCGGATTACGCGGCCGGCGTCATCGAGCACGACGAGCCCGTGCATCTGGCCGGAGAGCCCGATCCCCTCGACGTCGCGGCCCGCCGAGACCTCCGCGAGCGCGGCCTCCGCGGCGCGCCACCAATCGTCGGGGTTCTGCTCGGCCCACCCCGGCCGCGGCGTCGCGAGCTCATAGACGCGCGTCGCCGTGGCAAGCACGTCGCCCTCGGGCGAGAGGGCGAGCGCCTTGACGCCCGTCGTGCCGACGTCGAGCCCGACGAGGATAGGCTCACCGGCCATGGAGCTCCGCGAGCTGCGTCCCGGCCTCTGGCGCTGGACGGCGTTCCACCCGGAGTGGAGGGAGGACGTCGGCTCGGTCGCCTACGACGGCGCCGACGAGCTCGTCCTCGTCGACCCGCTGCTTCCGTCCGACGACGTGCTGGACGAGCTGGTCGCGCGCGTCGGCAAGCCGCTCGCGATCCTTGTGACGGTGTATTGGCATACGAGGAGCGCGGAGGTCCTCGCTCGTCGCCACCATGCGCGTGTGCTGGCGCCCTCGGGCGGGAGAGCCGCCGTGCGCCGGAGGGCGCCGAGCACCGAGCCGTTCCGCCCGGGCGACGTGCTGCCGGGCGGCGTCGAAGCGATCTCGACGGCCCGCGCCAACGAGGTCGTCTACTGGATTCCCGTGCATCGCGCCGTCGTCCCTGGCGACGTGCTCCTCGGCGCGAAGGAAGGTGGCATCCGGATGTGCCCCCGGGGCTGGCTCCCCGAAGGCAGAACGCTCGACGAGCTCGCCGGGTCGCTGCGGCCGCTGCTCGACCTGCCGGTGAGCCGCGTCCTCGTCTCGCACGGCGAGCCGGTGCTGCGGAACGGCCGCGCGGCGCTCGCTCGCGCGCTCGCCCGCTAGGGCCGCCGTCACTCCGCGCCGAGCGCCGCGTACACGAGCTCGTACGCGCGGACGGCGTCCTTGCGCGACTGGGCCTCCCGCAGCGCGGCGTCGTCGATGCGGCCGGAGACCTCCCAGATGAAGTTCCACTGCTTCACGCTGCGCGCGACCGCCGCGACGGCGTCCTCCGTGTACGGATAGAGATCGAAGCCGAGCCGCTCGCCGTTCTCCCCGTACCGGGCGCGGCGGAGCTCGACCGCGAGCTCGAGCGTCTCCATGAACGCCGTCGCGCCGACCATGTTGTCGTCGTCGAACGTCCCCCAGCCCGAGTTCGCGTGCTGGTGGCCGAGGAGCCCCTCTGCGGCGAGCATCGCCGCGTACTCGCCGAGGCTCTCGCCGTTCATGATGAGGTGCTGCCAGTCCATGTTGACCTGGACGTTGGTGACGCCGCGGTCGCGGAGCTTGTGGATCACGTGCAATGTCATCCCGATGTTCCGCATCAGGATCTTCATCGCGGGCTCGGAGTTCTTGTGCTCGAGGAAGAGCTTGACGCCGCCCCGCGCGCACACGTCGGCCGCCTCCGCGATGCCCTCGAGGAACCACTCCCACGACTCCGCGTACGGCGTCTGGAAGGGGTAGTTGTAGCCCTCGATCCCCGGCCAGCAGACCATGTGGGCGCCGACCTCGCCCGCGAGCTCCGCGGTCTCGCGCGTGAGCCGCCGAGCTTCGGCCCGCACGGCCGGGTCGGGTGAGACGAGCCCGCCGCGCCCGAACCGCGGGTCGAGATGGAGCCCGGTGCAGACGGTGTAGATGCCGTGTCCGTCCAGTGCGTCGCGGACGTCGTCGAGGTTCTCGGCATTGAGCTCGCCCGGGTAGTGGAACTCGTAGTCGTCCATGAGGTCGCCGAGTCCCTCGACGGCGCGGCGGACGCGCTGCGGCGTCGTCTCGCCGTCGCGCTCGGGCTGGTAGCCGCCCGGCACGAACCGGGTGACCATCGAGCCGAGCGCCCAGATGCCGAGGCTGGTGCGCATCTAGCGCCCTGCCCTCTCGAGCCTGCGGCGCGAGACCGCGTCGAGCGTCACCGCCGCGAGGAGGATCGCGCCGGTGACCATGAACTTGATCGCCGAGCTGTACCCGAGCAGGTCGATGCCGTTCGCCACCGTCGCGATCACGAGCGATCCCATCAGCGCGCTGATCACGCGTCCGCGCCCGCCGAAGAGACTCGTGCCGCCGATCACCGCGGCCGCGATCGCGTCGAGCAGGATGGTGCCGCCGCCGGCGTTGAGGTCGACGGAGTTGAGGCGCGAGGCGAAGATAACCCCACCGAGCCCGGCCATCGCGCCGGAGATCATGAAGACGAAGATCCGGATGTTGCGGACGTTGATCCCGGCCCGGCGCGCAGCCTCGGCGTTGCCCCCGACGGCATAGACGTGGCGCCCGAACGTCGTCCGCTCGGCGACCCAGGTCCAGAAGACGAGGAGAACGATCACCAGCAGGAACGCCACCGGGAAGCCCCGCTCCTGGTTCGCCCAATAGACGGCGCCGAAGGCGATCGCCGCGAAGCCGACGAGCTTGAGCACGACGAGGACCGGATTGTCGGTGAGGATCCCGTGGCGCCGGCGGCTGAACACCCCCAACAGGGACGCGAGCACGAACAGGCCGGTCGCGATCGCGGCGATGAGGTAGCCGGCCGTATCGGAGAAGAAGTAGTTCGAGACGTTGTTGACGAGCGAGTCGTCGATGACGATCACGCCCTGGTCGCCGATCGAGTAGAGGATCACGCCCTGCCAGAACAGGAGCCCGGCGAGCGTGACGACAAACGACGGCACCCCGATGATCGCGACGAAGCTCCCTTGGAAGAGGCCGATCAGCGCGGTGACGATCACCGCGATGACGATCGCCACGATCCCTTTCGCCTCGAAGCTGCCGTCCGGGAACGTGAGCTTCGCGACGACGACGCCGGCGATGCCCGACACATATCCGATCGAGAGGTCGATCTCGCCGAGCAGCAGGACGAAGACGACGCCGATGGCGATCGTCGTGACTCCGGCCATCTGCACCATCAGGTTCGTGAAGTTGCCGGCGGTGAGGAAGTTCGAGTTCTGCGAGTAGAAGAACGCTGTGATCACGCACAGCCCGACCACCACGGGCATCACGCCGACGTCGCCCGCCTTCCAGGACTCCCATCGCCGCCGCGCGATCGCGCCGAGGCCGTGCTCTTCAGGCTCGACGTAATCCCCTATCGCCAGTTCGGCGTCGGTCACGCCGGTGCGTCCGTGTCCGTGTGGTCGATGCCGGAGACCTTCGTCGGGATGCCTGCCGTGATGGCGTGGACGACTTCCTGCTGCGTCGTCTGGCTCCGCTCGAAGATGGCGGCATTGCGTCCGAGCCGGAGCACCGTGATCCGGTCGGCCGCTTCGAAGATGTCGTGGAGGTTGTGGGAGATGAGCACGACGGCGAGTCCCTGCTCGGCGAGCCGCCGGACGAGATCGAGCACCTGCCGCGTCTGGGCGACGCCGAGGGCGGCCGTCGGCTCGTCGAGGATCACGATGCGGGAGTTCCACATCACGGCACGGCCGATCGCGACCGACTGCCGCTGACCGCCTGAGAGGCTCGCGACCTGCTGGCGGATCGAGCGGATGCTCGTCACGGAGAGGCCTTTCAGCACCTCCCCCGTCCTCGCTTCCATCTCGGGCTCCTTGAGGCGAAAGAGGATGTCGTGCGTCTCACGACCGAGGTACATGTTCTGGACGACGTCGAGGTTGTCGCAGAGCGCGAGGTCCTGATAGACGACCTCGATGCCGAGCCGGGACGCGTCCTTCGGGCCGTGGATCGTGACCTTCTCCCCGTTGGAGTACACCTCGCCCTCGTCCATCGCGTAGATCCCGGCGATGCACTTGATGAGCGTCGACTTGCCTGCGCCGTTGTCGCCGACGAGCGCCATGACCTCCCCGGCCCGCACCTCGAAATCGACGTCGTCGAGCGCGAGGACCGATCCGAAGCTCTTCGAGACGCCTCGCGTCTCGAGCCTCGGCGTCACGACGCCTGCGGGTGAGGGTGAGGCCATCGTCTCGGTCACTGGGCGGTCTCCCGTGTCTCGGCGGGTGGGGAGCCGCCGGAGCGACTCCCCACCGAGTTGCCACTGCTAGCAGTACTGCTTGTACGAGCCGACGCACACCTGGGACTTCTTGAGCGTTCCGTCCTTGTACAGCAGGTTGACGTTCTTCTTCGTGATCCAGATCGGGGTCGAAAGCGCCGACGGCACGTTCCGCACGCCGTTGTTCGTCGTGCCGTTGACCTTCGGCGTGCCGCCCTTGAGCAACGCGACCGCGACTGCAGCTGCGCCGTTCGCCTCGACATACGCGGGCTTGTGCACCGTCCCGGACTGCCAGCCGGAGATGATGTTCTGCACGCCCTGGGCCGTCGCATCCTGCCCGGAGAGCGGGATCGGGCTCAGCTTCTTCGCCTTGAGCGCGGTGACGACCGCGTTCGCGAGGCCGTCGTTGGCCGCGGCGACCGCGTCGATCTTGTTGCCGGTGGAGACGAGCATCTGCTCGAAGATCGTGCGTGCCTTTTGGTTGTCCCAGGCGGGCACGCCCTGATCCGGGCCCTTCGTCGCCTTGCCGCTCTTGATGAGCGGATCGAGGACGCTCGCATAGCCCTGCTTGAAGAGCTTCGAGTTGTTGTCCGTCGGGCCGCCGTTCAGGTATGCGATGACCGGTTTCTTGCCGGCACCCAGCAGGCCCTTGGCCGTCATCGCGGCCTTGACGCCCTGGCCCATGAGCCTGCCGACCGTCGGGTTGTTGAACGAGACGTAGTAGTTCGCGCCCTTGCAACCGGTGTTGAGCCGGTCGTAGTCGATGGTCTTGACCTTCCGCGCCGTCGCGGCCTTGATGATCGCGCACCCCGAGCCCGGGTCGAGGCTCGTGAGCAGGATCACCTTGGCACCGTTCGCGAGGCACTGGTCTGCCTGGGAGCGCTGCCTCTGCGCGTCACCCTCGGCGTTCACGACCGTCGCCGAGACGTTGGCCTTCTTGAAGGCCGCGATGAACGTCGGACGGTCCTGCGTCTCCCACCGGACCGACGACTTCGTGTCCGGCAGCAGAACGCATGCGTCTGCGGTCGCGGACTGTTTCCCGCTCTTCGCGAACGCTCCGCCGACGGACAAGCCGACGACGAGCATCCCCACGACGAGCGAGACGATGAGCTTCTTCACTCCGTTGCCCTCCTTTTGCCTTTGCCTCTCTGCCTCCCGCCGGGAAGGTACTCGGTTCCGGCGGGCCGTTCAAACGCGTCGGACCTCTAGCGGCGCGCGATCGCCACCTCCCTCTCGCGCCGCGCGGCTCGCGGCGCGGACGTGCGGTCCCGCACATCGGGCAACTCCGCGCTCGGAACAGTCCATGGCTCGTCGAGCACGCGATGGAGCGAGAGCGCGGCGGCACCGCGAACGGCGGCTCCGTCTCCGAATGCCGAGGGGAGCACGTCGTAGCTCCCCGACCGGGCGGCGAGCGAGCGCTCCTCGAGCGTCCGCCGCACCTCCTCGACGAGCCAGGGCGAGAGCGGCCCGAAGCATCCGCCCAGCACCACCGCGCGGACGTCGAGCAGGTTGAAGGTCGAGGCGAGCGCGATGCCGAGCCAACGGCCGGCGTCCGCGAGCGCACCGACCACCTGCACCTCGCCGCTCCGCGCGCGGCGGACGAGCTCGTCGGTGAGGCTCCCCGAACGAGCTGCGGCCGGCGTCAACCCGGCGGCACGCGCGATCGCCTCCTCGCCGACGAGGGTCTCGACGCACCCGCGGCTCCCGCACGCGCACGTGCGTCCTGCCGGGTCGACCGGGACGTGGCCGAACTCCCCGCCGAACCCGTGCGAGCCACGGAAGAGGCGGCCGCCGAGCACGACCCCGCCGCCGACGCCAACCTCGCCGAAGACGCACACGAAGTCGTCGATGCCGACCGCAGCGCCCGTCCAGTGCTCGGCGAGCGCCGCGAGGTTGGACTCGTTCTCGACGTGCACCGGCAGCTCGAGCCGCGCCTCGAGCTCTCCGGCGACGGGAAGGTCGGACCACCCGAGGTTGGGTGCGAAGACGACCATGCCCGACGCCTCCTCGACCAGGCCGGGCACCGCGACCGAGACTCCGACCGGCCGCAGCCCCTGCCGGGCCGCCGCGTCGAGCGCCTCCCGGGCCGCGACCCCGAGGCGGTCGAGCACCGTCGACGGCGCCGAGCGGCGGTTGTCGTGATGGGCGCGATGTTCGTGGCGCACGCTCCCCGTCATGTCCTCGACGGAGACGGCGAGGTAGTCGACGTTCACCTCGAGCCCGATTCCGACGACCACGTCCGCGAGCTCGAGCGCCACACCCGGGCGCCCGACGCCGCGCGGCGAGGCGGCCTCACCCGTCTCGCGCAGGAGCCCGAGCGCGATCAGCTCCGTGACGAGGCTCGACACCGTGCCCCGCGTGAGACCCGTCTCCGCGGCGACCTGGGCGCGCGAGCACGGCCCGGCGGACGCGACGTGTCGGAGGACGACGGACAGGTTCGCGCGGCGGACCGTCGTCTGGTCGGCCGGGAACGAGCGTCCGTTGGCGGATGGGAGGAGCGACATCGGGGCGTTTGTATGGAGGGCGCCCAAACTAAACGGCTCGGCGCCTCGCTGTCAATCGACGCCGGCCGGTGGCCGGGCGAGCAGGCTGGCGCCGATCGCGCCGCCCATGTCCCCGAGCTCGGCGAGCCGGTATGCCGGCGGCGGCCGGAAGAACGTGTGGTGCCGGGCCGCCTTCTCGATCCGCTTCAGCCACGTGCCCCCGAGCCGCTCGCCGAGACCGCCGCCCATGACCACGAGCTCCACGTCGAGGAGCGTGACCGCGCTGCCGATCGCGACGCCGAGCGCCTGGACGGCCTCGTCGAGCAGCGCGGTCGCGACCGCGTCGCCGGCGTCGAGCGCCCGCAGCCAGATGCCGCTCGTCAAGGTGTCCCGGCCCCGCTTGTGCTGGAGGTCGAAGAGGAGCGTCTTTCGCTTCCGTGCCTCGCGCCTGGCGCGCTGCTCGAGCGCGCCGCGTCCTGCGTAGGCCTCGGCGCAGCCTCGGAGCCCGCAGTTGCAGCGGCGGCCGCCCGGCTTGACGCAGACGTGCCCGATCTCGCCGGCCGAGCCGCGACCCTGCACCAGCCGCCCGTCGAGCACGAGGCCGCCGCCGACACCGGTTCCCCAGAAGACGCCGAGGAACGACCGCACGCCGCGTCCTGCGCCGTAGCGCCGTTCGGCGTCGACGGCGACGCTCACGTCGTTGCCGACGCGCACCGCAACGCCGAGGCGCTCTGCGAGCAGCGGCCCGAGCGGGTACGGATCCTGCCAGCCGTCGATGTTCGGCACCTGCTGCACCGAACCGTCCGAGCCGACCACGCCGGGCGCGCCGACCCCGACGCCACCGAGCTCGCGGACCCGGACGCCGGCGTTCGTCGCTGCTTCCGTCATCGTGAGGGCGACGTCGTGGACGACCGCCTCCGGGCCGCCCGACGGCGTGTTCCTCCGGGCCTGCCCGACGACCCTGCCCGCGCGTCCGGTGACCACGGCCTGGATCTTCGTGCCGCCGACGTCGACCCCACCCCTGAACGGCACGCTCACGGAAGCCGCCGAACCACGTCGTCGAGCGGCCGCCGGTTTGCCCGCGCGCTCCATTCCTCCGCCGGGCGGCCGCCCGGCTCGCGGGGGCGCTGGGGGATGCCGAACGTGAGGACGATGACCGGCGACTCGTCGTCGCCCAGCTCGAGCGCTGCGTGCAGCGCGTCCCGCTCGGCGACCCCGTTCGGGCACGACGCGACGCCCTCGTTCCACGCGGCGAGGAGCATGTTCTGCGCCGCGCGGCCGGCGTCGAAGGAGACCGGCCCCTTGCCGGCGAGGACGATGGCGACGACGAGACCGGCGCCGAGCACGTTTTCCGGGACGTAGACGGTCTCCGCGACCGCCTCGACGCGGGCACGGCTCTCCGGCACGACGAACGTCCACGGTTGGCGGTTCGAGGCAGAGCCGGCGAGGCGGCCGGCGTCGAGGATCCGCTCGACCACGTCGTCGGGCAGCGGCTCGGGGCGATAGCGCCGCTCGTCGCGGCGGCTCGCGATCGCGAGGTATGTCTCCATCCGAGTAGCGTAAGCGCGCGATGACCGACCAGGCCACCGTGAGCCTCCTCCGCTGGCTCCGGCGTCAGCTGCGGCAGCCGACGCCCCAGCGGGAGCACCTCGAGGCGGCGGTCGCGAACGACGACCCGGCCGAGGCGCGGAGGCTGCTCGACCTGTTCGACTTCACCGAGGCACAGCGACGGCACGTCGAGCGGCTGGTCGACGAGTGGGAGCGCAGTCGTGCCGACCGCTGACGCGCGCGCGGCGAACGAGGCGGTCGTCCGGCGGATCTTCGACGCCTTCGCGCGCAAGCAGGGCTTCGCGTTGCGCGAGCTCTTCGCGGCCGACGCCGTCTGGACCGTGCCGGGCGAGGGCGCGATGGCGGGCGTCTATCGCGGGCGCGAGGCGATCTTCCGTTTCCTCGGGCGGCTGCCGAAGCAGACGGACGGGACGTACGCGTCGCAGCTCGTGGACGTCCTGACGAGCGAGTCGCGCGCCGCCGCGCTCTACCGCGCCTCGGGGGCGCGCGGGGGACGGCGCCTCGACCTCGACCAGGTGCTGCTCTTCCGGCTCGAGGATGGCCTGGTCTGCGAGGTGCTCGCGCTGCCGTCGGACCCGGCGGCCTTCGAGGCCTTCTGGGCGGGCTGAGGCCCAGCGCCGACGCGCGTACCATCTGTCGCCCATGAGCGCTCCGGCCATCGCCGCGCCCGCGAGACCGTCGGTGCGCATCCGCGGCACCGCCTACCCGGTCCTGCTCCCGACGCTGCGCGACCCGCGGCTCCACCTCGCGGGCGTGATCGTGACGCTCCAGGTGCTGGGGCAGACCGCGTTCGACTTCCAACTCTCGATCGCCCAGATCCTCGTCTCGCTCGCGACCTGCGCGGTGCTCGAGGTCACGATCGCGTTCCGTCGCCAGAAGGTGCTGATGTGGCCGGCCAGCGCGCTTCTCACCGGGAACGGGGTCGCGTTCGTCCTGCGCGTGCCGGGCACCGAGCACGGCGACTGGTGGAGCATGAACGGCTGGTGGCTCTTCGCCGGGACGGCCGCCGTCGGGCTGCTCTCGAAGTACGTGATCACCTTCCGCGGCCGTCACATCTTCAACCCGTCGAACATCGGGCTCGTCGCCTGCTTCGTGCTCTTCGGGCCCGAACGCGCCGACCCACTGCCGTTCTGGTGGGGCCCGATGTCCGTCTGGCTGGCGATCGCGCTGGTGCTCATCGTCGGCGGTGGCCTCGCGATCCTCTCGCGCCTCCATCTCGTGCCGATCGCAGCCGGCTTCTGGCTCACCTTCGCGGCGGGCGTCGCGATCCTCGCCGCGACGGGGCACGAGATGACCGCGGCGTGGCATCTCGGCCCGATCGGCGGCCGGGAGCTCTGGCGGACCCTCGTCACGTCGCCCGAGGTCCTCGTGTTCCTGTTCTTCATGATCACGGATCCGCGGACGATCCCCGAGACGCGGCGCGGCCGGCTGGCGTACGCGATCTCCGTCGGCCTCCTCGCCCCGCTCCTCATCGCCCCCTGGACGACCGAGTTCTCGGCGAAGCTCGCGGTGCTCGGGTCGCTGACGATCGTCTGCGCCGCGCGCCCGCTGCTGCTCCTCGCCGGCGGCCGCGATCCCGTGCGCAGCCTCACGACGTGGACGGGTAACCGTTCCCGCCGGCTCCGGCTCGCGGGGCTCGGGGCCACGGCGCTCGTAGCGGGCGGGGCCGTCGTGGCGGCCGGGTTGCTCTCGCCGGCCGCTCCCCAGGCACCCCTTGTGCTCGCCTCGGGCCGGATCCCCCAGGTGACCGTCGCGACGGGGCGCGGCGTTGCCGCGATCGACGGTGCGACGGCGCAGCGGGTCGCGACGGCGCTCGTCGCCGACCTCCAGGGAGCGGCGGAATCGCTCCGGACACGCGACCGCCTGGGGGCGCGCCGCGCGGCGACCGGCCCATGGCTCGCCGACCTCTGGCGTCGGATCGACGCGGGCCGTGGCGGCGCAGTGGACGTCGTCACGTACGACGCCGAGCACGTCCGCCTCCGGCTCGAGCGGGGCAAGGGGCAGGGCCCGCCGTCGATCCTCGCGACCCTGACCGGGACGTCGCAGTCCACGACCTACGGCCGCTCCGCCTCGGCGATCGTGCGCCGCGGCCCGCCGCGACCCGTCGTGCGGACGTTCGTCGTCGTCCCCACCGCGGGCCGCTACCTCGTGTCGGACGTCCGGGGCGAGGCCGAGCGCGCCCCCGCACAACGGGCGTCCATCCTGGCGCGGTTCAGCTTGACCGACGTGGCGCCGCGCGTCGGGCTCGACTTCCGGCACGGCGCCTTCCGCTACGGCATGTCCGTCGACACGGGCGCGATGATGGGCGGGGGTCTCTGCTGGCTCGACTACGACGGCGACGGCTGGCAGGACCTCTACGTCGTCAACTCCTACGCCGACAGCGACCGGCCCGGCTACGGCTCGCACGGCGGCCTGCCCTCGAGCCGGCTCTACCGGAACGTGGAGGGCCACTTCGTCGACGTCACGGCATCGACGCGAACCGGCTTGAGGATGCGTGGGAGCGGCTGCGTCGCCGCGGACCTCGACGGCAACGGCACCACCGACCTCGTCGTGACGACGGCGAGCTTCGACGTCGGCCGAAACGCGTACGACGCGCTGCTCTGGAACAACGGCGACGGAACGTTCACCGAGGGCGCGAAGGCGGCAGGCATCGACCAGTACGGCTGGCACACAGGCGCAGCAGTCGACGACGTCAACGGCGACGGCAGGCTCGACCTGTTCGTCGCGGGGTACACCGACGTCAACCACATGCTCCCCGGCTCGCAGTCGGGCTTCCCCGCGAACCACGGCGCCGTCCGCGACCTCCTGTTCCTCAACGAGGGCGGCCCTGGCGCTCACCCGAGGTTCCGCGAGGTCGGAAGGGCCGCGGGCCTCGAGCCGAGGCAGCTCGACCACGGCCTCGGCGCGACGTTCACCGACGTCGACGGGGACGGCCGCCCCGATCTCTACCTCGCGAACGACCTCGACCCCAACCGTCTCTACCTGAACGAGCCCTGGCCAGGCGGCGCGGCTGCCGACCCGCGCGGCCTCGGCTTCCGGCTCGTCGAGCGCGGTCGCGCAGAAGCGGTCGCCGATCCCAATGCGGGGATGGGGATCGCGGCGGGCGACTATTCGGGCGACGGACGCGACGATCTGTTCGTGACGAACTCGCGCGGGCAGCTGCACGCTGCCTACCGCAGCCGGGCGGGGAAGCCGTTCGCGGACGTGCGACCGGAGTTCGCTCCCGCGCTCGGCCAGCGGTTCACCGGCTGGGGCGCGAGCTGGGCCGACCTCGATCTCGACGGGAGCCCCGAGCTCCTGCTCGCGAACGGCGCGATCCCCGTGACGAGCCTCGTGAAGGACGCACAGCGGCTTCGCGTCGTCACGACCGACGGCGGCGACGTGCGGGAGCTGCGGACGGGCGCTTCCGGCCGCAGGAACGGTCGCGGTCTCGCCGTCGCGGACTTCGACAACGACGGCGACCCGGACGTTGCAGTGGCCACGATCGGCGGCCGGCTCCAGCTCTATCGGAACGACGGTGCTCGCGGCCACTGGCTCGAGGTCTCCCTGCGCCGGTTCGTTCCCGGCGCGACCGTCACCGCCGTCCTGCCCGGCGGGCGCCGCCTCGTCCGCGTCGCCCGCGCGGGAAGCAGCTACCTCTCGTCGGAGGACCCGCGCCTGCTCTTCGGGCTCGGCAACGCGAGCTCCGTGCGCGAGATCGTCGTCCGCTACCCCGGCGGACGCATCACGCGAATCCGGGCGACGAAGGCCGACCGGCTGGTCGTCGCGGACTGAGGCGCGGCGAAGGGGAATGCGCGGGCGTTTCGCAGCGGTGCCGACGGCGGCGCTCGTGGACGTCATGGACGACCTCGGCCGGCGCGAGCAGACGCTGCCTCCCTCGATCAGGCCGCTTGCCTCCGGTACGCGCATCGCCGGACGGGCGTTCACGGTCGAGGGCCGTCCGGCCGATCACGGCGACTGGGACGCGGCGATCCGCAAGACGCTCCGGATGCTCGGCGAGGTGCCTGCGGAGCACGTCGCCGTCTACCAGTGCCACCACGAGCGCTCGGCTCACTTCGGCGAGCTCTCGGCCACGTCCCTCGCCAGCCGCGGGGTTGCGGGGTGCGTGATCGACGGAGGCTGCCGTGACGTGCGGCTGATCGAGGCGCTGGGGCTGCCCGTGTTCACACGGTTCGTCACGCCCGAGGACTCGACCTGGCGGTGGGAGGTGACGGCGACGCAGGTTCCGATCACGATCGGGACGGCTCGCGTCGAGCCCGGGGACTGGGTCGTCGGCGACGAGGACGGCGTCGTCGTCGTGCCGGCGGGCGTCGCGGCGGACGTGCTGGTCGCCGCCGAGACGAAGGTGACCACGGAGAACGCGATCAGAGACGCGGTCCGGGACGGGCTGACCCCCCTCGAGGCGTACGAGCGCTTCGGCACCTTCTAGACGAGGGGGGAACCACCTCGTTCCTCCACGCGCACCCCGCAAGGGAACGCAACACGTTGCGGCCGGAGCGCGGCTTTGCCGCCCGGGAGGCCAGCCTCGGCGTGCGAGCACACGTGCAAGAGGAGGGGGCCCGTGGGGGAACCAGGGGTTCCCCCACGCTCATGCCCCCCAGCCCGGCTCGCGGCCCGCGGCGCCGAGCGTCTCGAGGACGACCTCGATGAGGCGGTGGGACGAGAGGACGTGCTCGCGCGCGAGGACGCGTGCCGCCCGGGCGCTGCCCGCGCCGATCGCCTCGCGGATCGCGCGGTGCTGGAGGTCGTTCTTCGCGTACAGCTCGTCGAGCTCGGCCCGCGCCTGCCAGGCGCGGTCGCCGATGAAAGTGCGCCGGGCGCTCTTCGCGATACGCTCGACGAGCGGCAGCTCGGCGACCCGGTAGACGACGTCGTGGAAGGCGTAGTTCGCCTGCATCCACGCGACGAACAGCGACGCGTCGCGCGGCGCGCCGCTGCGCGCCTGGTCGCGCAGCTCGAGCGTGAGCTCGCCGAAGCGCCGCTCGACCCGGTCCATCTCGGCGAGGTCGTCGGGTGTCATCTTCGGCGTCGCAACCTCCGTCGCGAGCGCCTCGAGCTCGGCGCGGACGAGAAACGCCTCTCGGAGCTCGTGGGCCGAGATCGACCGCACGCGGACGCCCCGGTTCGGCTCGAACGAGACGAGGCCGAGCGCCGCGAGCCGCCGGAGTGCCTCGCGCACCGGGGTGCGGCTGACCTCGAAGCGCTCCGAGAGCGTCTCCTGGCGCAGGACGGTGCCCGGCGGGATGACGCCCGACACGATCTCGTCCTCCACGACGCGGGCGATGTCGTCGGCCTTCGTGGACACGGTCGTCACGACGCGAGTGTGCCAGATGCATACGCAGATGGAGTTTTTGGATCCGAAACTGCTCCTAACCAGCACTTGCGCCGCGGGATGTGCACATTTAGGATCCAGAAAAGTGCGTTACTGGATCCAAGAAGGAGCGACATGACCGCCGACCTCGTCCACCGCCCGTACACCGCCGCCGACGTCGAGCGCCTGCGCGGCTCGGTCCGCGTCGAGCACACGCTCGCGCGGCTCGGCGCCGAGCGCCTGCGGTTCCTGCTCGCGGAGCGAGAGCGGGTCGCCGCCCTGGGGGCGATGACGGGCGGCCAGGCCGTGCAGATGGTGAAGGCGGGCCTCGAGGCGATCTACCTCTCCGGGTGGCAGGTCGCAGCGGACGCGAACCTCGCAGGCGGGACGTATCCCGACCAGAGCCTCTACCCGGCGAACTCGGGGCCTGCGCTCGCGAGGCGCATCTCGAACGCGCTGCTCCGGGCCGACCAGATCGCCCACGCCGAGGGCGACGACGAGATCCACTGGCTCGCGCCGATCGTCGCCGATGCCGAGGCGGGCTTCGGCGGGCCGTTGAACGCCTTCGAGCTCATGAAGGCGTACATCGAGGCGGGCGCGGCCGCGGTGCACTTCGAGGACCAGCTCTCGTCGGAGAAGAAGTGCGGGCACCTCGGCGGCAAGGTGCTCGTCCCGACGAGCCAGTTCGTGCGGACGCTCGTCGCCGCGCGTCTCGCCGCCGACGTGCTCGACGTCCCGAGCCTCGTCGTCGCCCGAACCGACGCGCTGTCGGCGACGCTCCTGACGAGCGACGTCGACGAGGCCGACCGCGAGCGCTGCACCGGGGAGCGCACCGCGGAAGGGTTCTTCCGCGTGCGCGACGGGATCGACGCCGCCATCGCGAGAGGGGTCGCATACGCGCCGTACGCCGACCTGATCTGGTGCGAGACGTCCTCGCCGGACATGGACGAGGCGGAACGGTTCGCGGCCGCGATCCACGAGCGGCATCCAGGGAAGCTCCTCGCGTACAACTGCTCGCCGTCGTTCAACTGGCGCCGGCACCTCTCGGACGCCCAGATCGCCGCGTTCCAGCGCGATCTCGCGCGCATGGGGTACCGGTTCCAGTTCATCACCCTCGCCGGCTTCCACGCGCTCAACCTCTCGATGTTCGAGCTGGCGAGCGGCTACCGCGACGATGCGATGAGCGCGTACGTCTCGCTGCAGGAGCGCGAGTTCGCGCTCGAGGACGCTGGCTACACCGCGACGCGCCACCAGCGCGAGGTGGGTGCCGGGTACTTCGACCAGGTGCTGCACGCCGTCTCGGGGGGCGTCTCGTCGACCCTCGCCCTGAGCGGCTCGACCGAGGAGCAGCAGTTCGACGCAGAGAAGCTCGACGCAGAGAGGAGCGCAGCATGATGCCGACATCGCTCGTCCGCGAGAAGCCGGTCAAGCCGGCGGGCCGTACGACCGAGAAGCCGACGCCGCGCCGTCGCCCGGAGATCGTGACGCGGGCGGAGCTCGCCCCGTGCACGTGTCCCGAGCACTGCGAGCGCGACCACGAGAACGACTAGCGGCACGTCGCTCCGCGACACGCGCCAACTGCGAAGATTCACGCCTGTGATCGCCGACGACGTCCTGACGCCCGACGCTGTCGCGTTCCTGACCGACCTCGAGCGCGAGTTCGGCGAACGCCGGCGCGAGCTGCTCGCCCGCCGCGGCGAGCGCCTCGAGCGGCTCGCGGGCGGCGAGCTGCCGGATTTCCTGCCCGAGACGGCGGACGTGCGCGCTGGCGACTGGCACATCTCGCCGTTCCCCGACGAGATCGCCGATCGCCGCGTCGAGATCACGGGGCCGGTCGACCGGAAGATGGTGATCAACGCCCTGAACTCGGGCGCCAAGGTCTTCATGGCCGACTTCGAGGACGCGAACTCGCCGACCTGGGAGAACTGCATCGAGGGGCAGCGGAACCTGACCGAGGCGCTCGATCGGACGATCGAGCTCGACACCGGCGAGAAGCGCTACACGTTGAACGACGAGGTGGCGGTGCTCTTCGTCCGTCCGCGGGGCTGGCACCTCGACGAGCGGCACTTCGAGATCGACGGTCGACCGATGTCCGGGTCGCTGTTCGACTTCGGCCTCTACTTCCTGCGGAACCACGGCAGGAACGGCCGCTACTTCTACCTTCCGAAGCTCGAGTCGCACCACGAGGCGAGGCTCTGGAACGACGTCTTTCTCTGGGCCGAGCGCCGGCTCGGCGTCGACCGGGGGACGATCAAGGCGACGGTCCTGATCGAGACGATCCTCGCGGCGTTCGAGATGGAGGAGATCCTCTCGGAGCTGCGCGAGCACTCCGCGGGCCTGAACGCGGGCCGCTGGGACTACATCTTCAGCGTCATCAAGAAGCTGGGGCACCGCCCGGAGTTCGTCCTCCCCGACCGGGCCGACGTGACGATGGCCGTGCCGTTCATGCGCGCCTACTGCGAGCTGCTCGTCAAGACCTGCCATCGGCGCGGCGCCCACGCGATGGGAGGCATGGCGGCATTCATCCCCTCTCGGCGGGACGCCGACGTGAACGCGGTCGCGCTCGAGAGGGTGCGCGAGGACAAGGAGCGCGAGGCGTCGCAGGGGTTCGACGGGACCTGGGTCGCGCACCCGGACCTCGTTCCCGTGGCAATGGAGTGCTTCGACCGCGTCCTCGGCGAGCGGCCGAACCAGATCGACCGGCAGCGCGACGACGTGTCGGTGACCGCGGCGCAGCTCCTCGACGTCGCCGCCACGCCCGGGGACGTCACGGAGGAGGGGCTTCGGAACAACGTCTCGGTCGGCATCCAGTACCTCGCCGCCTGGCTCGAGGGCTCGGGCGCCGTCGCGATCAACAACCTGATGGAAGACGCGGCGACCGCGGAGATCTCACGGTCGCAGATCTGGCAGTGGCTGCATCACGGCCGCTTCGGCGAGGCCGACGTGCGGCGCGTGACGGAGGAGGAGCTCGCCCGCCTCGGCGACGGCTACGGCGACGCCCGCGCGCTGTTCGAGCGCGTGGCGACGCAGCCCGACTACGTCGAGTTCCTCACGCTCCCCGCGTACGACCGGCTGCTCGCGATCGAGCCCGCCTGAGTTATCAGCCCGGGCGGAGCGACGCCCACGGCTCCTCCGCTGCGACGTCGACCGCCGCGTAGCCGTCGCCCTCGACCGCCGGGGAGAGGATGGCCAGGATCTTGGCCGGCTCGCCCGTCTCGTTGTACGTCGCGTGGACGGCGTCGGCGGGGATCACGACCGCGTCGCCGGGCCCGAGCGTCCGGGACTCCGTCTCGACCCATTGCTCGATCGTGCCCTCGAGGACGTAGATCACCTCCTCCTGCCCGGGATGGAAGTGGAACGGGTGGGCCTTCCCGGGCAGGAACGTGGCCTCGATGGCGACGATGCCCGCGAGCCCGTCGCGCGGGCCGGAGACCTGCGCGAACAGGCCCCAGTCGTGCTCCTGCCGCAGGATCTCCTCCGCCGGCCGAAAGCGGCTCACGCCGCGCCTCCGACGGGGATCGCCTTGAAGCGGCGCATGTTCTCCGTCATCGCCGTCTCGGTCGGCAGGCGCTCCATCGACGACGCGCCGAAGAAGCCGACCACACCCTCGGTGTGCGCCAGGACGTACGCGGCGTCGTCCGGCTCCGCGATCGGACCGCCGTGGCAGAGGACGATCACGTCCGGGCTCACCTCCCTCGCGGCGTCGTGCATCGCCTGGATCAGCGGCACGCAGTCGTCGAGCGTCTTCGCCGTCTCGGCGCCGATCGCGCCGCCGGTCGTCAGGCCCATGTGGGGGACGAGCACGTCCGCGCCGGCCTCGGCCATCGCCACGGCCTCGTCGACCGTGAAGACGTACGGAGCGGTGAGCAGGTCCTTCTCGCGCGCAAGACGGATCATCTCGACCTCGAGGCCGTATCCCATCCCCGTCTCCTCGAGGTTCTGGCGGAACGTCCCGTCGAAGAGCCCGACCGTCGGGAAGTTCTGGACGCCGCTGAACCCGATGCGGCGAAGCTCGTCGAGGAAGACGTCCTGGAGGCGGAAGGGATCCGTGCCGCAGACGCCGGCGAGCACGGGCGTCTCCTTGACGATCGGCAATACCTCGCTCGCCATGTCGACGACGATCGCGTTCGCGTCGCCGTACGGAAGGAGTCCGGAGAGGGAGCCGCGGCCCGCCATCCGGTAGCGGCCGGAGTTGTAGATGATGATCAGGTCGGTGCCCCCCGCCTCCGCGCACTTGGCGGAGAGGCCCGTACCCGCCCCGGCGCCGATGATCGGCTGCCCCGCGTCGATCTCCGCGCGAAGCCGCGCGAGCGCCTCGTCTCTCGTCATGGTCGCCCTCCTTCACGGTTTCGGGCCGGTACCTGTGGAGCGATCGTCACGAAGTCGGCACGCTTTGCCCTTGACGAGGAACCGTGTCTGACACCGATTCTCGTCAAGATGTCCGTTTCGGACATCAGGACGCGGCCTCGACCAGCTCGTGCAAGCGGTTCGCCATCGCGAGCGCGAACTCGGGGTCGTTCACGTCGAGATCGAGCTCGTGCACCTCGACCTTCGACCTGTCGACGAGCCCGCGCAGCGTCGAGAAGAGCACGTCGTCGGCCTCCGGATCGTGGAAGACCTGGCCCTCGGTCGCGATCGCCGACACGCCACGCAGCGGAACGTAGAGCACGGTCGGCCCCGTCGCCGCGTTGAGCTTGCGCGCGAGGAGCTCCGCGATCTGCCGGCACTCGTCGGGCGTCGTCCGCATCAACGTGATCGTCGGGTTGTGGACATAGAGGTTCCGGTCGCGGTACCGCTCGGGCACCGAGTCCATCGGCCCGAAGTTGACCATGTCGAGCGCGCCGAGCGAGACGACCTGCGGAATCCCCGCCTTCCCCGCCGACTCGAGCCGCTCGGGCACCGCCGCGAGGACGCCGCCCGCAACCTGGTCGCAGAACTCGGTCGTCGTGACGTCGAGCGAGCCGACCGCGAACCCCGCTTCGAGCAGCTTCTCCATCGAGCCGCCGCCCGCGCCCGTCTGGTGGAAGACGAGCACCTCGTAGCCGAGCTCCTCGAGCCGCTCGCGCGCCGCGGTGACGGCCGGCGTCGTGACGCCGAACATCGAGGCGACGACGATCGGGCGGTCCTGGCCGAGCGGCGGGACCTTCGCCTGCGCCATGCCGGCGAGCGCGCCGGCGGCGTTCGCCATGATCCGCGCCGACACCTGGTTCACCCCCGCGATGTCGACGACCGAGTACATCATCGTCACGTCGACGGAGCCGACGTAGGGACTCGTGTCGCCGGACGCGACGGTGGAGACCATCAGCTTGGGCACGCCGATCGGCAGCTCCCGCATCGCGTGGGTGACGAGGGCGGAGCCGCCCGAGCCGCCGAGCCCCCCGATCGCGTCGAGACGGCCGGCCGCGTGAAGCCGCCGCACGACCTCGGCGGCGCCCCGGGCCATCGTCTCGATCGCCGCGCCACGGTCGCCCGCCGCCGCGAGCGCTGCGACGTCGGCCCCCGCAGCGGACGCTACCTCTTCGCGCGTGACGTCGGGCGAGGCGAGCGGCTCGCCCGTCACGCCGGCGTCGACCAGGACGACGTCGATCCCGTGCTCGCGGATCCGGTCGGCGAGGAATGCGTACTCCCTGCCCTTCGTGTCGAGGGTGCCGACGAGCACGACGGTAGGCATCAGCTCTGCTCCTCTCCCTCGCCCGGACGAGGGTTCCAGTCCGGGCTCGAGTCGTTGGTCTCCGGGCCGGTGAGCACCGTCGGGTGACGGCCCGTCGCGTCGACCGTGACGATCGACCCGCCGCGGGAGAACGCGATCGTCTTCCCGTCCGGCGACCAGGCCGGCTCGAACGCGTCCTCGTTCGAGAACGTGATGCGGCGTAGTCGCTTGCCGTCGACCCCGACCGCGAAGATCTCGTAGCGTCCCGTCTCCGGCTTCGACGCGAACGCGATCGTCCTGCCGTCGGGCGACCATGCCGGCTCGTAGGCCGATTGGGCCCGGGCCGTCAGGCGCCGCCTGCCGGAGCCGTCGGGACGCACGAGCCAGAGCTCGCGGATCTCGCTTCCCGGCAGACGGCGCGAATAGGCGATCCAGCGGCCGTCGGGCGACCACGCGGGCTCGGTCTCCGGTGCCGGATCGTTCGTCACCCGGTGCGCGCCCGTGCCGTCGGCGCTCATCAGGTAGATGTGGTCGGCGTCCTGATCGCTCTGGTAGGCGATCCGCGAGCCGTCCGGCGACCACGACGGCTGCGACTGGTTGCCGCGGGTCGTGGTGAGGCGGCGGGTGTCGGAGCCGTCGGCGTCCATCACGTAGACGTCGAGAGAGCCGCTGCGGGCGCTCGCAAACGCGATCCTCGTGCCGTCCGCTGAGAAGTCCGGGTCGATCTGGAACGTCGTCCCCGCCGGTGTCGAGGTGTCGCCCTGCTCGTCCGTCAGCCGGCCTTGGTCGCTCCCGTCGGCGTTCATCCCGTAGACGGCGTAGTCGCCGTCGCGGGTCGAGACGAACAGGATCTCGGTGCCGGGCGAGCCCGACCCGCCGCACCCGCTCGCGACGACGAGACACACAGCCGCCGCGGCGGCGACGGTCGCCCGGAGGCACGGATCGGAAAGCACGGTGCGCAAACGGGGCAGCCTAGTGGGCGAGCGGCTCGACGCCGAGGTAGCGGCGCTGCAGCTCGGAGTCGCTCGACAACGCGCCCGCCGTCGTCTCCGCGGCGATCGTGCCGGCGACCATGATCAGCTGCCGCTCGGCGAGCGCCGTCGCGACGCCCAGGTTCTGCTCGATCAGCAGGATCGCGAGGCCCTCGCGCTCGAGCTGCTGGAACGTCTCGATCATGTTCTCGATGATCGCCGGCGCGAGGCCCTCCGACGGCTCGTCCATCACGAGCAGACGCGGGTTCGTGACGAGCGCGCGGCCGATCGCGAGCATCTGCTGCTCGCCGCCCGAGAGCTGCGCTCCGCCGTTGCGCTTGCGCTCCGCGAGCCGCGGGAACAGCTCGTAGACCCGCTCGCGCGTCCAGTCGCTTCCCGCTCCGCCCCCCGCGCCGCGCGAGGCGATCTTGAGGTGCTCGTCGACGGAGAGCGACGGGAACAGGCGCCGCCCTTGCGGCACGTACCCGATGCCGCGGCGGGCGATGCGATAGGAGTGGCCGCCCACGAGCTCCTGCCCCTCGAAGCGGATCGACCCCGTCGCGGTCGGGGGCGTGATGCCCATGATCGCGTTGCAGAGGGTCGTCTTCCCCATGCCGTTGCGACCCACGATCGCGAGTGATCCGGGCTGCATGCGCATGTTCACGTCGTCGAGCGCCTGTGCCTTCCCGTAGAAGGCGTTGAGACCCTCGATCTCGAGGAGCGCCGTCGTCTCGCTCGTCGCGGGAGGTGCGGTCGCCGCCTCACTCATGGCGTCCGAGATACAGGTCGTGGACGGTCTCGTTCGCGCGGATCTCGTCGGGGGTGCCTTCGACGATGACCCGGCCGTCGTGCATCATCGTCACGCTCTGCGCGACGCGGAGCGCGATGTCCATGTCGTGCTCGATCAGGATCAGCGTGATCGCGGGGTCGAGGCCCAGGAGGAGCTCGGTCAGCAGGACGCGCTCGCCGCGCGAGAGGCCCGATGCGGGCTCGTCGAGCATCAGCATGCGCGGCTTTGCCGCGAGCGCCATGGCGATCGCGACCTGCCGGTGCTCGCCGTGCGAGAGGTCGCCCACGCGCTCACGGAGCTTGTGGTCGATCGCGACGCGGCCGGCCGCGACGCGCGCACGCTCCCGCATCTCCGCGTCGCGGCCGAGGATCAGCGGCCGCATGCGGCCGCCTTCGACGCCCACGATCGAGAGGTAGATGCTGTCCTCGACGGTGAGCCCGAGGAAGTGCCGCGACTGCTGGTACGTCCGCGCGAGGCCGAGCTTCACGCGCGTCCGGGCGGGGCTCCGCGTGACGTCCTCGCCGTAGAGCTCGATCGTCCCGCTCGACGCCGGCATGTCGCCGCAGATGAGGTTGAAGAGGGTGGTCTTGCCCGCGCCGTTCGGGCCGAGCACGGCGCGCCGCTCGCCCTGCGCGACGTCGAGGTCGACGTCCCGCACCGCGAGCAACCCGCCGAAACGCCGGCCGACCCCCCGCAAGCGGAGGGTCGGCACGGCCCGGGCCTCTGGGTGGGGGACGGGCTCGAGCCCGTCCCCCACCAGGGACCCTGTGCGGGGGACGGAGCGGAGTCCGTCCCCCACGCTGTCCTCGTGCTCGGTCACTGCCTCACTTGATGACCGCGTTGGTGACGACGCCGTCCTTCACCTCTTTGATCTTGCCCTGCCACGGCAGCGTCTTCTTCACGCACGGAGGCTGCGTGCGCCCCGGCGGCGGGCTCGTCTTCTTGAAGAGACCGCCGAACGACTGGTCGACGTTGGGGACGTACCCGGTGAGCGTGACCTGCGGGCCGTTCGGGCCCTTCACGATCTGCACCGGCCACTGGTCCTGGATCGCCTGGCGGTTCGAGTCGAGCTTCACGTTCCCGCCGTTCGAGATGTTGAACGGAGCGGAGAGGGTCGTGGGCAAAGCCCTCTGCAGCCGCACGCCCACCGCGCCGCCGGACTTGTTCAGGCCGTCGACGAGCGCCTTCGTCGCCTGGTAGTAGTTGTAGAGGAAGCCGTCGTCGAAGTTGGCGTTCGTGAGCCCGGGGTACGTCTTCTTCGCGAAGGCGTGGTACTGGTTCACGGCCTTGCTCTTCAGCCCCGGTGCGGTGCCGAAGCCGCCGACGTACGAGCCGATGAGGCGCGGCGCGACGTCCTGGAAGCCGGTCAGGAACCAGAGGAACAGGTTGCCCGAGTGCTGCGTCGGCTTGATCGTCCCGTATGCCTGCTCGAACGCCTTCAGCGCCGGCCCGGTGCCGGTGCCGCCGACGACCCAGAAGTACCCGTCGACCTGACCCGGCGGCGGGAGCTGCCGGACGTACGACGAGTAGTCCGTCGTGTTCAGCGGCGGGAACACGCGCTTC
>DATAPC010000062.1:0-1573 GCA_036265415.1 Gaiella sp.
AGCGGCTGCGCGCAGTGGTGGCCGGCGCGGATGCAGACGCCCTCGCGGCCGAGGATCTCGGAGACGTCGTGCGGGTGGACGCCGTCGAGGTTGAAGGCGAGCGCCCCGCCGCGCTGCTCGACGTCGGACGGGCCGTAGACGGTGACGTCGTCGAGCTCGCCGACGCGCTCCAGCGCGTAGGCGGCGATCTCGCGCCCGTGGGCGCGGACCTCGTCCATCCCGATCTCACCGAGGAAGTCGACGGCGGCGCCGAGCCCGATGCCCTCCGCGACCGCGCTCGTGCCGGCCTCGAAGCGCGCGGGCGGCTCGAGGTAGGTCGACTCGTCGCGGCCGACGCGCTTGATCATGTGCCCGCCGCCGAGCCACGGCGGCATCGCCTCGAGCAGCTCGCGGCGGCCGTGGAGCACGCCGATGCCGGTCGGGCCGTAGGCCTTGTGGCCGGTCCAGGCATAGAAGTCGGCGCCGAGAGCGCCCACGTCGACCGGCAGGTGCGGGACGGCCTGGGAGCCGTCGACCACCACGATCGCGCCGGCGGCGTGCGCGCGGCGGACGATCTCCTCGAGCGGGTTGATGGTGGAGAGGACGTTGGAGACGTGCGCGATGGCGAGCACCTTCGGCCCGCGCGCCAGCACCGCGTCCAGCGACGAGAGGTCGAGCACGCCGTCGTCGGTGATGTCGACGTAGTCGAGCTGCGCGCCCTGCTCGGCCGCGACCATCTGCCACGGCACGATGTTGGAGTGGTGCTCCATCTCGGTGAGCGCGATGAGGTCGCCCTCGCCGAGGTTGGCGCGGCCCCACGACCATGCGACGAGGTTGAGCGCCTCGGTCGCGTTGCGGGTGAGGACGGTCTCGCCCGCAGTCGATCCGGTGAAGGCCGCCACACGGTTGCGGGCGCCCTCGAACAGCTCCGTCGCCTCGGCGGCGAGCGGGTAGGTCGAGCGGTGCACGGTCGCCCGCGCCTCGAGGTAGTAGCGGTCCATCGCCTCGATCACGCTCCGCGGCGTCTGCGACGTCGCCGCGGAGTCGAGGTAGGCGATGCCCTCGCGCTCGAGCACGGGGAACTCGCCGGAGGCGGGGACCGTCAGGCTCATGCCGCGGCGGCGACCTCGTCGCGGATCCAGCCGTAGCCCCGCTGCTCGAGCTGCTCGACGAGCTCCGGCCCGCCCTCCTTGACGATCCGGCCGTCGAACATGATGTGCACGAACTCCGGGATCACCAGGTGCAGGATGCGCTGGTAGTGGGTGATGATCAGGACGCCCATGTCGGAGCCCTGGGAGATCGTGTTGACCCCGGCCGCCACCGTGTTGAGCGCGTCGATGTCGAGGCCCGAGTCGGTCTCGTCGAGCACGGCCAGCTTCGGCTTCTGGAGCGCCATCTGGAGGATCTCCATGCGCTTCTTCTCGCCGCCGGAGAAGCCGTCGTTGATGTAGCGCGACGAGAACTCCTTCGGCACGTTCGTGAGCTCCATCGCGGCCTCGACCGTCTTGCGGAACTCCTTCAGCGGGATCGGCGGCTCGCCGCGCGCCTCGCGGTGCGCGTTGATCACCATGCGCAGGTACTTCGTGGTCGTCAC
>DATAPC010000063.1:0-1886 GCA_036265415.1 Gaiella sp.
GAAGACGGATGCTACGGTCCTCGCGCTTTGGCCGAGATCAAGCCGTTTCGGGCCCTTCGCTACGACGCCGAGCGCGCCGGCTCGCTCGACGATCTCGTGGCACCTCCGTACGACGTGATCGGCCCGCGGGAGCGCGAGGAATATCTCGCCCGCAGCCCGTACAACGTCGTCCATCTCACGCTTCCAGACTCGGAGAACGAGGCGGGCGCCGCGCTCGAGACGTGGCGCTCGGAAGGCATCCTCGAGACCGAGGAGCCGGCCTTCTGGGCGCTGTCGCAGGACTACGTCGGCCCCGACGGCGTTGCTCGCACACGCACGGGTCTAGTGGCGTCCCTTCGCCTCGAGCCGTACGAGAACGGCGTCGTCCTCCCGCACGAGCGCACCCATCGCGGCCCGAAGGAGGGGCGGCTCCGGCTCCTGCGCGCGACGAAGACCGAGCTCGAGCCGATCTTCCTGCTCTACGAGGGACAAGCGCCCTTCGACATCCCCGACCGGCCGCCCGACATCGAGGTCGAAGGGACGAGGCTCTGGCGCCTCGACGACGACTCGATCGAAGACGCGTTCGCCGATCGCCGGCTGCTGATCGCCGACGGCCACCACCGCTACGAGACCGCGCTCGCGTATCACGAGGAGGTTGGAACTCCGGAGAGCGGATACATGATGGTCGTGCTCGTCAGCACGTCGGACCCCGGGCTGATGATCTTTCCGACGCACCGCCTCGCGGCCAGCGTGAACGGCCCGAGCCCCACGCATGCGGACGTCGACGCCGCGTTGCACGACCTCGAGGAGCGACCGCGCGACCAGTCGGCTGCAGTTCTCTACCGGCGAGACGGAGGGATCTCGCTCCTCTCGGGCGACGAGGGCCAGTTGGACGTCGAGCTCGTCGAGGCGCAGTCGCCCGGAGGCGTGAGCTACACGGCGTCGGTCGAGGACGCGCTTGCCGCGGTCGACCGCGGCGAGGCCGAAGGCGCGTTCCTCGTGCGCCCGTTGCGGGTGGACGACGTCTTCGAGGTCGCGGCGCGCGGGGAGACGATGCCGCAGAAGAGCACGTACTTCTATCCCAAGCTCGTCTCCGGCCTGCTCTTCCACCCGCTCGACACGTGACGCCCTGGCTCGAGCTCTGTCGCGCGGCCGTCGGCGACCTGCGCGAGGTATTCGCCTCGATGCCGACCCGAAACGAACGCGAGCCGGTCGTCGGCCACGGCGAAGGCGGTGACGAGACGACCGCCGTCGACGCGGCCGCGGAAGCGGCGATCGTGAGGCGTCTCTCGGCGCTCCACGAGCAGGAGGGCGTGAACTTCCACCTCGTCTCGGAGGAGCTCGGCGAGCGGACGTTCGGCCCCGACCCGAAGCTGCGCGTCGTCGTCGACCCGATCGACGGCTCGCTGAACGCCAAGCGCAACATCCCGTACTTCTCCGTCTCGGTCGCCGTCGCCGAGGGGGCGACGATGAAGGACGTGGTCTTCGGGTTCGTCTACGACTTCGGGACGGGCGAGGAGTGGATCGCGGAGCGCGGGAAGGGCGCGCGCCTGAACGGCGAGCCGCTCGGTGCGATCGGGCCGAAGACGGACAAGATCGAGGTGCTCGCGCTCGAGGCGACCGTGGCCGCGTCGGTCGCGGAGAAGGCACTCGCATTCGCACCGCTCGCCAGGCGGCTGCGGATCATGGGCTCGCTCGCGCTGTCGCTCTGCTCGCTGGCGGCGGGTCGGGTCGACGCGGTGTGCTCACTGAAGGAGGCGCGCGCCGTCGACATCGCGGCGGCGCAGCTCCTGCTCCGCGAGGTCGGGCTCCCGATCATCTTCATCGACGCCGGCCCGTTCGATGAAGGCCCCCTCGACGTGGCCGCGCGTTCGCCGGTCGCGGCGGCGGGTACGCAGGAGCTGTGT
>DATAPC010000064.1:0-9160 GCA_036265415.1 Gaiella sp.
GCGCCTTACATGAGGGCGCGCGTCCAGGCAGGCATCGCGGTGCTCGCCGTCCTCGTGACGGCCGCTCTCGCCTCCGACGTCGCGGCCGCGGCGTCGCCGCAGCCCCAACTCCGCGGCGTGAAGCAGTATCTCCTGCGCCACGCGACCCAGCTTCGCGGCTTCACGACGGAGTTCCAGGCGGTCGCAGACCGCTACTACGGCGCGGCGCGGGCCTCGCGCTTCGACTACACGAAACTCGGCCGGAAGCCGTCCGCCCGCCGCGACCTGCTTCGCCTCAAGGCGGTCTGGGTACGCGGCAACCCGCGGTGCTCGTCGGGTTCCTCGGCGTGCTCGCCGTGTTCGGGCTCGTGATCGCGCTCGAGCGGCGGCTGCCGCACAAGAAGATGCTGATCGCGACGGGCGTGCTGATCACCGGCGTCCTCGTGGTGCTCGTGGGTCAGACCGTGCAGACGATGCAGGCCGTCGGGTGGCTGCCCGTGGCGCCTGTCGAGGGGCTCACGCTTCCCTACTGGGCCGGCACGTGGTTCGGCGTCTTCCCGACGTGGCAGGGCCTCGCCCTGCAGGCCGCGGCGCTCGCGTTCGTCCTCGGGAGCTACGTCGGCGCGGAGGCGCTCAAGTCCCGCAGACGGCGGCGGATCCTCGCGGCACCGACCGCGACGGTCGCGGCGACGGCGGGGTCAGCGCCCGACCTCCCACGCGAGATGGGCGAGCTCCGGCTCGATCAGCTTCTCCCACGCGAGGGCGACCGCCTTCGGCGAGCCGGGCACCGAGACCACCACGGCCCCCCGGTAGGTACCGGCGGTCGCACGTGAGAGCATCGCCGCCGACCCGACCTGCTCCCAGCTGAGCATCCTGAACAGCTCGCCGAAGCCGGGGAGCGTCTTCTCGAGCATCCCGGCGAGCGTGTCGTACGTCGTGTCGCGCCGCGACACACCGGTGCCGCCGTTGACCACCACGATCCGCGCGTCGGCGACGAGCTCGTCGACTGCGCCGCGAACCTCGTCCGGCTCGTCACGCACGACGCGGTAGCCCGACACGACCGCCCCGGCGGCGGCGACGTGCTCCTCGAGCCAGCGGCCGTTCGTGTCGTCGTCGGGCGTCCGGGTGTCGCTGACGGTGACGATCCCGACCGCGATCGGTCCGAGCTCGGCGGCGGCGGCCCGGTGCGCGTCGGTGCCCACGACGAGCGATCGTAGACGCTCCCGCGCCGCCCTCGGGTACGCTCGCGGCGTGAGCGATCCCGGGGCCGTCGTCTCCCGCGCCGTCGACCGGCTGCGCCCGTTGCACACGGCGGCGGCCGTCTCGTGGTGGGACGCGAACGTCGAGGCGACCGAGGCGAACGAGCGGCAGCGCGTCGCCGCCGAGCTCGCCCTGTCCGACGCGCTCGCCGACGGCGAGCTCTTCCGCGCGGTCGACGAGGCGCGCGCCAACGGGGCGGAGGGGCTCGTGCGCCGGCAGCTCGAGCTGTTGCACTCGAGCCTGCTCCCGCACCAGGTGCCCGAGACGATCCGCCACCGCATCGTCGAGCTCGAGGCCTCCGTCGAGGCACGGTTCGCGCAGCACCGGGGCGAGGTTCGCGGTCGTCCCGTCGACGACAACGAGATCAAGCGGATCCTGCGCGCGAGCGACGACGTCGACGAGCGCCGCGAGGCGTGGGAGGCGTCGAAGACGGTCGGCGCGGCGGTGGCCGAGGACGTCCGCGAGCTCGCGCGGCTCCGGAACGAGGCCGCCCGCTCGCTCGGACACCGCGACTGGTTCGCGCTCGCGGTCTCGACGTCCGAGATGGACGAGACGAAGCTCTTCGACACGCTCGACGAGTGCGACCGCCTCACCGCCGACGCGTTCGCCGAGTGGAAGGCCGCGACCGACGCGCGGCTCGCCGAGCGGTTCGGCTGTGCCGTCGACGAGCTCCGCCCCTGGCACTACGAGGATCCCTTCTTCCAGGAGGTTCCGGCTGCGGGCGGGGTCGATCTCCAGAGCGTCTTCGAGGGGAAGGACGTCGTCGAGCTCGCGCGCGCGACGTACGACGGGATCGGCGTCGACACGGGGCCGATCCTCGACCGCAGCGATCTCTATCCGCGGGACGGGAAGTGCCAGCACGCGTTCTGCATCGACGTCGACCGCGAGGGCGACGTTCGCGTGCTCGCGAACGTCGAGCACGACCGCTACTGGGCCGACACGATGCTCCACGAGCTCGGCCACGGGGCGTACGACACCGGCTTCGACCCGTCGCTTCCCTGGCTCCTGCGCGACACGCACCTCACCGTGACGGAGGGAATCGCGATCCTGATGGGCCGCCTCGCGCTCGAGGCCGAGTGGCTCGAAGGCGTGGCGGGCGTCGGCAAGGGCGAGGCCGGGGGGCTCGACGCCAGGCTCCGCGCGGCCCAGGCAGCCGAGTTGCTCGTCTTCACCCGCTGGGTCCTCGTGATGACGAACTTCGAGCGCGCCCTGTACGCCGACCCCGAGGCAGACCTTGCGTCGACGTGGTGGAGCCACGTCGCTCGCTACCAGCTGCTGACGCCGCCAGAGGGTCGCGACGCCCCCGACTGGGCCGCGAAGATCCACGTCGCCTGCGCGCCCGTCTACTACCACACGTATCTCTACGGCAACCTCGTCGCGTCGCAGATCCGGGACACCCTCGACCGCGTCGCAGGAGGCCTCGTCGGCCGACCCGAGGCCGGAGCCCTCCTCGCCGAGCGCATCTTCCGGCGCGGTCAGTCGCTGCGCTGGGACCACCTGCTCGAGGAGGCGACCGGCGAGCCGCTCACGGCGACCCACGCGGCCCGGTTCATCGAGCGGGGGCTGGCGTCGTGAGCAGAGCCGCCGGGCTCAACCACGTCAGCGTCGTCGCGCGCGACCTGGAGGAGTCGGTCGCGTTCTACGTCGACGTGCTCGGCCTCGAGCCGTTGCCGACCCCGGATTTCGGTTTCCCCGTGCAGTGGCTCCGCGCCGGCTCGCTCCAGGTTCATCTCTTCGAACGGGCCGATCAGCCTCCCAGCCACGCGCACTTCGCTCTCGAAGTGGACGACGTGGTGGCGCTGTACGAGCGCGCCCGCGAGCTTGGCATCCTCGACCGCACGAGCTTCGGCTACGCGATCGCGGAGCTGCCGGGCGGCGAGGCGCAGCTCTACGTCCGCGACCCCGCCGGCAACCTTCTCGAGCTCGACCACCCGGACGGCGCGGCCGCCCGCGAGCGAATCGAGGAGATGGTGCTCTTCTCCGAGCGCCGCCTCCAGCCCGCCGGCCCGACGCCTCGGCTCTTCACGGCCGATCTCGCCCGCTAGGCCAGGGGCGAAGCGGCCTCCGCGGTCTCCGCCTCGGCCAGCCCGTCCGGCGCCGCGGTGTCGCCATCGAGCAGACGGTGCAGCACGCGGATCGCGATCGAGCCCGCACCCACGGCCGACGCCACCCGCTTCACCGACCCGTGGCGCGCGTCGCCGATCGCGAGGACGCGCGGGATCGTCGTTTCCAGCGGGTACGGGTCGCGCTCCAGCGGCCAGGCGCCGTCTCGCGGGATGTCCCCGCCGGTGAGCACGAAGCCCTCGTCGTCGCGTACGATCTCGGGCGGGAGCCACTCCGTGTGCGGACGGGCGCCGATCAGGGGGTAGAGCCCGTCGGCGTCGACCGTCTCCTCGGCTCCGGTCGCCCGCTCGCGCAGCACGAGGTGCGTCAGCCAGCCGTCCCCGCCGCCGCCGACGATCTCGGTCCCGACCCGGACGTCGAGATTCGGCGTGGCGGCGAGCTGGCGTACGAGGTAGTGCGACATCCCCGCCTCCAGCGAGGGCGCGCGCGCGACGAGCGTCAGGCGCCGCGCGAACCGCGCGAGGTGGAGGGCCGCCTGCCCCGCGGCGTTCGCGCCTCCGAGCACGTAGACGGTCTGATCCGCCATGCGAAGCGCGTCGGCTCCCGCGCCGCCGTAGAAGACGCCCGCGCCTGCGAGGGCCTCGAGCGAGGGGATGCCGAGTCGCCGATACGTGACGCCCGACGCGAGGACGACCGCGCGAGCGGTGAGCGTCGCCCCCTCGGAGAGCGTCGCGACGAGCCGGTCTCGTTCCCTCCGCAGCGACGTCACCTCTTGCAGGAAGACGAAACGTGCTCCGAAGACCCACGCCTGCTCGTACGCGTTCCGGGCGAGAAGACCGCCGCTGACCCCGCGAGGGAACCCGAGGTAGTTGCGGATCAGTGAGCTCGATCTCGCCTGTCCCCCGATCCCGTGCGTGTCGACGACGAGCGTGCGAAACCCCTCCGACGCGGCGTAGACGGCGGCGGAGAGGCCCGCAGGCCCGGCCCCGACGATAAGCACGTCGATCTCCAGGTCCTCGGGCTCGACGGACGAGCCGGTCGCGCGCGTGAGCTCCACGTCGGTCGGGTTCACGAGCCTCGTGCCGTCCGGGAGGATCACGACCGGCAGCTGGGCGTCCGCGGTCGCGTCCCCGAGGAGCCTGCGGCCCTGGTCGGAGTCGGCCAGACAGAACGCGTGAGGGAACGCGCACCGCTCGAGCACGGTCCGGAGCTCGGCGGCGCGGCCGGTCCACGAATCGCCCACGACGTGGATCGCGTACGGGGCGGTGCGCCGCTCCTCCGCCCACTCGAGCAGGAACGTCGAGATCGCATGGTGGAAGAGCTCGTCCGGCGGCGCGACGGGCCTCACGACGTAGTGGTCGACCTTCCCGTGCTCGATCGCCTCGAGGATGGCGTCACCCGTCGCGCGAAAGCCCCATTCTCCCCACCCGACGAGGAGCGCACGCTTCGCGTGGGGATGCAGCTGCCGTACCTCGCCGAGCAGCGCGCCGCCCGCCACGCCGTCGAGCGCCTGGCTCGCGAGCACGAGCGCGACGGGGTCCTCGGCGGCGTGCCGCTGGCCGAGGAAGCGGCGCGCCTCGGCAGGCGACGTCGTGCACACGATCCGGTAGTGGCGCGCGTACCGGTCGCGTAGCTCCCGCTCGATCGCTGCGAGGTCTTCGGGGTCGTCGTCGACGGCGAGGATGGCCGGTGTTGCCATCGTGCTACCGCCCGATGGCGTACGTCTCGGCGACGTCCGCGGTGAGGTAGGCCGCAGACGGGCTGCCCGCGGGCGTGAAGAGCCCGAGGACGGCGAGCTCCGCGGCGGAGTTCGTGTTCTCGACGATGTGCGCCTCGCGCGGGTGGAGCCTGAACGCGGAGCCTCCGGCGAGCGGCTCGACGTCGTCGCCGACGTGCAGTCGGCCCTCGCCGCGAAACACCCAGACGATCTCGTCGTAGAGGTGGTAGTGCCACGGCGTGCGGCCCGGCGGGATGTATCCCACGAAGAGCGTGGCCCGTGTCGAGCCGTTGTGCGGCCCGAACAGGACCTGGAACGAGCGCGCGCCCGTCGCCTGCCCGGGCTCGACGTGGTCGAGTCCGACGACGTCCTCGCTCGGGCCCATGGGGGCGTGGAGGTCCGTGGCGGCGCCGACCGTCGCCCGGACGCATGCGAGCCCGTCGGGCCCCGCGGAGAGCGTCCCGGACGCGCCGGCCGCGACGAGTCCGGCGCCACGACCGTCGATCGCCGCCGCGCGGAGCGTGCCCGAGCCTTCGTGGACGAACAGCACCGTGTCGTGCAGCGCGTCCGACAGCTCGAGCGACGCCCCGGGCGCGAGCCGAAGGTCGTCGAGAGCGAGCTCCGAGCCGTGCTCGGGCGGCACGAGCACCCGCACGTCGACGTCGTCGCGCCTCTGTGCGGCGGCATCGTCCGAGCGGGACACACGGGCCATGCCGTGAGCATATGGTCGGACGCACCACGATCGAGGAGGGAGGCGTGCCGTGCCGCTGATCCGTGTCGAGCTGTTCGACTTCCGCGTGAACGAGGAGACGAGCGCGAAGCTCATCGCCGGCCTCACCGACGCGCTCTGCGAGGCGACCCACGAGGGCCTCCGCGACCACACCTGGGTGATCGTCGAGGGCCACGACCCGAAGAACTGGGGACTCGGGGGCAAGCCGTGGCCCGTCGGCGAGATGCCGCCCGGGCCGGCCTGACCGCGCGGACGCGCCTGCGGTACGGTCGGCGCATGCCCCGTCGCCGCCGCGTTCTCGCGGTCGCCGTCGCCCTCGTGGCGCTCCCGCTCGGCGTGCTCGCCGCCTCCGGGCCGGCCGGGGGTGCCCCGTCGGAGGCCGGCGTCCCCGCGCGCGGCGCGGCGGTGTTCCAGGCGCACCAGTGCTGGTCGTGTCACGCGCTCGACGCCGCGGGCTCGACGGGGAAGTCCGGCCCCGACCTCGACCGTTGGCTTGCGCCGCATGCTGCACAGCTGCGCATCCCCGTCGAGGAGCTCGCCGCCCGACGGATCGCCTACGGCGGGACGGGGATGACCGCCTACGCGCGCGACCTCCCGCCCGACGAGCTCGCCGATCTCGTCGCCTTCGTCGTCGGGCATCCGGCCTCGGTCACCGTCGAGGGGCTCACGCCGCTCCGATCTGCGCCGGTCCCGCCGCCGGAGACGAGGGCGACTGCGGCGACGATCGCGCGCTGGGTCGTGCGGAAGCGCCTGAGCGGCGCGGCGGCCCGGGGCGCGACGCTCTTCGGCCGGGAGGGGTGCCTCAGCTGCCACCGCTACCTCGACGCGGGTCGCGCGCGCTTCCGGGCGCCGGCGTTGACGACGGGAGGGCCGACGAAGCGATCGACGGCAGCGACCGTCGCCTACCTTCGGTCGCCAGCGCGGCAGGGCAACCCGCTGATGCCGGGGTACGCCGACCTCCCCGCGCGCGATCTTCGCGCGCTCGCCGAGTTCCTGGCCGCTTCGCGTCGCCCGTCCTGACAGCGGCCAGCGGGAACCGGAGTACCCTTGCCGCGTGCTCGAGTGCTGGACCCGGAGGGTGCTCCGACGCCGGCTCCTCGTGCTCGCCATGTGGCTGGCCGTCGCCGCCGCCGGAATCGTTGCCGCGGCTCACCTGAGCCCGCTGCTCTCGAACTCGCTGGCGGTGCCGGGGAGCGAGTCCGACCGGGCGCGCGTGCTCCTCGAGAGGCACTACGGGGAGAGACCGGACGGGACCTTCACCATCGTCGTCCCGACGGCCTCCCCCCGAAGCCGGCGCGCGCAGGCGGACCTGGGACGGCGCCTGCGCGCGGCGGCGAGCGTCGTGCCCGGCGGCGCGGCATCCGAGGTGCGCGCCGGAGGCGGCGTGCTGTACGGAGACGTCGTCACACGGCTCCCGCTCGAGGACGCGAAGGGCTCTACACCAGCGGTGAGGCGCGCGTTCGCGGCCTCGGGTGGGCCGCGAGCGCTCGTCACCGGCGCCCCCGCGATCCAGCACGACCTCGACCCCGTCGTCAGCGCCGACCTCCGCAGGGCCGAGCTCGTCGCGCTTCCCATCGCGCTGCTCGTCCTCGCGCTCGTGCTCGGCGTCTCCGCAGCGCTTGTGATCCCGTTCGTCTTCGCCGCCTGCACCGTCGGCGGCACGCTCGCGATCATCTATCCCCTCGCGCACATCCTGCGCATGGCCTCGTACGTCGAGAACCTCGTCGTCCTGATCGGGCTCGCCCTCGCGATCGACTACGCGCTGCTCTGCGTCGACCGCCTCCGCTCCGAGCTCGCCCTGGGAGGGAGGCGCGAGGACGTCGTCGTCCGCACGATGGCGACGACCGGGCGGGCCGTGGCCTACTCCGCGCTCGCGGTCGCGGTCGGCCTCGGCGTCCTCGTGCTCGTCCCCGTTCCCTTCGTCCGCTCGCTCGGGCTCGGGGGAGCACTCGTCCCGCTCGTCTCCGCGGCCGCCCTGCTGACGCTCCAACCGGTGCTGCTCTCGCTGTTCGCGTCGCGCACCCTCGTGCCGGGGCTCTACGACCGACGGGGCCGCAGCGCCCAGGGGACGGGCCCGTGGGCCTCGCTCGCCGCGCTCGTGCTGCGGAGGCGGTGGATCGCGGTCGGAGGGGGGCTCGTTCTGCTGCTCGTCCTGGCCTCCCCCGTGCTCGCACTGCGCACGACTCCGGGCTCCATCCTCGCGCTTCCGCCGTCGGAGGCCGTCCGTGGCGCCGAGCTCCTCGCCGACGGAGTCGGAGCGGGCGCAGTGACGCCGACCGAGGTCGTGGTCGACACCGGACGACCGGGCGGAGGCGTTCGCGGCCCAGCCCGCACCGCCGTCGCGCGGCTGACGACCGTCATCGCGCGCGATCCGGAGGCCATGGTGGTGGCGAACGGTGTGCGGCCGCCGTACGTCGCCGGCAACGGGCGGTACGCGCGCGTGCTGATCGCCGGCCGGCACGAGTTCGGTCACCAGGACGCGCTGGCGTTCGTGCACCGCCTGCGGGGCGAGCTGATCCCGGCCGCCGGCTTTCGAGAGAGCACGATCGTCGCGGCCGGCGGCGTCCCGGCCCAGGGGGTCGACTTCCTGGACCGGCTGTATGCGTGGTTCCCGTTCCTCGTCGGTGCCGTCCTCGCGCTGACGGCCGTCGTGCTCTCGCGCGCCTTCCGCTCCCTGGTCCTCCCGCTCGAGGCCGTGCTGCTGAACCTGCTCACCGTCGGCGCGGCCTGCGGCGCAGCGGTGGCCGTCGTGCAATGGGGCGTCGGCGCGGGCGTCCTCGGCGTCGCCGAGTCGCCGGCGCTCGAGGGCTGGATCCCCGTCTTTGCGTTCGCCCTGCTCTTCGGGCTCTCGATGGACTACGAGGTGTTCCTCGTGATGCCGATGCGCGAAGCGATCGACGCGGGGGCGAGCACCGACACCGCCGTCGCCGCCGGGCTCGAGCGGACGGGGCGGGTCGTGACGGCCGCCGCGGCGATCATGGTCGCCGTCTTCTCGGGGTTCGTGCTCGGCGACGTGCCCGGCCTCCAGCAGCTCGGAGTCGTGCTCGCGGTCGGCATCCTCCTCGACGCCACCGTCGTCCGGCTGGCGATCGTCCCGGGACTGGTCGCGATCCTCGGACGATGGAGCTGGTGGCTTCCCGTACGCCTGGTCGGGCACGCGCCGTCCCCGACTGTGAACGAAGAGGAGGCCGGGCGAAGCGCCCGGCCCCCTCGCGTCCCTAGACGACCTTGATGGCGAGCCGGAACGCGGGCAGGTCGTAGCCCGCGCCGAGGCCCGGCGCGTCCATCGCGAACCCGAGCAACGGCACCATGCCGAGCTGCGGGTAGGGGTACGCCGGCTGCTGCGTGTAGAGCAACGGGTAGAGGTCGATCAGGTGCGTGCCCTTGTTGCCCGTGGCGAAGAGCTGGAT
>DATAPC010000065.1:0-40965 GCA_036265415.1 Gaiella sp.
AGGAACCCCTCGAGCTCGTCGGCATCGCGACGGAGCGCCGGCGAGAGGGTCGTCGGGTCAGCGTCGGCGGCCTCGACCGTCCGGACGGCCAGCTGCAGCCGCCCGTCGAACCGCTCCACCCGACCCAGCACGCGCACAGCGTCGCCCTCGTCGAAACGACGATCGAGGAGCTCGACGTCGTCCCAGACGCGACCCTCGATGCGGCCGCTGGGGTCGACGAGCTCGAGCGCGAGATACGGCTTACCGCCGCGCGTCGTCAGGCGCCGCTTCCGGGCCACCGCGAAGACGCCGTCGACCGTGCGGTCCTCGACCAACTCCGCGATCGTCGCCACCGGGTGAGTGTAGGCTCGCGCGGTGGCCGACGTCCGCCCGTTCCGCGCCGTTCGCTACGCGCGGCCGGACGTCTCCCAGACCGCTCCGCCGTACGACGTCCTCGACGCCGCGACGGTAGACACGTTCCGTACCCGCGACCCCCACAACATCGTCCACCTGACGCTCGAGCCGCACGCCGAGGCGGCAGGAGAGCGCTTCCGGGCATGGCTCGAGGACGGCGTGCTCGTCCGTGACGAGACGGCCGCGGTCTGGTGGCTCGAGCAGGACTTCGTCGGCCCCGACGGCGTGTCGCGCTCGCGGTCCGGCATCGTCGCGTCGCTGCGTGTCGAGCCGTACGAGACGCGCGCCGTCCTCCCCCACGAGCGCACCCACGCCGGCCCGATCGAGGGCCGCCTCGCGCTTCTCCGCGCAACCCGCGTCCAGCTCGAGCCGATCTTCCTCCTCTACGACGCCGCGCCACCGCTCGCGCGGCCGGAAGGCCGCCCACCGGAGCTCGACGTCGACGGAACCCGACTGTGGCGGATCGAGGGCGACTCGGGGGTCGAGCCGTTCTTCGACCACGTGCAGCTCCTGATCGCCGACGGTCACCACCGCTACGAGACGGCCGTCGCCTTCGCGCGCGAGGACGGGGCCGACCGCATGCTCGTCGTCCTCGTCTCGACCGCGGACGCCGGGCTCGAGATCTTCCCGACGCACCGCGTCTTCACGGGACGGCCCGACATCGACCCGCCGGGAGAGTCGTTCGCGACGGTGGGGGCGGCCCTCGACGCGCTCGAGCGTGTGCCGCCCGACCAGACGTCGGTCGTCTTCGTCCGCGGCAGCGAGTCGCGTCTCGTCCGCGGCGCCGAGGACGAGCTCGACGTCGAGCTCGTCGACCGCTTCGGACACGACGGCTTGACGTACACCGCCGACCGCGACGAGGCGCTCGACCGAACACGCAACGACGAGGATTGCGCCTTCATCCTGCGCCCACTGCGGGTCGAGGACGTGTTCGCGCGGGCGCGCGCCGGGCGCACGATGCCGCAGAAGGCGACGTACTTCTTCCCCAAGCTGGTCTCGGGGCTGCTGCTGCACCCGGTCGACCCGTGACCGACTGGCTCGAGATCTCGCGGGCGTGCGTCGGCGATCTCGAAGCGGTCTTCGCCGGCCTCCCGACGCGTCTCGAGCGCGAGCCGGTGCTCGGGGCAGGCGAGGGCGGAGACGACACGACCGCGGTCGACGCGGCGGCCGAGGCTGCGCTGATCGGCCGGCTCGAGGGGCTCGGAACCTCGCTGACGCTCGTGTCCGAGGAGGTCGGTGTGCTGACCCTGGGAGGCGGCGGCCCGCCGATCGTGGTGGTCGACCCGATCGACGGGTCGGTGAACGCGAAGCGCGGCATCCCGTTCTTCTCGCTCTCGCTGGCCGTCGCGGACGGGTCGACGATGGACGACATCGCGTTCGGCTACGTCTACGACTTCGGCTCGCGGGAGGAGTGGGTCGCCGAGCGGGGTGGGGGCGCGTTCCTCGACGGTGCCGCTCTCGACGGCCCCGGGCCGAAGGAAGGGATCGAGATCCTCTCGCTGGAGGGCACGACGACGCACGCGATCGCCGCCGCGGCGCCCATGATGCTCGGGCTCGCCCAGCGGCTGCGTGTGATGGGGTCGCTCGCGCTCTCGCTCTGCCACCTTGCGGCAGGCAGGGTCGACGCGGTCTGCTGTCTCAAGCCGGCCCGATCGGTCGATGTCGCCGCGGCGCAGCTCCTCGTGCGCGAGCGCGGGTACGCGATCGAGCTCTTCGAGGATCCACCCTTCGGCTGCGCACCGCTCGACCTCCGGCAGCGCTCCAGGGTCGTCGCGGCCGCGACCGACGAGCTCTGCGCGACGATCGCCGCGGCACTCGCGTGAGGTCCGGCATCCGTCCCGGGCCGAGCCCGGCGGGCGCCTGCCGCTCGCTAGGCTGACCGCGTGGCTCCCGACCGCGACGCGATCCTGCAGGCGCTCGAGCGCGTGATCGACCCCGAGCTGAAGCGCCCGGTCACGGAGCTCGACATGGTGCGCGACGTCGTCGTCGGGCCGAATGGGGCGGTCGACGTGACGATCGCGCTCACGGTCGCAGGATGCCCACTCCGGTCGAGCTTCCAGGATCAGGTGGCCCGGCACGTCGGCTCGGTTCCTGGCGTCGCGGCCGTGGCGCTGCACTTCGACGTGATGACGCCCGACGAGAAGGCCGCGCTCGCCACCCGCCTCCGCGGCGGCCGACCCGAGCGGCAGATCAGGCTCGACCCCGGGACGCGCGTCGTGGCCGTCGCGTCGGGAAAGGGCGGCGTCGGGAAGTCGACGCTGACGGCGAACGTCGCAGCGGCTCTCGTGGAGCGTGGGGAGCGGGTCGGGGTCCTCGACGCCGACGTCTACGGCTATTCGATTCCCCATGTCCTGGGCGTCACCCAGCGGCCCGTCGTCGTCGACTCGCTCATCGTGCCGCCGGTGCGCGGCGACCTGAAGGTGATGTCGATCGGGCTCTTCGCCGAGGACAACGGCCCGATCATGTGGCGGGGCCCGATGCTCCACAAGGCACTCGAGCAGTTCCTCTCCGACGTCCACTGGGGAGAGCTCGACACGCTCGTCGTCGACATGCCGCCCGGGACGGGCGATGTCGCCATCTCGATCGGGCAGCTGCTGCCGAGGGCCGAGGCGATCATCGTGACCACGCCCCAGCCCGCCGCGCAGCAGGTCGCCGTCCGCGCCGCCGTGATGGCGCAGAAGACCGGGATGCGCGTCCTCGGCGTGGTCGAGAACATGGCCTGGCTCGTCGGGACGGGCCAGGAGCTGTTCGGGACAGGCGGTGGCGAGGCGCTCGCATCCGAGATCGACGCGCCGGTGCTCGCCAGGATCCCGTTCGACCCGGCACTGCGCGAGGCGTCGGACGCGGGCAGGCCGGTCCTCGAGGCCGCACCGGACGCGGAAGCGAGCAGCGCGATCCGCGACCTCGCCGAGGCGGTGCAGGCCCGCCGCGCGGGCGCGATCCGTAAGCCGCTCACCGTGCTCTGAGACCCAGGTTTCGCCGACGCGGTCGCCGGTGAGCGCGGTCTCGCGGCCGGAGGCCGGCTTTGCCGGCCGGGAGGCCAACTCTGGCTCGGCCGCCGCAGCGGCAGAAGGAGGGGGCCGGTGGGGAACCATGGGGTCCCCACACCAAGAGGCAGGGAAGGGAGCCCGGAGGCTCCCTTCCGATGGCGGCCAGCCCTGCGGCGGTGGGCCGTTTGCCGCCCTGCACGTCCGCGCCGGGGGGAGGCGCGGCCATTCGGATACATCCTCACAGGAGTCTGTGAGGAGCATGTAATCCTACCCCGCTCGGCCCGTGCCGAAACCAGCTGGGAGACGGCTAGTGTCCGGGCTCGTGACGCCCGAGCAGGCAGCCGAGCGCCTCCGTGCCGCCGGTCTGCCGGCTGACGCCGCGCAGGTGGTCGTCGAGCACCTCGCCGGCGCCGACGACGCAGGGAAGCACGGTCACGGGCTCTCGCGCGTGCCCTGGATCGAGGCGCTGCTCGAAGGTGAGCGCGACCCCTCGGCGCGACCGGAGCGCATCGAGCGCACGGACGGCTTCGAGCGCTGGCACGGACACGGTGCGCTCGGCTACCTCACCCTCGCTGCGATCTGCGGCGCGCTCGCCGCAGATCCGCCGTCGCGCGCACGGGTCGTCGTCGCGGAGTCGTGCTTCCCCACCGGCGTGGTCGGGGCGTGGGCCCGCCGGCTCGCAGAGACGGGTCTCGTCGCCGTTGTGACCGCGACGTCACCGCGGCGGCTGCCGCATCCCACCGGTGGCCCGCCGCTGACGGGGACGAACCCGATCGCCGTCGCGGTGCCGTCGTCCGACGGCCGTCCGCTCGTCGTCGACGTCTCCATGGGCGCGGTGACCCACGGCGACGTGCTTGCGGGGCGGGCGCGGCCACAGGACCTCGTCCCGTTCGGCGGGTCCCAGGCCCACAAGGCGTTCGCGCTGGCCCTCGGCGTAGAGATGCTCGTCGGCGCGTTGGCAGGGCCGGAGCACGGTGCCGTCGTGATCGCGGCGCGCCCGGGGTTCGATCCGGTCCCCGGCCTCCGCCAGCTTGCGGGCGCGCGCCGCCTGCCCGGCGATCGCGCTGCCTAGACGGCCACCGGCGGAAGGCCCGCGAGCGCCATCGCGAGGTCGCCCTCGTCGTACTCGCGGTCCTCGAGCTTGTCCGCGAAGTAGTCGATGTACGCCTGCATGTCGAAGTGGCCGTGACCGCAGAGGTTGAAGAGGATCGTCTCGGCGCTGCCTTCCTCGCGGCAGCGCAGCGCCTCGTCGATCACCGCCTTGACGGCGTGATTGGCCTCGGGCGCGGGCAGGATCCCCTCCGCGCGCGCGAAGCGGACACCCGCCTCGAAGACCGTCGTCTGGTGGTATGCCCGCGCCTCGACGAGGCCCAGGTCGTGGAGGTGGCTGACGAGCGGCGCCATCCCGTGGTAGCGGAGGCCGCCGGCGTGGAACCCGGGCGGCACGAACGTCGAGCCCAGCGTGTGCATCTTGACGAGCGGCGTCAGATGGCCGGTGTCGCCGAAGTCGTAGGCGAACTCGCCGCGCGTAAGGCTCGGGCACGCCGCCGGCTCGACGGCGATCACGCGGACGTCCGAGCCGCCGCGCAGCTTCTGGCCGACGAAGGGGAACACGAGCCCCGAGAAGTTCGAGCCGCCGCCCGTGCAGCCGATCAGGACGTCCGGATATGCCTCGGCGAGGTCCAGCTGGGCGATTGCCTCCTCGCCGATGACCGTCTGATGGAGCAGGACGTGGTTGAGCACCGAGCCGAGGGCGTACTTCGTGTCCTCGCGCTGCGCCGCCTGTTCGACGGCTTCGGAGATCGCGATCCCGAGGCTCCCGGTCGAATCCGGGTGCTCGGCGAGGATCGCACGGCCCGAGGCGGTCTCCTCCGACGGGCTCGGGACGCAGCGCGCGCCGAACGCCTCCATCAGGGCGCGGCGGTACGGCTTCTGGTCGTACGAGACGCGCACCATGTAGACGTCGATCTCGATCCCGAAGAGCGACCCTGCGAACGCGAGCGACGAGCCCCACTGCCCAGCGCCCGTCTCGGTCGTGATCCGCTTCACGCCCTCCCGCGCGTTGTAGAACGCCTGCGGGACGGCGGTGTTCGGCTTGTGGCTCCCCGTCGGCGAGACGCCCTCGTACTTGTAGAAGATGCGCGCCGGCGTGTCGAGGTCGCGCTCGAGGCGGCGGGCACGGTAGAGCGGCGTCGGTCGCCATTGCCGATAGACGTCGCGAACCTCCTCCGGAATGGGGATCCGCTGGTCGGTCGAGACCTCCTGCAGGATCACTTCCATGGGAAAAAGCGGGGCCAGGTCGTCGGGCCCGACAGGCTGGCCCGTACCGGGGTGGAGCACGGGGGCGAGTGGCTCCGGCAGGTCGGCCGCGATGTTGTACCAGGCGTCGGGCAGCCTGCTCTCGTCCAGCGTGTACTTCACGGTGTCGCCCACGACGGCTCCTCTCGGTCGCCCATCGATGTCAGGGGGTAGCGGCCGCCGCCGACGTCTCCCGGAGGCGCGCCAGCACGACGGGGTCGATGGAGTCCTCGCCGTCGACCCGTTCCTCGAGATTCTCGATGCCGGCCCAGGAGGCGAGGCTGTCGTGCCCCGTCCGCGCGAGGAGCTCGTCGAGCTCGGCGCGGAGCTTCGCGTCGACGGGGAGCCACTCCTTGCGCGGAGTCCGGCCGAACAGCGCGTCGTGAAGCCGGTGGATGCGGCGTAGCTCCACGAGCGGGTCCGGGTGGTCGTCGACCCGGAGGTCGACGAGGCTGTCCGAGAGGCCCGCGTAGCCTCCGTCCCGCTCGACGACGAGGAGCGCCGCCGACTGCCAGCCGCGGCTGTCCCCGCCCGCCGCATCCGCGGCGTCGAGGCTGTCGAGGAGTCGCTCGGCGAGCGGCCTGCCGGGGGTGCGCTCGAACGTCTCGGCGAGCGCGTCCACCGTCTCCGCGGAGACGAGGATGTTCCCCTGCGCCGCGTAGCCGTCGCCGGTGCGGCCCCCGGCCCAGGCGTGGCAGCCCTCGCCGGCGAACGTCGCGGCCCGGCCCGCGCGGTCGACGACCCCGAGCTGACGGAGCGCCCTGTCGTCGTCCGGCGCGGTCAGCCGCTCGACGACCTCCTCGGCCGAGAGCCCGTCCCGGAGCAGCGCGAGCCCGTCCGGGCCGTACCGCGGATTCGCGTACGACTGCGTCGCGATCGCCCCGACGTGCGGTTCCGCCCACGGCACGACGGACCCGACGGCGAGGAACTTCGACTGCGTCGCGACGCCCCACTGACCCGCCGCGAGGTCGCAGGCGCAGATCGAGTACGTCGCGACCGGCTCAGCCATAGGTGAGCTCGGCGAGATCCAGCTCCAAGAGCTTCGGGTCGCCGACGAGAGCGCAGGCGACCTCCGGCCGGCCGAGCGCGCGTGCGACGGCATCCGCGTCCCCGGCGCGCACGACGACGGGTCGGCCCTCGGCATGTGCAGAGCGAAGCGCGTGGTCGTCGTCCACCGAATCGAGGACGAGCGCGCCGTCGACGTCGATCGAGCCCTCGAGCGCGATCGCCGGGACCCGGCGTCCCGTCGCACCGAACCAGCGCTCCAGCATCAGAGCTCGAGGGCCTCCCCCGGCTCCGGCACGAGCAGCTCGACGCCGCCGGGCAGCAACGGGCGGAGCGCGTCCGGCGTCCCGCTCAGGAGCGGGAACGTCCCGTAGTGCGACGGGACGACCCGGCCCGCGCCGAGGAGCTCGGCGGCGAGCGCCGCCTCCTCGGGCCCCATCGTGAAGTGGTCGCCGATCGGCAGCACGGCGACGTCCGGGGCGTAGAGCCGCCGGATCAGCGCCATGTCGCCGAACACGTTGGTGTCGCCTGCGACGTAGATCGTCGGCCCGTCGTCCTGCCGGAACACGATTCCCGCCGGCTCGCCGGTGTACAGGATCCTGTGCTCGTGCCAGACGCTCGAGGAGTGGTTCGCGTCCGTGAGGGTCACCCGCACGCCCGCGAACGACTCGGTGCCCCCCTTGTTCAACGCCTGGTTGTCGTCCTCGGGGAGCCCGTGGGCGACGCTGAGCCAGTCACGGAGCTCGACAGGTGCGACGACCGGGCACTCGAAGCGCTGCGCGATCGCGACCGTGTCGCCGAGATGGTCCTGGTGGCCGTGCGTGAGCACGACGAGGTCGCAGCGCTCCGGGTCGCGCTCGCCGTCGGGGCAGCGTGGGTTCCCGTTCAGGAACGGGTCGACGTAGACCCGGGTGCCGGCCACGGTGTCGATCCGGAACGCGGCGTGACCGAGCCAGGTGAGTGTGGTAGCCATGCGTTCGAGGGTAGCGCGTCGACCCGAACCGCAAGAACGATCAAGCGGCGCCGTCCCGGCGACGGCAGGGTGGGCACATGGCACTGCAGCTGATGGACACCTTCACCACCTTCGTCGACACGCTCGCCGACAGCCTCGACGACCACGACGCGAGCGGCGAGGAGCTCGCGGCGCGAGCGCACCTCTCGCGCTTCCACTTCGACCGGGTCGTGACCGCCGTCTCCGGTGAGACGCCGGCGAGGCTCCGCCGGCGCATCCTCCTCGAGCGGGCCGCCTTCCGGCTTCTGACGACGCGCGCAAACGTGCTCGAGATCGCGCTCGACGCGGGGTACTCGTCGCACGAGGCGTTCACGCGGGCCTTCCGCCGGGCGTACGGCGCCACACCGGCCGCATGGCGGGCCGCGCCCGCGCGGATCCAGCTCGACACGCCGAACGGCGTGCACTTCCATCCACCCGGCGGCCTCCGGCTGCCCGCCCGAGACGAGGTGAGCTCGATGGACCTGATGGGGAAGATGGTGGAACACCACGTGTGGCTGATCGGGGAGATCGTCGACCGCGCCGGTGCGCTGGGCGGCGAGCAGCTCGACGCGCCGATCGAGCTCTCCGTCGAGGGCGTCGACTGCGACCCGACGCTCCGGTCGCTCCTCTCGCGCCTCGTCGGCCAGCTCGACATGTGGAACGCCGCCATGGAGAGCCGTGCCTACGACTTCGACGTCGAGCGCGCCGAGAGCCTCGCGTCGATCCGGTGCCGCCTGCGCGACGCCGGTCCGTCGTTCCTCGAGCACGCGCGCGAGGTCATCGACGGCAACAGGCTCGACGAGACGTTCGTCGATGCCGTGTGCGACCCGCCAGAGGTCTTCACGTACGGCGGGATGCTCGCGCACGTCCTGACGTTCGCGGCGCACCGGAGAACCCTCGCGATCGGTGCGCTCCACAGCGCCGGGATCACGGATCTCGGAGCGGGAGACCCGATGCGCTGGGTCGCGAACGCGGCGTAGCCGGCGCCCGACGGAAACGGACGTTCCCCACACGAGGGATCGCCGGCAGTCGGCGGCCTGCCGATGCTCGCCCTGCGGACGTCGCACCACCGGGCGCGGCGCAGATCACAGAGGGGGAGAGATGAAGAGGCTGAACGGCTGGACGGCGACCGTCGCCGTGCTTGCGCTCGCCCTTGCGGCGCAGGCCGGCGCGGCAGGGCCCACAACCGTCTCGAACACGTACACCGTCGGCGGCGGCTCCGTCCCCGGCGCCAGCACCGGTCTCGTGCTCACGAGCGGGATGACCGTGACCGTCACGGCGTCCGGCGCCGTGTGCCCGTTCGGTGACGGGTTCTGCCCCGGTCCGAACGGCTACGTGCCGTGGGACACGACCCAGAGCGCGTACGGCGGCTTCACGCTGCCCGGCGCGCCGGCGTGGGGTCTCGTCGGGCGCGTCGGCAGCGGCCCCTGGGTCCAGGTCGGCACCGGCCCGACGGCGCTGTCGGGAACGGGCGAGCTCGTCTTCGCGGTCAACGACGACCTGTTCGCCGACAACGTCGGCAGCTTCGCCGTCACCGTCTCGTACTCGTGCTGGCCCGGGTGGGGCTACGGCGACCAGAACCACACGCATTGCGGACCCCCTGGCCTCGCCGGCAAGAACCTCCCGTCGTCCGCGAACGCGTCGGGCGGAAACGGCGCGGGCAACGGTTCCGACGACAACGCCCCGAAGGGCAACGCCAACGGCCGGACGGCCGATGCCCCGAGCGGCAACGGCAAGGGCAACGGACTGGCGAAGCACTAGCTCCGAAGGTCGGCCGAGGCGCTGCCGCCGCGCCCGACGACAGCGGGGAGCCCGGGTGCGCGCGGCACCCGGCTCCCCGGCCACGCTACGACGAGCCTTGCCTAGAACGGCAGCGACGCGGCCGCGTCGCTCGCGAGGTCGACGAGCGGCTGCACGAAGAAGAACGAGCCGATCGTGACGACGAGGCCGGCTCCGGCGGCGGCCTCGAGCAGCAGATCGCGGGGCGGTGAGCCGCCGGCCACGACGAGATCGCCCCGCACCTCGCCGGAGCGCATGTAGAGCGCGCGCACGACGTTGAGGTAGTACGCCAGCGAGAGCGCCGTCGCGAGCACGCCGATCACGACGAGCCACCACCAGCCCGCCTCGTAGATCGCCGAGAAGACGAAGAGCTTCCCCAGGAACCCGCCCGTCAGCGGGAACCCGGCCATCGAGAGCATGAACCACCACATGCAGACGCCGAGGAACGGCCGCTCCCACCCGAGACCCTCGAGCGAGGCGAGCGTCACCGCGCGACCCTGTTCGCGCTCACGCGCGGCGACGACTGCGAAGGCGCCGACCGTCGCCGCGCAGTACGGGACGAGGTAGTAGAGGAGCGCCTCGGTGCCGGCCGTCGAGTTCGCCGCGACGGCGATCAGCAGGAACCCGGCATGCGACACGGACGAGTACGCCAGCAGCCGCTTGAGATCCGTCTGTGCGATCGCGGCGAGATTGCCGATGGCGAGTGAGCACACCGCGAGCACCGCGACTGCGACCGACCAGATCTCCGCCTGCTCGGGGAATGCCGTGACCAGGATCCGGAGCATCAGGACGAGCGCGGCGACCTTCGTCGCGGCCGCCATGAACGCCGTCACGGTCGTCGGCGCCCCCTGGTAGACGTCCGGCGTCCACATGTGGAACGGCGCAGCCGAGACCTTGAACGCGAGCCCGGCGAGGATCATCGCCATGCCGGTGACGAAGAGCGGGTCGTCTGCGCCCGTCGCCTCCTGGATCGCCTTGAAGCCGAGCTCGCCGGTTGCGCCGTAGACGAGCGCGCAGCCGAACAGGAGGATTCCCGACCCGAAGCTCCCGACGATGAGGTATTTGAGGCCCGCTTCCAGCGACTGCCTGCGGTGCGTGTCGAGTGCGCAGAGCACGTACAGCGAGATCGAGAACCACTCGAGCGCGAGGAACATCGTCATCAGGTTCCCGGACGAGACGAAGAAGACCATCCCCCCCGCGGCGGCGCAGAGGAGCGCATAGAACTCGCCCACGTGCGACCGGCGGCCGTCCCCTGCCGAGACGAGCACGACCGCGACGCCCACGAGCGCGATGACGATCGCCGCCAGCGCGCCCAACCGGTCGCGGGTCATCGACTGGACGACGACGGCCGTCGGGTCCGCAGAGCGGTCGAAGACGACGCCCGACAGCGCCGCGGACGCACCCAGCCCGGCGAGGGACACGGCGACGGAGAAGGCCCGTTCGGATGCACGCGGGACGATCACCGCACCGAGCAGCGTGAGGCCCGTGGCGGCGAGTATCGCGAGCGTCGGCGAGAGCGCGAGCCAGTCGACGGACGGCGTGTCGATCACGGCGTGCTCACCCCCTCCTGCGACGCGATGAACGCGGCGCCCCCGTCGGCCGGGAACGACCGGTCCGTGATCCCCGCCGGCCACGCGGTCAGGACTGCGAGGATCGCGACGAGCGGCACGAGGAGCATCAGCTCGTTGCCGACGAGGTCTCCTGCGTCCTCGCGCACGGCGGCTCCGCGCCGCTCGTGGAGGATCGCGGAGATCATCCGGAGCGCGTAGAGGGCGGCGAGCACCATCGCCGCCGCGCCGACTGCCGCGTAGCCCCAGCCGCGGTCGAAGACGCCCGAGAGGATCGCGAACTCGCCGGCGAAGTTCGTCGATCCGGGAACGGCGAGCGTGAACATCCCGAGCGTGAGCACGAGCGTCGCGAGGACCGGGCGGCCCTTGGCCATCCCGCCGAGCTCGGAGAACCTCCCGGTGCCGGTCCGTGTCTCGATCATCCCCGCGAGCAGGAAGAAGCCCGCCGAGACGAGGCCGTGGTTCACCGAGTGGAGGACGGCGCCGTCGAGGCCGAGGTCGTTGACGGCGAAGATGCCGAGGACGATCAGGCCCATCTGGGCCATCGACGAATAGGCGACGACGCCACGGATGTCCGGCTGGCGGAACGCGAGGATCGATCCGTAGGCGAGCGTTCCCGCAGCGAGGGCGAGCACCAGCGTGCGGAAGTCCTCGACCGGCTCGGGGAAGTGGGGCAGCACGATCCAGACGAGGCCGAAGACCGCGGCCTTCGACACGACGCCGGAGAGGATCGCGCCGACCTCCGGCGGAGCCTCGGTGTACGCGAGCCGGAGCCAGCCGTGGAACGGGAACAGCGGCGCCTTCACGGCGAACGCGGCGAGGAAGCCGAGGAAGATCCAGTCGTTCGAGCTCGTCCCGATCTCCGAGAGCAGGAAGGTGCCCTGCGAGATCCCGAACGCGATGATCGACGCGAGCATCAGCAGCGAGCCGACCATCGTGTAGATCACGAACGTGACGGTGGCCTTCAGGCGCTGCGGGCCGCCCCAGACGCCGACGAGCACGTAGATCGGGATCAGCATCGCCTCGAAGAAGACGTAGAAGACGATCAGGTCCTGCGCCGCGAAGACGCCGACGAGCGCTCCGACGAGGAAGAGCAGGAGCCCGAAGTACGCCCGCGCGTTCTCGCGGCCGACCCACGCGCCATAGCCGACGGCGCACGCGCCGACGACGACCGCCAGCCCGACGAGCCAGTACTGGAACCCGTACAGGCCGACGGCGTAGGAGATGCCGAGCTGGTCGAACCACTCCCTGTTCGCCGAGTACTGCTGCGCATCGCTTCCGAAGTCGAAGTTGCGCGCGCTCCCGAGCCAGAGGCCCACCTCGGCGAGCGCGACGAGAAGGGCGAACCCCGCGGTCGACTCGCGCGAGAGCGGGAGCATCCACGTGAGGATCGCGCCCGCGAGCGGCACGACGATGAGGAGCGTCGTGAGCACCGGCTAGCGCACCACCAGGAAGACGAGGGTGAGGACGCCCACCGCGACGGTGAACGCGAGCGCGTAGGTGCGGAGGAGGCCGCTCTGGACGCTCGCGGTCAGCGTGGCGCCGCGCATCGTCTCTCCCGCCACCTCGTCGAGCCCCCCTTGGACGATCGGCGTCTCGACCCGGTCGCGCAGCAATGCTGCGACGGCCCGCCCGGGACGCTCGAACAACGCGTCGTAGAGCTCGTCGAACCAGAGCTTGTGCTCGAGCGTGGTTCGCACGGCGCCGTCGGGGACGAGCTCCCGTCCGGCCCGGAAGGCGCGCCGCGCGAGGAGGATGCCGAGCACGCCCAGCGCGACGGCGACGGCGCTCGTCGCCCACTCCTGCGTCGTCGACGGGGTGACGAGCGGCTCCACCACGGGCTCGAGCCACGTCTCGAACGGCTCCCAGACGCCCGGGATCGCGAGGAAGCCGACGATCGTCGAGCCGACGGCCAGCACCCCCACCGGGACGAGCATCGAGCGGTCACCCTCGCCGTGATGCTCCGCCTCGTGCCCCTCGGCCGCCGGCTCGCCGTGGAAGACGAGGTAGTAGAGGCGGAACGAGTAGAGGCCCGTGAGGAGCGCGCCGAGAAGGCCGCCGACGTAGAGCACCCACCCGAGGCCACCGCCGTAGGCGAGCGCCGACGCGAGGATCGCGTCCTTGGACCAGAAGCCGGCGAAGATCGGGATGCCGACGAGCGCGAGCGAGCCGATCAGGAACGTCGCGTGGGTGTACGGCATCGAGCGGCGGAGGCCACCCATCTTCCGGATGTCCTGCTCTCCGTCGAGGCGGTGGATGACGAGCCCCGCCGCGAGGAAGAGGAGAGCCTTGAAGAAGGCGTGCGTGACGAGGTGGAACATCGCGAAGCCGTAGGCCCCGATTCCCGCGCCGAGGAACATGTAGCCGATCTGGCTCATCGTCGAGTATGCGATCACCCGCTTGATGTCCCACTGGACGAGCGCGATCACCCCTGCGACGAGGAGCGTCGCGAGCCCGAGCAGCGCTGCGAGATGCTGGACGTCGGGTGCGCCCTCGAAGACGGGGTGGGTGCGGCAGATGAGGTAGACGCCCGCGGTCACCATCGTCGCGGCGTGGATCAGTGCGGAGACAGGCGTCGGTCCTTCCATCGCGTCGGGGAGCCACGTGTGCAGCGGGATCTGCGCCGACTTGGCGACGGCGCCGCCGAGCAGGCCGAGCGCCAGCAGCGTCACAACGGTGTCGGAGAGCCTTCCGTCGTCGACGGCGGCGAACACCGTGCCGTACTCGAGGCTCCCGATGTGCGAGATCGTGAGGAAGAACGCGAGCGCCATCACGGCGTCGCCGATCGCGTTCATCACGAACGCCTTCTTCGCAGCCGCGACGGCGGACGGCCGCTCGTGGTGGAACCCGATCAGGAGGTAGGAGGCGAGGCCGACGAGGCCCCAGCCGGCGAGCAGCAGCAGCAGGTTTCCGCTCTCGGCGAGCAGCAGCATCGAGAAGACGAAGAAGGCCATGTAGGCGAAGTACCGGCGCTCCTCGTCCTCGCCCGCCATGTAGCCGTTCGAGTAGAGGACGATCAGGCCGCCGATGCCCGTGACGACCAGCATCATCACGATCGACAGCGGGTCGACGAGCAGCTCGAGCCCCACCTTGAACTGACCGGCCTGGAGCCACGTCCACGCGGTCGTCAGCTCGGTGCGGTCGTCGGGGCTCCTTCGCCAGGCGTCGATGAAGGCGACGACTGCCCCGGCGAAGCCGACGAACACGGAGACGGTCGAGATGATGCCCGCCTGGCGCCGCGTGATCCGCGTCCCCGCGAGCATGATCGCGAGGAAGCCGACGAGCGGCGAGATGAGACAGACCCAGCCGCCGTTGACCATCCGCTACCCCCGGAGCTCCGTCATCCGGTCGACGTCGAGGTCGAGGTTCCGGCGCGCCATCGCGACGATCAGTCCGAGCCCGACGCAGACCTCGGCCGCGGCGACGGCCATCACCGCGAGGGCGAACACCTGCCCGTCCATGTGCCCGAAGAGGCGCGAGAAGCCGACGAAGGCGAGGTTCGAGGCGTTCAGCATGATCTCGAGCGAGAGCAGCACGATCAGCGGGCTGCGCCGCAGGAGCACGCCTGCGATTCCGGTCGAGAAGAGGATCGCCGAGATCGCGAGGTACCAGGGGATCCCGGGGCCGTTCACGCGCGGCTCTCCTTGCCGGCGTCGACGAGCGCCTCGTCCTCGGAGCGCATCCCGAGCACGACGCCTCCGACCGCCGCGACGAACAGGACGATCGACGTGATCTCGAAGGCGAGGAGATGGTCGGTCAGGAACAGGCGCCCCATTTCCGCCGGGGAGCCGAATGCCCGCGTGATCGACGCCTCGTCGGAGAGGCGGCCGCCCGCGTTCAGCATCAGCGCGACGAGCACGACCGAGAGCAGCGCCGCCGTGGCGATCACCGACGCCGTCTGGATCAGCCGCGTGCCGCCGGCCCACGGCGCGTCCGCGCGGCCGCCGAGGTAGGCGATCACGAAGAGGAACATCACCATCACGGCGCCCGCGTACACGAGGATCTGCGCCGCCGCGACGAACTCCCCGGAGGCGAGCAGGTAGAGCACGGCGAGCGAGGCGAGGTTCCCGATCAGCGAGAGGGCCGAGGAGAACGGGTTCGACGCCGTGACGACCCGCAGGCCGGTGCCGACGCAGGCCGCCGCGGCGACGAGCCAGATCACCCAGACGACGACGTTCCCCATCGTCCCCTACGACTCGCGCTTGTAGGCGGGGATCGGGGTGTCGTACAGATCCGCGTCCTGGACGGGGATCCGCTTGATCGGCTCCGCCAGGAGCATGTCCTTCGTGTAGATCAGGTCGTCGCGGGAGTACTCCGAGAGCTCGAACTCGTTGCCGAGCGTGATCGCGTCGAACGGGCACGCGAGCTCGCAGTAGCCGCAGAAGATGCAGCGCGAGAGGTTGATCTCGTAGATGCGCGCGTAGCGCTCGCCCGCCGAGACGCGGTGCTCGGCCGTGTTCTCCGCGGCCACGACGCGGATGCAGTCCGCCGGGCACGCGGCGGCGCAGAGCGAGCAGCCGACGCACTTCTCGAGCCCGTTCACGTGACGGTTCAGGCGATGCCGGCCGCGGAAGCGCGGGTACACCGGCCGCTTGTACTCGGGGTACTGCTGCGTGATCGGCTTGCGGAAGATCTGCTTGAAGGTGACCCCGAAGCCCTTGAGTGTCCCGAACGGCTGCATCGGCGCGAAACCCTAGATCCAGACGACGAGGAGCGCGGTGATCACCGCGTTGACCGTGGCCACGGGGAGCAGGACCTTCCAGCCGAAGCGCATCAGCTGGTCGTAGCGGAGCCGCGGGAGCGTCGTGCGCATCCAGATGAAGAGGAAGAGGAGCACGAACAGCTTGAGCAGGAACCAGACCGGCCCGGGCAGCCAGGGCCCGTGCCAGCCGCCGAGGAACAGCGTCACGGCGAGGCCGGAGAGCGTGATCAGGTTGATGTACTCCGACATGGAGTAGAGGCCGAAGCGCATCCCGCCGTACTCCGTGTGGTAGCCGGCGACCAGCTCCTGCTCGGCCTCGGGGAGGTCGAACGGCGCCCGTGCCGTCTCCGCGGTACCGGCCAGGATGAAGATGACGAATCCGACGATCTGCGGGATCACGTACCAGACGTCTGCGCCCTGGGCCGCGACGATGTCGACGAGCGAGAGCGACTTGGCCATGATCACGACGCCGAGCACGGAGAGCGCGAGCGACACCTCGTAGGAGACGAGCTGGGCGCAGGTGCGCATCGAGCCTAGGAGCGCGAACTTGGAGTCGGACGCCCAGCCGCCGATGATGAAGCCGTAGACGCCGAGCGAGCCCACCGCGAAGATGAGGAGCAGCGCGATTGGCAGGTCGGCCACGTACCCGTTCACCTGGTAGCCGTCGATCTCCCAGCCGGGCCCCCAGGGGATCACCGAGAAGGTCGTCAGCGCGGTGAACGCGGCGAGGAACGGCCCCATGATGTAGAGCACGTCGACCGCGGCCGCGGGGAAGAAGCTCTCCTTGCGGATCAGCTTGACGAGGTCGGCGATCGGCTGGAGCAGGCCGAAGGGCCCGACGCGGTTGGGGCCGTAGCGCAGCTGCATCCGGCCCATCACCTTGCGCTCGAGGAGCGTGAGGTAGGCGAAGCCGAAGAGGACGAGGTTGATCACGATCCCCGCTTTGATCAGCGCGATCCACCATGGTTCGCCGTTCGAGCCGCTCGCGGCGACGAGCGACAGCGCGGGACTCATGCGCGGACGACCTCGACGTCGAGGTGGAGCTCCGCAGCGTGCTCGTCCGCGACCCGCGCGACCCCTTCGACGAGCTTGCGGTCGACGCGCGCGCGGAGCTCGACGGACGTCCCGTTCGAGCGCACGGTCACGGCGTCGCCCGTCGCGATCCCGCGCCGGTCGGCGTCCGCGGCGGACAGCGCGATCTCGCGCTCGGGGCGCTGGAACTGGAGCTCCGGGACACGCTCGACCTGGTGGCCCGAGAAGAGCGGCGTGTAGCGGAGGAGCCGCAGGGTGCCGACGAAGTGGTCCCCGGCCGACTGTCCCGCCGTCGAGCCGTCGCCGGCGCTCGGCGGCTCGGGGGCGGCGTAGCTCGCCCGCGCCGGGAGCGCCGCGTGCTCGCCGAGCTGTTCGAGCGCGAGGCCACCGTAGATGCGCCCGGACAGCTCCTCGAAGACGACCGCGGGGTGAGGCGACAGCACGGCCCCGAAGCGCTCGGCGAGCTTCGAGAGCCACGCGAGCTCGTCGGGAACCGGCGGCGTCACCGCCCGGCGGAGCCGCTGGACGCGTCCCTCGACGTTCATCGCCGATCCCTCGCGCTCGAGCGCCGCGGTGCCGGGAAGCACGAGGTCGGCCCAGCCGGCGGCGAGCGAGTGGAACATCGTGACGGCGATCACCGCATCCGCCTTCTCGGCGAGTGCGCGGACGCCCGGGTCGGACGCCGCCTCGTCGCCCGAGACGACCAGCAGGCCGATGCCGTCGGGCTCGGCCTCGTCCTCGTCCGCGGCCGCCGCCCAGGCCTCGGCGACGCCGCGCGCGTTCGGACGGGCCGGGAGGTGGAACGCCGCGCAGCCCGGCTTCCCCCCGAACCCCAGGGCGTGCGCCGCCTCGGCCAGCCGGGCGCCGCCACCGCCGCCGGTGCCCGACCAGATCAGCACGGCCCGGTCGGAGCCCCGTAGGCGCGTTCCGAGCGCGCTGTCGGGGGCGACGAGCTCCTGCAGCGCAGCGGCCGCGCCGCCGGGGGCCGCTTGCACCGTGCCGCGCGAGCCGATCGTGACGACCTCGGCGCCCTGCCGACGCGCGTGGCGGATCCAGAGGTCGACTGCGGGCGCGCGATCGACGACGTCGTCGTCACCGACGACCACGACCACCTCCGCGCTCCCGATCGTCGAGAGGGGCGCCCTGAACGCGTCGAGCGCCGCCGAGGTCGACTCGTCGACCACGGCCGAGTGCGCGCCCAGGCCCCTGCGCATGAGGACGGCGAGGCCGTACGCGATCTCGGTCGTCTCCGAGCCAGAGAGCGCGGTGACGACGCTCTTGCCCGCGCCACGAAGAAGGGCCTCTGCCCGATCGAGGGCCACGTCCCACGAGACCGGCTCCAGGCCGCGCTCCCCGCGGACGAGCGGCTCGCGGACGCGATCCTGCGCCCGGAGATGCGGGAACGTGAAGCGGCCCTTGTCGCAGAGCCAGCCGCCGTCGACGTCGGGGTGGTTGCGCGACTGGACGCGCTTCACGGCGCCCTCGCGCGTCGTCACCCGCGTGCTGCAGCCGACGGGGCACAGGCCGCAGGTCGTCGGCACGTCCTGGATCTCCCATGGGCGCGCCTCGAAGCGGTACTGCGTCGACGTGAGGGCGCCGACGGGGCACAGCTCGATCACGTTCCCGGAGAAGGGTGCGCGATACGGATCCTCGGCGAACGTCGCGATCTCCGTGTACGCGCCGCGGTTGCGCGCGATGAGCTGGTTGTCCTCCGCGACGTCGCCCGAGAACCGGGTGCAGCGATAGCAGAGGATGCACCGCTCGCGATCGAGGGCGATGAGCGGCGAGACGGGGATCGGCTTGTCGAAGGTCATCTTCGGGAACGTCATCCGCGTCGAGCCAGGCCCATAGCGGAACGTCAGGTCCTGCAGCGGGCACTCGCCGCCCTTGTCGCAGACGGGGCAGTCGAGCGGGTGGTTCACGAGGATGAACTCGAGCGTCCCCTTCTGACCGGCCGCCGCCCGCTCCGAGGTCGCCGAGGTGCGCACGACCATGCCCTCCTGGGCTGCGAGCGTGCAGCCCGCCTGGAGCTTCGGCAGCCCCTCGACCTCGACGAGGCACATCCGGCAGGCGCCGACCGGCGGCCCGAGCCGTGGCTCGTAGCAGAAGACGGGGATCTCGATGCCGGCGGCGGCAGCGGTCTCGACCAGTCCGGTGCCCTTCGCGACCTCGACCTCACGGTCGTCGATCGTGACCGTGATGAGGTCGGAGGGAGTGCTCACGCCACCACCTCCAGCGGTCGCGTGAGCTCGGGCGGCCCGACGTGCGCGTCGTGCACGTCCGTCGGCGCCACGATGCCGTCCAGCGACGACGCGCCGCGGAAGGGGCAGCCCGCCTCCTCGACGTGCTGGAGGAACTCCTCGCGGAACTTCGCCACGTAGCTCGCGACCGCGATCGCGTCGGAGTCGCCGAGCGGGCAGAGACAGGTCCCGTTGATGCGCTCGCCGACGTCGAGGAGGAGGTCGAGGTCGGCGTGCGTGCCGTCGCCCGCCTCGATCTTCTTCAGGATCTGGGTCAGCCAGCGGGTGCCGACGCGGCACGGCGTGCACTTCCCGCACGACTCGTGCTCGTAGAACTGCGAGACCCGCACGCCGAGCTGCACCATGCAGCAACGGTCGTCCAGCACGATCACCGCCGCCGAGCCGATCGCGGTCCCGGCCTGCGAGAGCGAGTCGAAGTCGAGCGTCACCTTCTCGGCCTCTCCCGCGGTGAGGATCGGCGTGGACGACCCGCCGGGGATCACGGCCTTGAGCGTCCGCCCGTTCGCGATCCCGCCGCCGACCTCGTAGATGAGGTCCCTGAGAGGGAAGCCGTGCGGCAGCTCGTAGTTGCCCGGCCGCTCGACGTTCCCCGAGAGGGAGAAGACACGCGTCCCGGTCGAGCTCTCCAGGCCGAGCTTCGCGTACTCGGCCCCGCCCATCTCGATGATGGGCGGGACGGTGGTGACCGATTCGACGTTGTTGACCGCGGTCGGCGAGGCGTACAGGCCGGCGATCGCCGGGAACGGCGGCTTCGTCCGCGGCTGGCCGCGGTAGCCCTCGAGCGACTCGAGGAGCGCCGTCTCCTCGCCGCAGATGTACGCGCCCGCACCGCGATGGAGCACGACCGTCACGTCGTCGAGCTGCTTCGCCTCCCGCAGCTGCTCGAGGGCCGACACGAGGATCTCCCACTCACGCTCGTACTCGCCGCGGATGTAGACGAAGACGTGCTTCGACTCGATCGCGCGTGCGGCGATCAGGCAGCCCTCGAGGAAGCGGAACGGGACGCGGAGCATGATCTCCCGGTCCTTGAAGGTTCCGGGCTCGGACTCGTCGGCGTTGACGACGAGGTAGTGCGGGCGCGGGTTCTGGTCGGGCTTCGGGATGAAGCTCCACTTGCGTCCCGTCGGGAAGAACGCGCCGCCGCGGCCGCGCAGATTCGAGGCGTTGAGCTCGGCGACGATCGCGTCGGGCGTCATCTCGCGCGCGCGACGCAGCCCCTGGAGGCCACCGACGCTCTCGTAGTCGGAGAGCTCGGTGAGTGCGCCGCCGTCGGTGCCGGCGAAGACGACCTCGCGCGCAGCCGCGCTCACCCGGACAGCTCCTTCACGATTGCCCGCACGTCGCCGGTCCGGACGTGCAGCCGGTGGAGGTTGTCGACGGCCACGACGGTCGCCCAGCCGCAGCCGCCGAGGCACTCGACCGTGCGCAGCGTGACCCCGCCGTCCTCGGTCGTCTCGCCGACGTGGATCCCGAGCTCGTGCTCGAACGCCTCGACGACGCCCTGCGCACCGGAGACGGCGCACGACACGTTCGTGCAGACCTCGACCACGTGGCGCCCGATCGGCTCGACGTGGAGCATGTCGTAGAACGACGCGATCGAGAGGCAGTACGCCGGCGTGAGGTCGAGCGCGTCGGCGACCTCTCGCAGCGCCGGCTCGGGCAGCCATCCGCCGTGCCGCTCCTGCGCGAGCTGGAGCGCCGGCATCACCGCGGACCGCTCGTCCGGGTATCGCGCCCGAAGCTCCTGCACCTCCTCGTAGAACGTGCTCACCGGTCGACGTCTCCCATGACGGGGTCGAGCGAGGCCGCGACGGCGATCAGGTCTGCCACCGCGGCGCCGCGGACGCACGTCGCCGTCGCCTGGAGCGCTGCGAAGCTCGGCGCGCGGAACTTGACGCGCCACGGCCTCGGGCCTCCGTCGGAGACGAGGTAGCAGCCGCACTCGCCCCGGGCCGACTCGATCGCGACGTAGACCTCGCCCTCGGGCACGCGATAGCCCTCGGTGACGATCTTGAAGTGGTGGATGAGCGACTCCATCGAGGTGTGGAGCTCCTCCCGCGGCGGGAGGACGACCTTGCGGTCGTCCGCGATCCACGGCTCGCCGCGCAGCTCCTCCAGCCGCGTCAGGCACTGGGCGACGATGCGCGCTGACGTGCGCAGCTCGTCCATGTGCACCTTGTAGCGGTCGTAGACGTCGCCGTTCGGATACACCGGGACGTCGAAGTCGACCTCCTCGTAGGCGAGATACGGCATGTTCTTGCGCAGGTCCCAGTCGACCCCCGACGCCCGCAGCATCGGCCCCGACTGGCCGAGCGCGAGCGCGTCCGCGGCCGAGAGAAGGCCGATCCCCTTCGTGCGCTCGAGCCAGATCTTGTTCTTGTCGAGGATCGCCTCGTAGTCGTCGACCGCGCGGGGCATGTGGCGGGCGAACGCGCGGGCCTCGGCGTAGAACCCCTCCGGGATGTCCTCGGCCAGGCCGCCGACCTGGAAGTACCGCGTGTGCATCCGGACGCCGGTGACCATCTCGAACAGGTCGAGCACCATGTCCCGCTCGCGGAACGCGTACCAGAACATCGAGATCGCGCCGATCTCGAGCGCGGACGTGCCGAGCCACACGAGGTGCGAGTGGATGCGGTTCAGCTCCGAGAGGCACATCCGCATCCACGTTGCCTTCTCGGGCGTCTCGAGGCCGAGGAGCTTCTCGATCGCGAGCACGAAGACGAGCTCGTTGGCCTGGAACGAGAGGTAGTCGATCCGCTCGGGATAGGTGATCCCCTTCCAGTACGTCTTCGCCTCCATCGTCTTCTCGAAGCCGGTATGGAGATAGCCGATCACCGCCTCGATCCCGGCCACGTGCTCGCCGTCCAGGTCGACGATCAGGCGGAGGACGCCGTGCGTGGACGGGTGGTTCGGCCCGAAGTTGATCGTGAGGATGTCCTCGAGGTCGTGCTTTGCGGGGTCGATGCGCAGGATCGTCGGGCACGGCGACGGAACGCGCGTGCCCTCGTAGATCCGCTGCGCCGGCATCACCGCCACGCGGTCACTCCTCCCCCGAGAACCGGACGGGCTCGCCGCCGACCGGGTAGTCCTTGCGCAGCGGGTGGCCTTCCCAGTCCTCCGGCATCAGGATGCGCACGAGGTACGGATGTCCGCGGAAGCGGATGCCGAACAGGTCGAACGCCTCGCGCTCGTACCAGTCCGCGGCGGGCCAGACGCCGACGATGGAGTCGATCTCCTCGCCGTCGTCGAGCCACGCTGTCACCCGCACGCGCTCGGGGGCGTCCGCGACGCGGAGGAGGTGATAGACGACGGCGAAGCGCTTCGGCTTCGCGGCCGGAACGCGTTGGTATCCCTGGGAGCCCGGCGCATGCAGGTCGCGGCCCGCATCGGTGCCGATGTAGCCGGCGACGCCGTTGCCGCCCCACCCGAGATAGTCGACCCCCGAGACGTCGACGAGCATGTTGAACCCCTCGACGTCGCGCAGGTAGGTGCATGCCTCGACGATGCGGGCGGGGTCGACGACGAGCGTGGTCTCTCCATGGGCCTCGAGCGTCTCGACGACGCCGGGCACGGCTGTGGCGGGTGTCACTCGGCGACCCCGCGGATCTGGTAGGCGGGCGGGACACCGGCGCGGATCTTCTCGTGCAGCCGGATGATTCCCTCCATCAGGGCCTCGGGCCGCGGCGGGCACCCGGGCACGTGCATGTCGACGGGGAAGATCTTGTCGACCCCCTGGAGGACGGTGTAGTTGTTGAACATCCCCCCGGAGGAGGCGCACGCGCCCATCGCGATGACCCACTTCGGCTCGAGCATCTGGTCGTAGACCTGCCGGGCGGGCGCGGCCATCTTGTGCGTCATCCGGCCGGAAATGATCAGGAGGTCCGCCTGGCGCGGGGACGAGCTGAAGCGCTCCATGCCGAACCGCGCGATGTCGTAGCGCGAGGAGACGATCGACATCATCTCGATCGCGCAGCACGCGAGGCCGAAGGTGTCGGGCCACATCGAGCCGGACTGCGCCCAAGCAACCGCCTTCTCGACGGTCGTCGTCATCAGCGCGTCCTCGATCGACTCGAGCTCCTGCTCGAAGACGCCGGGCCCGCGCTCCGGCCACAGCGTGCGCTCGCTCCGCAACCCCGCCTTCGCGGCCGGCCGGTCGGACACCACCGGCAGGCGGCGGCTCAGTGCCACTCGAGCGCCCCCTTGCGCCAGATGTAGACGTAGGCGACCGCGAGGATCGCGACGAACGTCCCGAACTCGGCGAAGCCGAACCAGCCGAGCAGGTCGAGCTGCACGGCGAGCGGATACAGGAAGACGATCTCGATGTCGAACAGGATGAACAGCATGGCCGTGAGGTAGAAGCTCACGGTGAAGCGCCGCTGCTGGCCCGGTGCGTCGCGCGCGACGCCGGACTCGAACGGCAGCATCCGCTGCTTCGTCCGCGACGTGGGGCGGGTCGAGAAGACGAACGAGAAGAGGATCATCGACGCCGGGATCAGGGCGGCGAAGACGGCGTAGATGACAAACGGGAGCCAGTCGGAGAGCACGCTTTCCTCGATCCCGTCCGGGGTCGTTTGCGAAACGTACCACTCCGGTGTCGGCGCACGAGATCGAAGGAGAAGCCGCTTCGAGCCGTGGAATCGCATGTCACAAAGTCCGGGGCTCGCGACGGCGGACCGCTTGGGTACCATCTGGGTATGGAGATCGCCGAGCGCCCCACGGAGACGCTGCTGGACCTCACCCCGCTCGCGGCGGAGAAGGTGAAGGCGCTCATGGCCGAGGAGCCCGACGCGGACTCGCTCGTCCTCCGGGTCGCGATCCAGGGCGGCGGCTGCTCCGGCTTCCAGTACGGCCTCGGGTTCGACTCCGGAGCCGCCGAGGGCGACCACGAGCTGCTCCTCGAGGGCGTCCACGTCGTGGTCGACCCCTTCAGCGCCCCATATCTGCAGGGCGCGAGGATCGACTATCTGAACGGCCTGCAGGAGTCCGGGTTCAAGATCGACAACCCGAACGCGGTCTCCTCGTGCGGCTGCGGCCACTCGTTCCAGGTCGAAGAGGGCGAGGAACTCCCCGAGGGAACGCAGGTGGGCGGCTGCGGCAGCGGCTGCAGCCACTAGCGAGTCGGTTGCCCGGAGCTTCGCCCGGCGAAGCGCCTAGATTCTCCGTGTGACCGATCGCCCGTTTCGCGTCGCCGTGATCGGGTCGGGCCCGGCCGGCTTCTACGCGGCAGGCGCACTGCTCGCGAGTGACGACCCTCTCGTCGAGGTCGACCTCTTCGACCGGCTGCCGACTCCCTGGGGTCTCGTCCGCCTCGGCGTCGCGCCGGACCATCCGAACATCAAGGCGGTCTCGCGGGCGTTCGAGAGGATCGCCGCAAGCCCGCGCTTCCGCTTCCTCGGGAACGTCGAAGTGGGCCGCGACGTCACCCACGCCGAGCTCGCCGAGCGCTACGGCGCCGTGGTGTACGCGATCGGCTCGCAGACCGACCGCCGCCTCGGGATCCCGGGCGAGGACCTCCCCGGCTCGTGGCCGGCGACCGCTTTCGTCGCCTGGTACAACGGCCACCCCGACTTCCAGGAGCTCGAGTTCGACCTCTCACACGAGCGGGCGGTCGTGATCGGAAACGGCAACGTGGCGCTCGACGTCGCCCGGATGCTCGCGCTCACCCCCGAGGAGCTCGCCCCGACGGACACGACAGACGCAGCGATCGACGCGATCAACGCCGCGGGCGTGAAGGAGATCCTCGTCGTCGGCCGTCGAGGGCCGGTGCAGGCGGCGTGGACGCCCGTCGAAGTCGGCGAGCTCGGCGACCTCGCCGGCGCAGACGTCCTCGTCCACCCCGCCGAGCTCGAGCTCGACCCTGCCAGCGCGGCCGACCTCGAGGCCGCCCCGCCGACCGTCAAGCGCAACGTCGAGCACCTGCGCCGGTACGCGGCGCGCGCCGCGGGCGGGAAGGCGCGCGCCATCCGGCTCCGGTTCTTCCGCTCGCCCGTCGCGATCCTCGGCGACGCGAAGGTCGAGGCGATCGAGCTCGTCCGCAACGAGCTCGTCGACGGACGCGCCGTCCCGACCGACGATCGCGAGCTCGTCGAGTGCGGGATCGTCTTTCGCAGCGTCGGCTATCGCGGCATGCCGCTCGAAGGAGTGCCGTTCGACGAGGCTGCCTGCGTCCTCCCGAATGCCGGCGGCCGCACGCTCGACGGGTCGGGCGCGCCGCTCACGGGCGTCTACTGCGCGGGCTGGATCAAGCGCGGCCCGACCGGCGTCATCGGGACGAACAAGAAGGACGCGACGGAGACGGCCGAGGCGGTGCTCGAGGATGCGCGCGCCGGAAAGCTCGATCACGGAGAGGAGGCATCTGCGATCGACGAGCTGCTCGCCGAACGCGGCGTCGCGGTGGTGACCCAGTCCGGCTGGGAGGCGATCGACGCCGCCGAGCGGGCGGCGGGGGAGCCGCTCGGTCGTCCGCGCGTCAAGCTCGCCGACTGGGACGAGCTGCTCGACGCCGGCCGCACCGACCACGTCTCAGGCTAGCGCCCCCTGCCGGACTCGTGCCGGTCGGCGCCCACCGGTGTCAGACACCGTTTCCTGTCAAGGCCAGACTGTGCCGAATCAATGCCGATCTCTGCACAGGCCGGAGAGCGCTGTCGACGCCCGTTTTGCGCTGTGGCGTCGGAGTAGTGGACACGTCCGAACGAGACATCTTGACGAAAAACGGTGTCTGACACTGTCTTTTTCGCCCCGCGGCTAGACTCGGGACGTGGCCGACACCGCGGAACGGCAGGAGCTCTGGGGCGGCGAGACGGCCAAGGCGGTCGACAACTTCCCGGTCTCCGGCGAGCCGATCCCGGCGCCCGTCGCCCACTGGCTGGGCCGGATCAAGGCAGCGGCCGCTCGCGCCAACGCCGACCTCGGTCTGCTCGACCCGGACGTCGCCGACCGCATCGCGACCGCCGGCGACCGCATCGCCGTCGGCGAGTTCGACGACCAGTTCCCGATCGACGTCTTCCAGACGGGCTCGGGGACGAGCTCGAACATGAACGCCAACGAGGTGATCGCGTCGCTCGCCGGCGAGGGAGTCCATCCGAACGACCACGTGAACATGGGGCAGTCGTCGAACGACGTATTCCCGTCGGCGGTGCACCTCGCCGCGCTCGACCGGGCGGTCCACGAGCTCCTTCCCGCGCTCGAGCAGCTCGCCCACGCGCTCGAGGCGAAGGCGCAGGAGTTCGACGATGTCGTCAAATGCGGGCGGACGCATCTGATGGACGCGGTTCCCGTGACGCTCGGCCAGGAGTTCGGCGGCTACGCCGCACAGGTCCGTCAGGGCATGGCGCGCGTCTCGGACGCCCTCCCGCGACTCGGCCAGATCCCGCTGGGCGGCACGGCCACGGGCACGGGCCTCAACACGCACCCGGAGTTCGCGGCGAAGGTGCGCGCGCTCCTGCACGAGTCGACGGGCCTGCCGATCGCGGCGCCGGCCGACCCGTTCGAGTCCCAGGCGGCGCGCGACGGGCTCGTCGAGCTCTCCGGCGCGCTCAAGGTCGTCGCAGTCTCGCTGACGAAGATCGCGAACGACCTGCGGCTGATGGGCTCGGGACCCCGGGCCGGCCTCTCGGAGCTCTTCCTCCCCGAGCTCCAGAAGGGCTCCTCGATCATGCCCGGCAAGGTCAACCCCGTGATCCCCGAGGTCGTCACTCAGGTCGCCGCGCAGGTGATCGGCAACGACGCCGCGATCACGATCGGCGGCATGAACGGCCACTTCGAGCTGAACGTCTACGTGCCGCTGATCGCGAGGAACCTGCTCCAGTCGCTCGGCCTCCTCGCGAGCGCGTCGCGGCTCCTCGCGGACACGTGCGTCGCGGGGATCGAGGCGAACCGCGAGCGGAACGAGCAATACGCTGAGAGCACCTTGAGCGCCGCCACCGCCCTCAACCCGTACATCGGCTACGACAAGGCGTCGGAGATCGTGAAGCAAGCCGTGTCGTCCGGCCGCTCGCTGCGCGAGGTCGCGCGAGAGGCAGGCGTGGAGGAGAGCGTCCTCGACGAGGCGCTCGACTACCACAAGATGGCCAAGCCGCACGGCTGAGCCCCTCGTTCGGTGTCGTGTCACCCGAAAAGGGGAATTGCGTATGCCGCTTGCCCTTTTCGCGGCCGCTCTCTATAGGGTCCCGCGCTGCAGGCCGTCAGCCTGAGGACACATCCATCCACAAGGGGAGAGACATGAGGAGGCACTTCCTCGCGCTCCTGTCCGGAGCGTTCGTGCTCGTCCTGTCGATCGGGGTCGGCGTATCGGTCGCCGCCTCGAGCCAGACGAGCGCGTCCGATCCCGGCGACGTCACCGGGACGGACAACCTCTCGCACCCGCTGGGCGAGAAGCAGAACGCATTGCGACAGGTCGCCCTCGAGAAGGTCGCCAAGGGCGAGATTCCCAAAGGCACCAAGGTGGGCCAGGTCGCCAAGGGGCAGTACGTCGAGCTGGCCCGCGAGGGCGAGGACTCGATCCTCACTATTCTCGGCGAGTTCGGGAACCAGATCAACCCCGCGACCGGTGGGACACCGGGACCGGTGCACAACCAGATCCCGCAGCCCGACCGCAACGTCGACAACACCACGATCTGGGCGGCGGATTTCAGCCAGTCGTACTACACGAAGCTGCTCTTCGACGACTCGGCCGGCGCGAACTCCATGCGGAAGTTCTACGAGGAGCAGTCCTCGAACCGCTACACCGTCAACGGCGAGGTCACGAACTGGGTGCAGGTGCAGTTCAACGAGGCACGCTACGGCACCAATCTCTGCGGCGGCATCGTCTGCTCGACGGTCTGGCGGTTCGTGAACGAGTCCGCCGACGCGTGGGCAGCGACCATGTCGGCCGCGGATCTCAACGCGAAACTCGCGAAATACGACGTCTGGGACCGCTACGACTACGACGGCGACGGCAACTTCAACGAGCCGGACGGCTACATCGACCACTTCCAGTCGATCCACGCCGGCGTCGGCGAGGAGACCGGCGGCGGCGCACAGGGCGCGAACGCCATCTGGAGCCATCGCTGGTACGCGTACTTCCCCGGTTCACCGCAGGGACCCGACGGGGCCGGGCCGCACGGCTTCCAGGGTGTGCGGATCGGCGACTCGAACTACTGGATCGGCGACTACACGATCGAGCCCGAGAACGGCGGCGTCGGCGTGTTCTCGCACGAGTTCGCCCACGACCTCGGCCTGCCGGACGAGTACGACACTTCCGGGAACACCGGCGGCGCCGAGAACGGCACGGGCTTCTGGACGCTGATGTCGCAGGGCTCGTACGGCAACAACGGCACTCCCGCCGAGGGCATCGGCAACCGGCCGTTCCACATGAACGCGTGGGACAAGCTGCAGCTCGGCTGGCTCGACTACAACCTGCTCCGTCCCGGTGACAACCGGGCGTCGCTCAAGCTCGGCCCGTCCGAGGCGACGACGAAGCAGGACCAGGCCGTCGTCGTGGTGCTCCCCGACAAGAAGGTGGACTTCGACCTCGGAGCCCCGTTTGCGGGCTCGAAGTTCTACTACTCGGGCACGGGGAACAACCTGACGACGTCGATGACGAAGTCCGTCACGCTCCCCGCCGGGGCGAGCCTCACGGCGAAGGTCCGGTACAACGCCGAGCAGGACTTCGACTTCGCGTACGTCATCGTGGACGGGAACCCGGTCGCGACGAACCTCGGAACCGGGCTCACAGGACGCAAAGACGACTGGGTCGACCTCACGGCCAGCCTTCCGAGCGGCGCCCACACGGTCGGGTTCCGGTACGTGACGGACGGCGCGGTCGCGGGTAACTCCGGCTCGCCGCTCGTGCCGGGGTTCCAGGTCGACAACATCCAGATCTCGGGCCAGCCGCTCGACGGAGCCGAGACGGACGCCGGATGGACGTTCGCACCCGCGTCGGGTGGGTTCCGCGCCACCGGCCAGACCGAGACGCGGAGCTTCTTCAACGCGTACGTGGGCGAGAACAGGCAATACGTCGGCTACGACGCGGGCATGCGGACCGGGCCGTACAACTTCGGTGGCACGGTCGGACCGAACTGGGCCGAGCGGTTCCCCTATCAGGACGGCCTGCTCGTCTGGTACTGGGACACCTCGTTCGACGACAACAACGTCGACGATCATCCCGGCGGCGGATTGATCCTTCCCGTCGACGCCAACCCTGGCCCGCTCCACTGGGCCAACGGCTCCGTGATGCGGCCGAGGCTCCAGTCGTTCGACGCGACGTTCACGACCCAGGCGACCGACGCGATCACGGTGCACAACGCCGGGGTCGCAGTGACGGTCCCCTCGCGGCCGGGCGTCTCGACGTTCGACGACTCGCAGAGCTACTGGGTCTCGGGCGATCCGGGCGACGCGCCGAACAACGCCCGCTACCAGGCGGAGTGGAACAGCGTCAAGGTCCCGAACACCGGCACGACGATGCGGGTCACCAGCGTCACGCCGGGTGGCTTCATGCAGGTGCAGGTCACGCCTCCGGCGAAGTAGCCGTAGGCACGACGTCGACCGGACGGGCGAGGGCAACCCCGCCCGTCCGCATCCTTGGCCGTCAGTCGATCGGCGGAGGCACGCAGGGCGGCCCCGGCACGGCGATCGTGGCCGGTCGACTCGCGGTACCGACCGCGCGCACGGCGAACGCCTTGCCGCACGGCTGGTTCGGGAGCCGGAAGCTGGCGCCGAAACGGCCGCCCGAGGTCGTACGAACCACCACCCGCTTCGGGCCGACAGCCGTCAGCGCGGTGACGACGACACGCTCGCCCGGACGAAACGACTCGCCTCGCACGACGAGCGGCTCGACGGTGACGAGCCGCAGCTTCGGGACGGCTCCCGCCTGCGCAGTCGGCACCGCGAGCGCAGTCAGGGCGATCGCCGCCAGCGTGAAGATCGACGCTTTCTTCATGGTCCCCGACGCTAGACCGGGTGTGTGAGGAACCGATGAAGCCGACGGTTCTCGGGCCCCTAGTGCCGAGGGGCTTCCTGGTCTGACTCGAACTCGCCGGGCATCCCGCGGAACCGCGTCTCGGCGATTGTGTCCGCCTTGTCGGACGAATACTCGCGCGTCGCCTCGTCGGCCTCGGCCTCGTCGAGGTCCTCGTTCTTGTCCGGCGTCGAGCGGAGCCATCCGAGAATGGTGTTCTTGAGCGCCATGTCGCGAGCGTACAGCCCTTTGCGACTGGATGCGAGGCCCACGGCGACTCGACCACTTGACACCGCCCTGCGACAGGCGTCACGATCCCCGCGCCTTCGGAGACTCATGGGTAGGGAGTGCGTCATGCGCTCGTCGGACGTCGTGCTGCGACGATTCGCGAGGCTCGTGGTCACCCGCCACGATGCGTCGGTTCGCACTCCGCCCTCGCGAGTCGACGCGAGGCACGGCCCAAAGGGTCGAACGCGGAGGGCCGTTTCGGCCCTCATGTCGACAGGGGAGGATCCATGATCATCCGCTCCATCCGCCCGACCGGCCTCGGCCTCGCCCTGGTCGTCGGGCTCGTGGTGAGTGCCTTCGCGGCTGCGACCGCCGTCGCCGTCTCGACCGGCACGCGCCAGGTTCCCAGCGGTGGTACGACGGCGATCCGCGGCGGCGCGACCGGCGTCGACGGTATCCAGCAGCCGGAGATCCGTGCGGGCAGCGACGAGGAGGAGGGCGCCGGCAGCTTCAACCGGCCGCGCCCGGGATTCAAGAACGGCAAGTTTCCGAAGAAGCCGCTCGACGCGCCTACCGTTGCGTCGAGTCCGGTTGCGAGCTCGAACCCTGAGCTCGGCCTGAGCTTCCAGGGGCTCAACCACCGCGACCAGCGGCTCGCCAACGGCGGGAATCAGTTCTCGCTCGAGCCGCCCGACCAGGCGCTGTGTGTCGGCAACGGCTTCACGGTCGAGTCGACGAACAGCGTCCTCCGTGTCTGGAGCACCGCAGGGGGGCCCGCGCTGACCGGGGTCCAGGATCTCAACACGTTCTTCGGGTACCCGGCGGCGATCAACCGCGCGACGGGCGCCGTAGGGCCGAACGTGATCGACCCGGTGTGCCACTACGACCCCGAAGACAACCGATTCATCGTCGCCATCACGACGCTCCTGGTCGACGCGAACGGCGACTTCAACGGCAAGAACACGATCGATCTCGCCGTGAGCAACACGGGCAACCCGACCGGGACGTGGACGATCTACCACGTGCCCGCGCAGAACGACGGCACCGACGGGACGCCAGACCACGGGTGCACGCTGGACGGTACGGCGCACGGTCCATGTTTCCAGGACTACCCGCACATCGGCGCCGACGCGAACGGCGTCTACATCACGACGAACGAGTACGACCTGTTCGGGCCGTCGTTCAACGCCGCGCAGATCTTCGCGTTCTCGAAGAAGCAACTGGCGGCGCATCCGGCGTCGATCGACGTCACGCTCGTCGAGAATCTCGGCGTCGACGGCTCGCCCGGGTTCACCGTCTGGCCCGCGACCTCACCGGCAGGGCAGTACTCCGACGAGGGGAACGGCACCGAGTATTTCCTGAGCACCATCGCAGGCGACGGATCCGAGACGGGCAACCCGACCGGCACCGCGCGGCGTGTCGGCCTGTGGGCACTCACGAACACGAAGTCGCTCGACACCGCATCGCCCTCACTGGGGATCACGAGCCGGCTGGTGAACAGCCAGACGTACGTCTTCCCACCCAGGTCCGACCAGGAGCCCGGGGACTTCCCGCTCGGGCAATGCATCAACGACACCACGATCCCGACACCGTTCGGTCCGGGATGCTGGCAGCTCTTCTTCGTCGACGAGCCGGCACACGACGAGGTCATCTCGACGCCGGACTCGCTCGACTCCCGGATGCAGCAGACCTGGTACACGAACGGCACGCTCTGGGGCTCCTCCGGTACCGCGGTGCAGGTCGGTGGGGAGCTGAAGGCCGGGATCGCCTGGTTCTCGGTCGACCCGAAGATCAACGGTGCCGGAAAGGTCGAAGGCAACATCAAGCAGCAGGGCTACGTCGCCCTCGCGAACAACAACCTGACGATGCCCGCTATCGCCATGACGACGGGGGGCAAGGGCGCCATTGCCTTCACGATCATGGGCGAGGACCACCACCCGAGCGCCGGCTACGTGACCATCGACTCGAATGGCACCGTCGGCCCGATCCATGTCGCGGCCGCCGGCGTCGGCGTCGACGACGGGTTCACCAGCTACAAGGCCTTTGTCGGAGACCCGCCGCGGACGCGGTGGGGCGACTACGGAGCCGCGGTCACTGATGGCGGCGCCATCTGGATCGCGTCCGAGTACATCGCGCAAACGTGCAACCTCAGCCAGTACCTGAGCGGTGCGATCGGGAGCTGCGGTGGGACGCGCACGTCACTCGGCAACTGGAGCACGCGAGTCAGCAAGCTGACTCCCTGATCCGGAGCGCTTCAAGAGACGCAAAGACGGGGGCCGGCCATGGCCGGCCCCCCGCTCCTGCTCGCGGCCCCGTCCTCGGATCCGCAATACTGAAATCGATGCGCGCGCTCCTCGCAGCGGTCGCTCTCGGAGTGCTGTTGGGCGTTCCGGCCGCGTCGGCGGCGCCTGCCTCGATGGCGAGCGCGGCGGATGGGCAGGCGTGCGTTCCATGGCCGGCGACGGCGCTCGGCTCGCGCAGTGGAGTCACGCTGGCTCCGACCGTCGACTGCAGGGCCGAGGGCGTTCCAGCTGGCCCGACCGCAACCCCGCTGCCGCCCGTCGGGACGGGGATCGCAGGCAGGGTTCGCCGCGGGCCCATCAGTCCGGTCTGCCTCGCCGGGGTCCCGTGCGACGGCCCGGCAAGAGGAGTCCTGGTCGAGATCGACGCCGGTCACACGGCCGTGGCACGGCTGCGAACGGCCAGGGACGGGAGATTCGTCGCGCACACGCCACCAGGCAGGTATGTCGTGCGCGTGGTGGCGCGGCGCGCCGCTCCCGTTGCGGTTCGCGTGCGCGCTGGGGTCTTCACGCGCGTGTCTCTCTCGATCGACACCGGCATCCGCTGAGGGTTCGCAGGGAAGCTAATAGGCGACCGCGCCGAGGCCCGTCTCGGCAGCGTGACGCTGCTCGTCCGCGCGGTAGCTCGAGCGGACGAGCGGGCCTGCGAAGACCGAGCCGAAGCCGAGCGCCTCGCCCTGCTCGCGCAGCCAGCGGAACTCGTCGGGATGCACCCAGCGGTCGATCTTCGCGTGCCGGGACGAGGGCTGGAGGTACTGCCCGATCGTCACGACGTCGACGCCGTTCGCGCGGAGGTCGCGCATCGTGCAGACGACCTCGTCGTTCGTCTCCCCGAGCCCGACGATGATCCCCGACTTCGTCAGGACCGGATAGTCGGCGATCTCCTTTGCGCGGCGAAGGAGGGAGAGCGCTCCGTCGTAGCTCGCCCGCGCGCCACGCATCCGGCGGTGCAGCCGTCGCACGGTCTCGATGTTGTGGTTGAAGACCTCCGGCTGCGCGCCGATCACCGTCTCGAGCGCCTGCTCCTCGACCCCGAGGAAGTCGGGCGTCAGCACCTCGACGTGCGACTCGGGAAGCTTCGCCTTCAGGGCGCGGATCGTCGCCGCAAAGTGTCCTGCGCCCTTGTCGGGAAGATCGTCGCGGTCGACCGACGTGACGACCACGTGGGAGAGCCCCATGGTGGCCGCCGCCTGCGCCAGCCGCAGCGGCTCCAGCGGGTCCGGGCCGTGCTCGGGCCTGCCCGACGTGACGTAGCAGTACCGGCAGGCGCGGGTGCACGTGTCGCCGAGAATCTGGAAGGTCGCGGTCCCTCGCCCCCAGCACTCGCCGATGTTGGGGCAGCGCGCCTCCTCGCAGACCGTGACGAGGCTCGCACCGTGGAGGAGCTTGCGGACGTCCCAGTACTTGCCGTCGCGGCTCGGCGCCCGGACCTTCATCCATTCCGGTCTGCGCGGCCGCTCTGCGACGGGAAGCGACGTCTGCATCCCCGCCAGTCTAGATGTGGCCTACCGGCGCTCGGAGGCGACGAACGACCGCCCGAGACCTTCGGGCGCGGGCAGGAGCTCGAGGCCGAACACGCCGGCGAGCTCGGCCGCAGCGGCCGGACGAACGTCCTCGACGGAGAGCGGCCGACCGAGCTCGGCTGTCATCGAGGTGAACCGTGCATCCTCGAGCCCGCAGGCGGTGATCCACTCCGTGAACGGGGCCGGATCGAGGTCGACGTTCAGCGCGTACCCATGCGTCGTCACCCACCGCGACGCGTGGACGCCGATCGAGGCGATCTTGCCTGGGCCGAGGCCGCGCGCCGGCGGCATCCAGACTCCGGTGAGGCCGTCGAACGTCGTCGCCTGGAGGCCGAATGCCGCGAGCGTCCGAACGATCGCCCGCTCGAGGTCGCGTACGTACTTCCTCAGGTCGCGTCCGTGACGGTTCAGGTCGATGATCGGGTAGCACACGAGCTGGCCCGGTCCGTGGTAGGTCGACTTGCCGCCGCGGTTCGTCTCGACGACCTCCACGTCGACACCGTCGGGAAGATGGAGCTCCGCCGCCTCGTCCGTCCGGCGCCCGAGCGTGACGACGGGCTCGTGCTCGAGCAGGATGACGGTGTCCGGGCGGGCGCCGGCTTTCACGTCCTCGGCGAGCGCCCGCTGGAGCGCGAAGGCCTCGCCGTACGGCGTCAGCCCCGAAAGCTCGAGGAGATGCGCAACGTGGGTCACGAGCCGGGTTGGGTGTGCTGACCGAACATCCAGCGGTGCCCCTCGGGGTCCTCGGCCGTGTACAGGCGCATCCCCGCCTCCGCCGAGTCCTCCAGCGGCCGGATGACGGCCGCGCCCGCGGCGACCGCCTGCGCGTGGTGGGCGTCGACGTCGTCGACCGTGACGAGGAGGCCGTCGATCACCCACGGGTTGTCCTGCCAGCGCCGGGCCGCCTCGCAGGTCTCGCGATGGCGCCTCGGGCCCTGGTACTCGGCGTTCGGGGTCGCGAGCATCACGATCGCGCCGTCCCGCTCGAGCTCGGCGTGCGTGACCGTCCCATCCTCGTTCGTGTACCGCTGGCCCTCTCGCTCGCGGAACCCGAACGCGTCGGTCAGCCAGTCGATGGCGGCGGCCGCGTCCTCGTAGGCGATCATCGGGACGATCCGCTGCATCACTCCCCCACGCTAGTCGGCCCACCCCTCGAGTCGTGCACGGAGGTCACGGAGGAAGCCGCCGGCGTATGCGCCGTCGACGAGGCGATGGTCGTACGTCAGGGTGACGTTCATCATCGGCCGGATCGCGATCACGTCCTGGCCCAGCTCGTCCTGCACGACCCAGGGTCGCTTGACGAGCGCGTAGGTCCCCAGGATCCCGGCCTGCGGCTGGCTGATGATCGGCGTTCCGTGGAAGGTGCCGAAGCAACCCGTATTCGTGATGGTGAAGGTGCCGCCCTGGACGTCGTCGGGCATGAGCTTCTTCGTCCGGGCCCTCTCGGCGAGGTCGCCGATCGCCCGCGCGATCCCGAGCAGGTTGAGGTCCTGCGCGTTCCGGATCACGGGGACGATGAGGCCCTTGCCATCCTCCAGCGCAACGGCGATCCCGACGTTCACCCAGGGCCGGGTGACGATCTTCTCGCCGCGGATCTCCCCGTTGATCCACGGCCAGTCCTTGAGCGTCTCCACCGCGGCCTTCGTCGCGAACGCGAGATACGTCGGGTTGACGCCGTAGGACGACTGATAGTCCTTCTTCAACCGCTCGCGAGCGGCGACGACTCGCGACATGTCGACCTCGATCGCGCTCGTGACGTGCGCCGACGTGTCGAGCGAGCGACGCATGTGCTCGGCGACGCCGCGGCGCATCGCGTTCATCGGCTCCTCGACCTCACCGCCGAGCGGCGCCGCGGCTGCGACGGGCTCGGGAGCCGGCCGCGGCGGTGCCTGCGGGGGCGGGGCGGCGCTCGGGGCAGGGGCGGGAGGGGTCGGCGGCGTGGGCGGGGCCGGCTCGGCCGGAGCTGCGGGGGTCGGAGGCACCGTCTGAGCGGCCGCCTCGACGGCGGGCTCGGGGGCCGGCTCGACGGCGGCGCCGGACTCGATGAAGGCGAGGATGTCCTTCTTCGTCACCCGTCCGCCCTGCCCCGTGCCGGTCACCACACTTGGGTCGACCCCGTGCTGTGCGGCGATCCGCGCGACCACGGGCGAGACGAACATCTTTCCGTTGCCCTCCGGTTCGGACGCGGCAGGGGCCGCGCCGGGCGTCGGCGCCTCGGCGACGGGCTCCGACGGATCCACCGGCGCGGCAGCCGCGGGCTGCCGCTCGGGCTCGGCCTCGGCGGTCGCTTCCTCCTGTGGCGCCTCCTCCTCCGTGGGCGGGGCCGCCGGAGCCTCCGGCTCGGCGACGGCCGCGCCCGCGGGCGCGATCGTCGCGAGCACCGTCCCGACCTCGACCGTCTCGCCTTCCTGGACGCGGATCTCGGACACGACACCCTCACCCGGGCTCGGCACCTCGGTGTCGACCTTGTCGGTCGAGATCTCGAGGAGGGGCTCGTCGAGCGCGATGCTCTCGCCGGCCTGCTTGAGCCAGCGCGTGATCGTGCCCTCCGACACGGAGACGCCCATCTGGGGCATCACGACCTCGACCTGGGTGCCGGTGCTCACGTGTCAGCCTCCCTGCTGCTCTAGTACGCGGCGAGCTCGCGCAGAGCGGCCGCGACGACGTCGACCTGCGGAATGAATGCCTTCTCGAGGGAAGGCGCGAAGGGAACGGGGCTGTCGGGCGCGGCAAGGCGGCGCACCGGGGCGTCGAGGTGCTCGAACGCCTCCTCCGCGATCGTCGCGGCGATCTCGCCCCCGAACCCGCCGGTCTTCGTGTCCTCGTGGAGGACGAGCGCTTTCGAGCAGCGCTCCACGCTCGCGAGCACGGCGTCGCGGTCCCACGGCACGAGCGTGCGCAGGTCGAGCACCTCGACCGACACATCCTCCTCGGCGAGCTTCGCGGCCGCCTCGTCCGCGGTGTAGACCATCGCGCCCCACGTGATCACGGTGATGTCCTCGCCCTCGCGGTGCACCCGCGCCTCCCCGAACGACGTCGTGTAGCGCTCGTCCGGGACGTCGCCGCGGATGCGCCGGTAGAGGTGCTTGTGCTCGAAGAAGAGCACGGGGTTAGGGTCCTCGATCGCGGTCGCGAGGAGACCCTTGGCGTCCTCCGGCGTCGCCGGGCAGACGACCTTGAGGCCCGGGATGTGCGCGAAGCTCGACTCGGGGTTCTGCGAATGAAACGGGCCGCCCGAGAAGCCGCCGCCCGACGGCAGCCGCAGCACGATCGGGATCGGCGTCCCGGTGCGGTAGTGCTGCTTCGCGGCGATCGTGACGAGGTGGTCCCAGGCACAGGACACGAAGTCGGCGAACTGCATCTCGGCGACCGGCCGCATTCCCATCAGCGCGGCGCCGGTCGCGCCGGCCACGATCGCGGTCTCCGAGAGGGGCATGTCGAGCACGCGGCTCGCGCCGAACTCCTCCTGGAAGCCCTGCGTCACCTTGAAGGCGCCGCCGTACACGCCGACGTCCTCTCCGAGCACGAAGACGCGCTGGTCGCGGCGCATCTCCTGCCGCAGGGAGTCCGAGATCGCCTGGAGGTACGTCTTCTCCGGCATCAACGGCTACCGGTGGTGGGGGGTCTCGAGCTCGTCGGCCGCGGCGAAGACGCCGTCGGTGACGGTCGAGGGGTCGGGAAGCGGGGAATCCTCGGCGCGCTGGATCGCGTCGTTGAGCAGGCGCTTCACGCCCGAGGTGATCTCGTCCTCCGCGTCGTCGGTCAGCTCGGCGTTGTCCCTGAGCCAGCTGCGGAACCGCTCGATCGGGTCGCGCCTCGCCCACTCCTCGAAGAGCTCCTTCGGGACGTAGAAGGCGTCGTCGTGCACGGCGTGGCCCTCCATGCGCAGCGTCACGGACTCGATCAGCGTCGGACCGCCGCCCTCCCGCGCCTTCTCGATCGCCCGCTTCGCCTCGCGGTACACCGCGAGGACGTCGGTGCCGTCGACCACGACTCCGTCGAAGCCGTAGCCCGCCGCTCGGTCAGCGAGGTGGTCGACGGCGTACTCGAGATGCGAGGGGGTCGAGTAGGCCCACTGGTTGTTGTCGATCACGAAGACGACGGGCAGCCGCCGCACGCCGGCGAGGTTCATGCCCTCGTGCGCGTCGCCCCGCGCAGAGGCCCCCTCACCGCACCAGGCGACCGCGACCCGCTTCTCGTCGCGGATCTTGAACGCGAGCGCCATCCCCACGGCGACGGGCAGCATCGCCGGCAGGTGGCTGACCATCGTGTGGAGGCCGAGCCGCGCGTCGCCCATGTGGACGTTGCCGTCCCGGCCCTTCGTCGGCCCGTCGACGCGGCCCATGTACTGGGCGAACACGCGCCAGGGCTCGACGCCGCGCGTGACGTGGACGCCCATGTCGCGCTGGAGCGGCGTGCCGACGTCGTTCGCGCCCATGGCGGTCGCAACGCCCACCGCGGATCCCTCGTTGCCGCGTCCCGTGTAGAACGACCCCGGAATCTTCCCCTGCTTGTACAGGATGTGACCGCGCTCCTCAATCGCGCGGGTGATCAGCATGTTGCGGTACATGCCGAGCAGGTCCTCGCGGTCGAGGCCCGCTTCCTTCACCTGTTGCAGCGTCTCGACCGGCTCGGCCTCGCGTACTGCCATCTGGGCACGCTCCCCTTCCTGGGCGACGATCGGACCTGACTCTACCCACTCTCCCGGCGGGCGGACCCTCGCTGCGAGGACTCCGGTTCTCCGCAGCCGCGGCCGGCGGCTGGCGACAGTCTGCGCCGGTCGCGGGCGGCCTCCGCTGCCCGCGTGACGAGCATTCTTCTCCGTCCGTTGCTCCGCGAGACGTGGCTCGAGCTCGGGTTCCTACTCCTCGGCGGGTCATGGCGGTGGTCGCGTTCTGTGTGCCGGTGGCGACGGGCTCGTGCGGCTACTCGAGGAGCGCGGGCACGAGGTCGTTGCCAGTCGTGGACGGCGCCTCCCACCCGGGTTCCGGGACAAGGGGCTCCGCGCCGCGATCGAGGCACGGCGCCGCTCGCCCGGATTTCCGGTGCTCGTCCTCTCCCAGTCCGTCGAGCATGCGTATGCGTCCGAGCTGCCGGCCGACGGCGTCGGCGCGGTCGGCTATCTCCCCAAGGAGCGGGTCGGGACGTGCGCGACTTTCTCGACGCCGTCCGTCGAATGTCGGAGGGCGGAACGGCGCTCGACGCGGAGGTCGTGCGTCAGCTCGTCGCCCGCCGCGGTCCGCTCGACGTGCTGTGGGCGCGAGAGAGCGCGAGGTGCTGGGGAACCCACGTGTGCTCGCCCCGCTGGCCTATCTCCGCTCCAGCTAGAACACACCTCGGAGATGGTCGGGCCGAAGCGGAACTGGATCCAGGAGGAGCGTCGCCGAACGCTCGGGGACTGGGTGGCGTTGTGCCCGTCGTGCGGTCACGTCGCCCGCTACTTCGAGGAGCACGAGGACGAGCGGCCGGTGACGTGCCCGCAGTGCGCCACTGCGCTCGTCGCCCGCTGCCCGTCGTGCGACGCGCGGCTGCCGTCGGCCTTCCAGGTCGAGTGCGAGGACTGCGGCGCCCCGCTGCGTGCGAACGAGCTCTTCGGCGGCCCCATCCGCCGCCCGGGCCGGTAGAAGGCGATGATCACGTTGCGGCGCCGAAGGCGACGCCTTCAGGGAGCTGCCCCGCCGGAGGCGGGGATCAAGCCCCGGGATTCTGCGTCTGCGGGATCCCGCGTGGCGAGCTAGAACATCGTGCCGACGATCTGCGAGAAGCGGATCACGGTGACCGTGTCACCCTCGGACACCGGCCGGTTGTAGAGGCGCGCGAGCCACTCGACGAACTCGTCGAGCCGGCGGATCTCCGGGTTGTCGTGCTCGATCTCGCGCGGCGAGAGCTCGGCCAGCGACTTGACCTCCACCTTGTCGATCACCGCGTCGAAGACCTTCTCGCGCTGTCCGTAGCGCGCGCCGACGAGGACGGTGACGATCATCCCCTTCCGGTACTTCGACGACTTGTCGCCGAGCCGGATCGTCGCGGTCTTGCGGCCCGTCCGGAGCTGATCGGCGACTACTGGCGAGTAGAAGTTCAGCGCGAAGGTCGGCACCCCGCGCGAGCCTATCGGGTCGCGCGGCTACACGGAACCCCCGGCGAGCAGGTCGCGCGCCTTCAGTGCCATCTCGCGCTCGCCCGTGTACGAGAGGATGCTGCCCGCGTCGTCGAGCGGCACCCAGCGCGCGGCGGCGACCTCGATCTCCATGCCCGGCGGGAGGTCGCCGATCCGGCCGCCGATCGCTCGGAGGAGGAAGAACGAGACGACCTTGAACACCCGCTCGCCGTCCCACGTGTAGACGTAGCGTACGTCCCCGAGCTTCTGCTCGACGGCGGCGCGCAGACCAGTCTCCTCCTGCACCTCCCGGACGGCGGTCTCGGCTCCGCGCTCCCCCGCGTCGATGAGGCCCTTGGGCAACGCCCAGACCACCGGTCGACCGTCGTCACGCCGGGGCCGCACTGCGGCCATCCACCAGCGTCCCCGCATCTGCCGGACGACGACGCCGCCGGCCGAGAACTCCCGTCGCACATCCACATTCTGCCCGTGACGCGCGACCTCAAAGATCTGAGTCGACAAGACGAAGATCGACTGCAGCCACGGCGATCGAAACGTGCTATAACCCAGGTCGTCGGCACTCTCCTACGGCGAGTGCCAGTGTTCATCACAGTCTCTCAGGGAGGCACATCGAATGAATCTGCAGCCCCTCGGTGACCGTTTGATCGTGGAGGTCCTCGACGAGGAGTCCACCACGGCGAGCGGCATCGTGCTGCCCGACACGGCGCAGGAGAAGCCGCAGCGCGGCAAGGTCCTGAGCGTCGGCCCCGGCCCGCGTGACGAGGACGGGGAGTACATCAAGATGGACGTGGAGGAGGGTGACGAGATCATCTTCTCCAAGTACGGCGGCACCGAGATCAAG
>DATAPC010000066.1:0-23946 GCA_036265415.1 Gaiella sp.
TGCCACGCGGTCATCGCCGGCGACGGCGACCTCTTCGTCGCGGGCGGCGTCGAGTCGATGACCCGCGCGCCGCTCGTCACGGCGAAGCCCGACGCGCCGTTCGCGCGCGGCGACCGCGTCGTCCACGACACGACGCTCGGCTGGCGCTTCGTCAACCCGCGCTACGAGGAGCGGTACTCGCGCGAGTCGATGGGCGAGACGGGCGAGAACGTCGCAGAGCGCTGGGGCGTCTCGCGGGAGGACCAGGACGCGTTCGCCCTGCGGTCGCAGCGGCGCTGGGCCGAGGCGCAGGAGGCCGGCAGGTTCGCCGACGAGCTCGTGCCGGCCGGCGAGCTCGAGCACGACGAGCACCCGCGCCCCGACACGTCGGCCGAGAAGCTCGCCTCCCTCCGACCCGCCTTTCGCGCCGACGGGAGCGTGACGGCGGGCAATGCCAGCGGGATCAACGACGGCGCCGCCGCGCTCGTCGTCGCGAGCGAGGAGCGCGCTCGCGCGCTCGGGGTCGAGCCGCTCGGAGCGTTCGTCGGCTCGGCGGTCGCCGGCGTCGACCCCGCGGTGATGGGCATCGGCCCGATCCCCGCCGTCCGCAGGTTGCTGGAGCGAACGGGGATCGAGCTCGACCAGGTCGACCTGGTCGAGCTCAACGAGGCGTTCGCGTCCCAGTCGCTCGCCGTCGTCCGCGAGCTCGGGATCGACGAGGAACGGATCAACGTCAACGGCGGCGCGATCGCGATCGGACACCCCCTCGGGATGAGCGGCGCCCGCCTCGTCGTGACGCTGCTCCACGAGCTCCGCCGCCGCGACGGTCGCTACGGGATCGCGACGATGTGCGTCGGGGTCGGGCAGGGCCAGGCGGCGCTGTTCGAGCGGGGCACCGGCGGGTCGTGAGCAGGACGCAGGTCGCGATCATCGGCGCCGGGCCGGCGGGGCTCACCCTTGCGCAGCTGCTCCACGCCGCCGGAATCGACTCCGTCGTCCTCGAGAGCAGAAGCCGCGGGTACGTCGAGGCGCGCATCCGCGCCGGCGTGCTCGAGCACGACGTGGCGGACCTGTTCGAGCGGGTCGGCGTCGGAGAGCGCATGCGCCGGGAGGGGCTCGTGCACACGGGGGTCGAGCTGCAGTCGGGACGCGAACGCCAGCGGATCGCGTTCGACGAGCTCACGGGGAAGACGATCGTCGTCTACGGGCAGACCGAGGTCGTCAAGGACCTGATCGCGGCGCGCCTCGAGAGCGGGCGACCGCTCTCCTTCGAGGTCGACGACGTGTCGCTCCACGACCTCGAGAGCGAGCGCCCGCGCGTGCGATACGTCCACGACGGCGTCGACGAGGAGCTCGAGTGCGACGTCGTCGCCGGCTGCGACGGCTTCCACGGCATCTCGCGGCCGACGATCCCGGACGGCGTCCTCCGCGAGTTCCACCGCGAGTATCCGTACGGCTGGCTCGGCATCCTCGCCGCCGTCGCGCCGTCGAGCGAGGAGCTGATCTACGCCCACACCGAGCGCGGGTTCGCGCTGCTCAGCATGCGCTCGCCGGAGGTCTCGCGGCTCTACCTCCAGTGCGCGGCGGACGAAGACCTCGAGCTCTGGCCCGACGAGCGGATCTGGGACGAGCTCCAGCAGCGCCTCGGGGTGGACGGGTGGTCGCTCGAGGAAGGTCCGATCCTCGAGAAGGGCGTCACGCCGATGCGGAGCTTCGTCGCCGAGCCGATGCAGTGGGGCCGCCTCTATCTCGCCGGCGACGCGGCGCACATCGTGCCCCCGACGGGCGCGAAAGGCCTCAACCTCGCGGTCAGGGACGTGGCGGCGCTCGCCGAGGCACTCGTCGCCTGGTACCGCGACGGCCACGCGGGGCTCCTCGACGCCTACTCCGAAACCTGTCTGCGGCGCGTGTGGCGTGCCGAGCACTTCTCGTGGTGGATGACGACGATGCTCCACCGCGCCCCGGACGACGACGACTTCACGCTGCGGCTCCAGCAGTCGCAGCTCCGCTATCTCCGCACGTCACGGGTCGCCGCGACGTCGCTCGCGGAGAACTACGTCGGCGTCGAGCACGCCTGACCGTGACATGACACTAGGATCGAGGCGTGCCCTGGCCCCGTGACGACGCCAAGCTCGAGCCCATTCGCTCCGCGATGGAGGCCGAGGGACTCGATGCGATCGTCGCGCGCGCGCCCGACAACGTCCTCTACCTGACGAACTTCTGGGGGATGAAGGGCTGGGACGCGGTCGTGTTCCCGCGCGAGGGCGAGCCGACGCTCTTCTGCGTCGAGGCGTCCGCGGAGGACGCGTGGCGCACGGCCTGGACCTCCGACGTCCGGCTCGTCGACGGGTATCTCGCGGACGACCCGCGTCCGCCCGTCGTCCGCACGCTGGCCCTCGCCGCGGAGCTCGCCCGCGAGCACGGGACGGTGGGCCTCGAGCTGTCGCTCGGGACGCAGGCGTCCGACCGCATGGTCGGCGAGCCGACGACCTATACGAAGGCCTGGTTCGACGCGTTCCCGGGCGCGGTCGACGCGACGCCGCTGCTCGCCGCCGCGCGCGCGGTGAAGACGGAGCAGGAGATCGAGCGGATCCGGCTCGCGAACGAGATCGCCGCGGCGGCGATGGATCACGTGGTCGGCGTGATCAGGCCGGGCCTGACCGAGGCGCAGATCGCCGCGGAGTGGCTCGGGTTCGTCCACGGCGAGGGCACCGGATGGGCGGGAAGGGTCGAGCTCGCGCTCGGCTTCTCGCTCGTCTGGGCCGGCCGCGGGATCAAGACCTTCACCGCGACGTCGAACCTCCCCGTCGTCGAGGGCGAGCCCACGCTCTTCGAGATCTGGGTGTGCGCGGACGGCTACTGGGCCGACCACACGAAGAACGTCGTCGTCGGGGAGCCGACGGACGCCTACCGCGAGCTCGAGGTCGCACTGCGGGAGGTCTACGACGACGCGGTCGCGTTCTGCGTCCCGGGTGCGAGCCTCGCGGAGCTCGACCGGCGGATCAGGGAAGGAATCGAGCGGATCGGCTATCCCGGCCAGCCCAGCCACCCGATCTGCCACGGGGTCGGCGCACGCGCCCACGAGCCGCCCTACCCGCACCAGGCCGGCGGGGGCGAGGTCGCGGCGGGAATGGTCTTTGCAATAGAGCCAGGATGCTACTGGGACGGCGGCGGCGGGCTGCGCGTCGAGGACAACTTCCTCGTCACGGAGTCGGGGCCGGAGAAGCTGAGCCCGTTCCCCGACGGCATCGTCCGGGCGGGCCGCTGACGTGCAAGTGACATTTTGTCACTTGGTCCTCGGCCCTGGGCGTCGACCGGACAGCGGTGGCGAGCCGGGCGGCGGCCCGGTCCCCGTGCGCGCGTGCAGGCGGGTGCGTGACGTGCAAGTGACAATGTGTCACCTGGAGTCGTCGGCCGCGCGCGTCTTGGAGACAGGCGTGGCGAACAGGTCGGCGGCGGTGGCGGGGGGGCCATGATCGACCGCTCGAAGATCTGGACGGGGTCGATCAACGAGCAGGCGCTCGACCCGCAGCCGCGCGCTACCGTCGGCCTCTACGACACGACGCTTCGCGACGGCGAGCAGACGATCGGCGTCGTCCTCACCCCCGAGGAGAAGCTCGAGATCGCCACCGCGCTCGACGCAGCCGGGATCGACCGGATCGAGGCGGGCTTCCCGCGGGTGTCCGACGACGACTTCGCGGCCGTGCGGATAATCGCCGAGGCGGGTCTCCGGGCGGAGGTCTGGGGCTTCTCGCGCGCCGTCCAGGCGGACGTCGACGTGCTCGTCGAGCTCGGCGTGGGGGCGTCGGTGATCGAGAGCCCGATCTCCGACGGGAAGCTCGACGCCCTCGGCGTCTCCCGAGAGACGATGCTCGAGCGGATCCGCTCGGCCGTCGCGTTCGCGACGGAGCACGGGATCCGCGTCGCGTTCTTCGGCGTCGACTCGTCCCGCGCCGACCTCGACTTCTTCGATCGCGCCTACGAGGCCGCCGTCGACGCCGGTGCCGCCGAGGTCGTCGTGGTCGACACGCTCGGCATCGCCACGCCCGAGGCAGCGGCCCTGCTGGTGTCGCGGACGCTCGACCGGCTCGACGTGCCCGTGCACTGGCACGGTCACGACGACTTCGGGCTCGGGACGGCCGCCGCGATCGCCGCGGTCCAGGCGGGCGCGACATGGGTGCAGGGGACGCTCAACGGCATGGGCGAGCGTGCCGGGAACGCGGATCTCGTCGAGGTCGCGCTCGCGCTCGAGGCGCTCTACGGGATACCGACGCGCCTCGACCTCACCCGCGCCCGTGCGCTGTCGCGCCTCGTGGCGGAGCGAGCGGGGACGCCGCTCCCGCCCTGGAAGGCGGTCACCGGCGAGGCGCTCTTCACACGCGAGTCGGGTGCGGTCGCGGCGCAGTTCCACGACCCGCCCGCGATCGAGCCGTACGCGTCGGAGCTCGTCGGCGCGGAGCGCGGGATCGTGCTCGGCAAGAAGAGCGGGATCGACTCGATCAGGATCGCGCTCGAGCGGCTCGGGCTCGACGTGCCCACCGATCGCCACGCAGAGCTGCTCGCGGCGGTGAAGCGGCTCGGAACGCAGAAGCAGCGCCTCGTCACCGACACCGAGCTGCGCCGGCTCGCGAAGCGCGTGACGGCCTGAGAGCCTCCGTGGCGATCGACCGCCAGGCGTTCTTCGACGTGATGGCGTCCTTCCCGTCGGGCGTCGCGATCGTCACGACCCTCGACGAGGAGGGCGTGCCGCGGGGCCTGACGACGACGGCCGTCTGCAGTGTCTCGGCCGACCCGCCGACCGTCCTCGTGTGCGTCGACCTCGCGTCGCGGACGCTCGCCGCGCTTCGGGCGCGGCAGGGCTTCGTCGTCAACTTCGTCGGAGCGGGACGCAGCGAGCTCTGCCTGCTGTTCGCCTCGAAGGAGGAGGACAAGTTCGCCCGCGTCGCGTGGCGGACGACGGACGACGGGCTGCCGCTCCTCCACGACGACGTCCTCGCCTGGGCCGAGTGCACGACCGTCCGCGAGCTCGAGATCGGCGACCACGTCGTCCTCGTCGCCGAGGTCTCGGACGGGGGCGTCCAACCCGAGCTCGAGCCGCCGCTCCTGTACTACCGCCGCTCGTGGGGCGTCTGGTCGCCCGTCCACGACGACGCCGACCCGGACGCAGTCTCCATTCCGGCGATCGAGGTGAGCGGGCGAGACCTCCGCTGGCAGGGAGCCGAGTTCTGACGTCGTTGCGCACGGGACGGGACGTGACCGGAAACCAGGAACGCACGTGGCACGTTGACTGTCATGTCACGGCGGTGGGATACTCGCCGCAGGCCTTGACATGTCACGAGGAGGGCGCTTGATGCGGTTCAGCCTGTACACGGAGATGCAGCTCCACGAGGGGAAGAGCGCCGAGCAGCTGTACGCGGAAGTGCTGGAGCAGATCGAGAATGCCGACCGGCTCGGGTACGACTGCTACGCGTCGATCGAGCACTTCTTCTTCCCGAAGTTCTCCGTGTCGGCGCACCCGACCGCGCTGTTCGCGGCGGCGGCCCAGCGGACGCGCCGCATCAACTTTCGCACGATGCTGCACGCCCTGCCGTACCACAACCCGATCGTGCTCGCCTCGGAGATCGCCGTCACGGACATCCTGACGGGCGGGCGCTACGAGTGGGGCGTGGGGCGCGGCCACGGTTGGATCCCCGAGCGCGCGGGCGTGCCGCTCGACGAGCACGCGCGGCCGAAGTACGAGGAGGCCGTCGACCTCCTGTTCACCGCGCTCGGCAACGAGCGCTTCTCGCACAAGGGCGAGTACTACGAGGTCGCCGACTCGCACATCGTCCCGTTCCCGCGGCGGAGCTTCCGGATCTTCCTCGGCGGCACGTCCGACCGCACGTACGAGCTCGCGGCGGAGCACGGCTGGGGCGTCGCCGTCCCTCCGCTCCTGCCGTACAAGGCGCTCGAGGCCCAGATGGACCTCTACCGCGCCAAGTGCGCCGAGCACGGCAACGAGCCCGACATCGTCTGGATCCACGCGTGCCATCTCGACGAGGATCGCGACACCGCGATGCGCGAGGCGCGCGACTGGACGACGAGGTTCATCTACGGGAACAGCTCGCCGCTCCTCGAGCACGACAAGCCGGACGCCGAGGCGCTCGGGAAGGCCGGCTACGGCTTCTACGCGTCGGGGATCATGGAGCAGCTCGCGGAGGTGCCGTTCGAGCAGCTCGTCGAGGAGGACTACGTCTGGGTCGGGACGCCGGACGACGTCGTCGAGCGGATCGAGGAGACCCGGCGGGTCTGCCCCGGCATCTCCGAGATCGGGATCACCGTCAATGCCGGCGGGGCGCCGCACTGGATGGCGATCAAGAACCAGGAGCTGTTTGCGGCCGCCGTGATCCCGCGGGTCCGCGCCACGACGGTCGACGTCGCGCAGGTGGCGTGATCCAGCGGGTCTGCGTGATCGGGGCGGGGGTGATCGGGAGCCTCTTCGCCGGCCACCTCGCGCAGGTGGCCGACGTCGCGGTCCTGACGCGCCGGCGCGAGCATGCGGACGCGCTCAACCGCGACGGCCTCCGGGTGACCGGGCGCAGCGACCTCCACGCCGACATCACGGCGGCGTCCGACCCCGAGGAGCTCGAGCCGTTCGACCTCGGGATCGTCGCGACGAAGGCCAACGGCCTCGAGGAGGCGGCAGCGTCCCTCGAGGGACGCTTCCCCGAGGCGACGCTGATGACGACGCTCAACGGGCTCGGCGCGGAGGAGGTCGTCCGTGCGCACGGCGAGTGGCCGCTCGTCTCGGCGGTGACGTTCATGTCCGGGACGAAGCACGCGGATACGGAGGTCGAGTACATCCTCGACACGGCCACGTGGATGGGGCCCTATGAGGACACGCCCCTCGAACGGGTCGAGGAGGCCGGCGAGCTCATCCGGAGCTCGGGACTCAAGGCGGAGGTGTTCGCCGATCTGCGGCCCGCGCAGTGGTCGAAGCTCATCTTCAACGCGACCGTCAACTCCGTGGCGGCCCTGACCGGTCTGCGGCACGACTCCCACTTCGCGGACGAGCAGGAGGCAACCGACCTCGGCCACCTCGTCCACGACCTCGTGGACGAGGGGAGGGCGGTCGCGGAGGCCGCGGGGATCGAGCTGTACGAGGATCCCTGGGAGATGAACGTCCTCGCCACCCGCAGGGGCTCGGCGCACTATCCGTCGATGCTCGAGGACGTCGAACTGAGGAGGCCGACGGAGATCGACCTCATCACCGGCTCGCTCGTCCGCGAGGCCGGCAGGCATGGAGTGCCGGTGCCCCTGCACACGGCGCTGTACCGCCTCGTCAAGGCCAAGGAGGAGTCGTGGCGAGAACCGGAGTCACATCGTCGAGCGCACCAGGAGGCGTGATGACACGAAGGAAGACAGGAGCGTTCGCGGCGCTAGTCGCAACGCTCGCCGTGGTCGTGGCGGTCGTCGCCGCGACCGCGTCTGCGGCGAGGGCCCCGATCGTGATCGGGTGGGCATACGACGGCAACGGCGCGATGGCGCCGTTCGACGGGCCCGCGCTCGCAGCAGCGCAGATCCGTGTCAAGCAGGTCAACGCGAAGGGCGGCGTCAACGGTCGCCCGCTGCGGATCGCGACCTGCAACACCCAGGGCAACAAGCCCGCGATCGCCCGCGCGTGCGCCGCAAAGCTGCTCTCGCAGGGCGCGAACGTGATCTTCACGACGTGCGACGTCGACTTCGCGGCGCCGGTCGTCCAGGAGGCGATCAACCGCGGCGTGCTCGCAGTGGCGCCGTGCATCGGCACCGATCAGATGGGCCCGAAGCGCTTCGGAGCGAAGGGCCGGCTCGCGTTCTCGTTCGGCAACGTCGCCCAGGACGAGGGCTCTGCCATGGCGCAGTACGCCTGGAGCAAGGGATGGAAGTCGGCGAGCCTCGCGACGGACACCGTGATCGTGTACTTCAAGGACGTCGTCGAGGCGTTCAAGGCGCGGTTCACGCAGCTCGGCGGGAAGATCGTCGACGAGGAGACCTACCAGTCGCTCGGCTCGACGAACGTCACGAACGCCGTCACACGGCTGAACGGCAAGAAGGCAGACGTGATCGTGACGGCGACGGCGGGCGCGTTCGGTGCGCTCCCGCAGCTGATCTCCGGGCTGCGGACGCTCGGGAACAACACGCCGGTGCTCAACTCGTGGGCCGGTGACGGGGTCTACTGGGTCACGAAGGAGCCGCAGGTGACGAACTACTACTTCGTCACGTTCGCCTCGATCTTCGGCGACGACCCCGTGCCGGCGATCAACCAGCTCGCGAAGACCCTCAAGGCAGGAACCGGGGGCTTCGTGACGGGCTCTGCCGCGATCGACGGCGTCGCCACCGCGATCCGCCGGTCGGGCGGCTCGACGAACGGGGCCCGGCTCGCGGCGACGATGGAGAAGTTCAGAAAGGTCCCGACGCTCTCGGGGCTCGTCAGCTTCTCTCCGAGCCTGCACACCGTGTTCGGCCGCCAGTACCGCGTGATCCAGATCCAGGACAACAAGGGCAAGCGCATCGGCGCCGTGGTCGCGAAGGTCGTCCCGAAGATCTGACCGGGACGGCGACGATCGGCGCGGAAGAGCAGCCGCAGGAGGAGCGGCGGCCCGGAGGGACACTTCGGGCCGCCGCTCTCTCCCGTTCGTTCGACGGCGTCGCCGCGGTCCGCGAGGTCTCGCTCGAGCTCCACCGGAACGAGGTCGTCGGCCTGATCGGCCCGAACGGCGCCGGCAAGTCGACGCTCGTCAACCTCCTCACCGGCTTCGACCGGCCGAGCTCCGGGACGGTCGAGCTTGAGGGCAGAGACGTCACCCGGTGGAGTGCGAGCAGGCGCGGCCGCCACGGTCTCGCGAGGACGTTCCAGCACAGCCATCCCTTCCGCTCGCTCTCGGTCCGCGAGAACGTCGAGGTGGCGGCGCTCGGCGCCGGCGGCTCCCCGGCCGGGGCCCGTGCCACGGCGGACGAGCTCCTCGATCTCCTCGGTCTCGCAGGCGACGCCGAGGCGCCCGCCGGATCGCTCGCGCACGGGCACGAGCGGCGACTCGGTGTCGCGCGCGCGCTCGCGACCCGGCCGAGCTTCGTCCTCATGGACGAGCCCGCCGCGGGGCTCCCGGAGGCGGAGGTGCCGGAGTTCGCCGCGGTCGTTCGCTCCGTCCGCGACGACCACGGGGCGGGCGTGCTCCTGATCGACCACAACATGGCCCTGATCATGGACGTCTGCGACCGGATCGAGGTTCTCGACCAGGGGAGGACCCTCGCTGCGGGCACGCCGGCGGAGATCCGCTCCAACCTCGACGTCGCCGCCGCCTACCTCGGCGAGAGCGCCGTCCACGAGGATCTGTCGTGAGCCGCCCGACGCTCGTCGTCTCCGGCCTCGAGGTGCGCTACGGATCGGTCGCCGCGGTCCGCGACATCTCGTTCGAGGTCGGGCCGGGGGAGATCGTCGGACTGATCGGCCCGAACGGCGCGGGCAAGTCGTCGACGCTCCACGCGATCATGGGCCTCGTCCGGATCACGGACGGCGACCTCCGCCTCGGCGAGCGGTCGCTTCGCGGTAGGTCCCCGGAGGCCGTCGCGCGGAGCGGGATCGCGCTCGTGCCCGAGGGGCGTCGGATCTTCGGCGAGCTGACGGTCGAGGAGAACCTGCAGCTCGGGCTCAGCGCGCGACGCTCGGCGGAGGGGGCGGCGGAGGACGTCGAGCGCGTCTGCGAGCTCTTCCCCGTCGTCCGCGAGTTCCGCTCGCGCCACGCGGGCGCGCTCTCCGGAGGGCAGCAGCAGCAGCTCGCGATCGCCCGGGCGCTCGTCGCGGCGCCCGACGTCCTGCTCCTGGACGAGCCGTCGCTCGGCCTCTCGCCGACCGTGACCGACGCGGTCTTCGACGCGCTCGCGGCGATCCGCGACCAGGGGCTCGCCGTGCTCCTCGTCGAGCAGCGTGCGCAACGGACCGTCGCGCTCGCGGACCGGTCGCTCGTCCTCGCGAACGGCGAGATTCGCCTCACCCTCACACCCGACGACGCCGCCGACACCGAGCGCATGATCCACGCCTACCTCTCGTGAACGGTGTCGTCGCCAGCGGCCTGACCGACTTCCTGCGCTCCGCGGTAGAGCCGCAGGTGCAGGTCGACGCAATCGGGATCGGGGCCGTCTACGCGCTGATGGCCGTCGGGATCGGCCTCGTCTTCGGCGTGCTGCGGCTCGTCAACTTCGCCTACGGCCAGCTCGTGATGGCGGGGGCGTTCGCGCTCGCGTTCGCCTCCGACCGCGACTGGCCGGTGTGGGCCGGCGTCGTCCTCTGCTTCGCGGTCGTGATCGCGCTCTCGATGGCAATGGAGCGCGTCGTCTTCCGGCCGCTCCGCACGCAGTCGGCGGCGACGATGCTCGTCGCGACGTTCGCGGTCGCATTCCTCCTGCAGGCGATCGCGCTCGTCCTCGACCAGCGCGACGACACACTCGGCGAGCCCGCTGCGTCGCTCGCGCGGCTCAACCTGCCGTGGGTGATCTTCGGTACGGACGTCAGGAAGATCACAGTGGTCGCGATCGTCACCGCCGCGGTCTGTCTGCTGGCGCTCATGCTGTTCCTCGGGCGGACGACTGTCGGCCTGCAGATGCGCGCGGCGGCGATGGACTTCCAGACCGCGCGGCTGCTCGGCGTCCGTGCGAATCGCGTGATCGCCTCGGCCGTCCTCATCTCCGGCGTCCTCGCCGCGATCGTCGCCGTGATGCTCACCGTCCAGCAGCCGCTCGTCACCTCGACGTTCGCCCTTCGCGAGACGATCGTCGTTCTCGCCGGCGTCGTGGTCGGCGGCATGAACAAGCTGCTCTCGGCGACTCTGGGCGGGTTCGCCATCGGCTACGCGTCGGGTCTGCTCGGCGGCGCGCTGCCGACCGAGCAGAGCCAGTATCTGCCGTCGTTCCTCTTCGGGCTCGTCATCCTCACGCTGCTCGTCCGGCCGGCTGGCCTCTTCACGCGGGGTGGCGGACCGGTGGAGCGCGTATGAGGCGCGTCCGCACGACCGTGCCGCTCGCGTTCCCGGTGGCTCTCGTCGTCGCGACCGGCCTCGTCGGCACCTTCTTCGAGCGCTCGACCGAGATCTACTTCATCAACGCGCTCGTGTCGGTGTCGATGGTCGTCGCGCTCTACGTGTTCGTCGGCAACTCGGGCGTCCTGTCCTTCGGCCACATGAGCTTCGTCGCGGTCGGTGCCTGGACGGCAGGGGTGCTCTCGGTGCCCGTCGAGGAGAAGCCCGCGACGATGCCGTCCCTCTTCGGGTTCCTCGGGGACACGACGGTCGGGAACGTGCCGTCGCTTCTGCTCGCCGCGCTCGTGGGCGGCGTCTTCGCGCTCGTCGCGGGACTGCCGCTGATGCGGCTGTCGGGCCTCGCGGCGGGCATCGCGACGTTCGCGGTGCTCGAGATCACGAACAACATCCTCCGCTACTACGAGAAGATCGGGCCCGGTCTCAACGTCTTCTCGTCCGTCCCCGAGACGACGGATCTGCAGCAGGCGGCGATCGGCGCCGTCGTCGCGATCGTCGTCGCCTTCGCGTACCAGGTGAGCCGTTTCGGGCGTCAGCTGCGTGCCGCACGCGACGACGCTCCGGCGGCGCGCGCCGTCGGCATCTCCGTCTACCGGCAGCGGCTGATCGCGTTCGCGCTGTCCGGTGCGCTCGCCGGGTTCGCCGGCGGGCTCTATGTCCACTTCCTCCCGATCAGCGTCGACGCGGTCTATCTCGACCTGACGTTCATCACGCTCGCGATGCTCGTGATCGGGGGAATGACGAGCCTGTGGGGCGCCGTCGTCGGCGCGCTTGCCGTGTCGGGGCTCGACTCCGTGCTGGCGGAGGCCGAGAACGGCCTCGGTGGCATCGACCTCCCGGCGGGGAGCCGCACGATCGTCGTCGGCGCGCTGATGGCGCTCGTCCTCATTCTCCGGCCCGACGGCATCACCGGCGGGCGCGAGGTCCGCGTCGGACGGCTTCTGCGACCACGACCTGCGAAGGAGAGAGCCGCATGAGGATCTGCGTGGTGGGGTGCGGCGCGGTGGGCTCGCTCTTCGCCGCGAACCTGGCGACCCTCGAGGACGTGGAGGTCTGGGCATTCGATCTGAACAATGCGCACGTAGACGCGATCAAATCGAACGGATTGCAACTCGTTGGGGCCGGCGAGGTCGTCGGGCATCCGAACGCGACGAGCGACCCTGCGGAGCTGCCGCCCTGCGACTTCGGGATCGTAGCCACCAAGGCCATGCACGCCGCTTCGGCCATCTCCGCCACGGCCCACGCCTTCGCCGAGGGAGCGGTCGCGACGGTCATGAACGGCGTCGGCAACGAGGAGACGCTCGCCGAGCACGTCGGACGCGTGATTCGTGGCACGACGTTCCCGGCCGGAAAGCTGCTCGAGCCGGGAGTCGTGCAGTGGGACGTCAAGGGCGATACGACGTTCGGCCCGTTCGAGCCGCGCCCGCTCGCGCTCGCGGCGATCGAGCCGCTCGCGGACGCGTGCACCCGCGCAGGGATGCCGGCGACCGCCGTCGCGGACGCCCGCCCGGGTCAGTGGCGGAAGGTGATCTTCAACGCGGCCACGAACCCGATGGGCGCGCTCACCGGCCTCACGCACGGTCGCGTGTGCGAGCGCCCCGACCTGCGTTCGCTCGTTTCCGGCCTCGTCGACGAGGGCAAGGCCGTCGCCGCCGCGCAGGGGATCACGCTCGACGCCGACCCGGAGGAGCTCATCGACCACGCCGCGCGCCCCGATGTCGCCTACGGGCACAAGGCGTCGATGCTCCAGGACGTCGAGGCGCGCCGGCCGACCGAGATCGACTACCTGAACGGCGGCATCGCGCGCTTCGGGCGCGAGCTCGGTGTGCCGACGCCGCTCCACGACACCATCACCGCGTTGATCAAGGGGGTAGAGGCCTCATGGGAACAGTCCTAGACCGCACGACGCTCTCCGCCGAGCTCGACCGGCGCTACGTCAACGTCCGCGAGGCGATGGCCGCGGCGGACCTCGACGGGCTCGTCGTCGCCGGAAGCGAGTACTCCGGCTTCGAGGGGGCGGTGACGTACCTCTCGGGGTTCCAGATCGTCCACCGCTACGCGTACGTGGTCGTCCCCGCGGACGGCGACCCGTTCGTCCTCTTCCCCTCGGAGGCGCGTTACGTGGGCGAGCACGCGACGTCGCTCGTGGAGCAGCGCTTCGATCCGCATCCGGGGGCGGCGATCGCCGCGCACGCGCGGGCTGCGGGCTGGCGGCGGATCGGCGTCTTCGGGCTCGACTACGTGATGACCGTGCGCGACTACCGCGAGCTCGAGGCGTTCGACGTGGTGCCGTTCGACGTGGAGTTCGACCTCGCGCGCGCCGTGAAGAGCGACGCCGAGCTGGAGAGCGTCCGCGACTCGGTCCGGATCAACCGGAGAGGCTTCGAGATCTGGGCCGACGCCTACGCGCCCGGGCGGACGGCCGCCGAGGTGATGGCGATCGCGGAGGAGTACTTCATCTCCGAGGGCTGCGGCCGGCTGACGATGAACATGGTGCTCACGGCCCCGGGCCGCTCGGGCGTCGCGCTGCCGGAGTTCAAGATCGCGCGCAAGGAGGAGGTGCTCGGCGACTTCGTCCTCCCGTCGCTCGAGGTCGCCGGCCCCGGGATGCACTGGGTCGAGGTGTCCCGCGCCGTGGCAGCCGAGGGCACGCCTCTGTCGGACGACACGAAGGCGATGGCCGAGGCGTACGTGGAGTACTACGAGGCGGCGAAGACCATGATCCGCGCCGGCGCGACCTGCCACGACGTGCACACGGCCGTCTCGAAGGGCTTCTCGGAGCGCGGCTACCACCTCGGCCACGTCACCGGCCATTCGATCGGGATGACGATGATCGAGTTCCCCAAGGTGGGCGAGGGCGTCGAGACGGAGCTGCGCGAGAACATGGTTCTCTCGATGCACCCTCATGCCATCGCGGCGAACGGCGAGGACTGCCTCTACATGCAGGACACGTGGCTCGTCACCGCCGCCGGCGGAGTGCCGCTCGCGGAGTTGCCGATGGAGATCGTCGTACGGTGAGCCTCGCCGATGGGCTCGTCCGGAACGAGGACGGCGTCACGCGCTGCTGGTGGGGAGGCGGCAGCGACCCCGCCTACCGTGCGTACCACGACGACGAGTGGGGGATGCCCGTCACCGACGACGTGCGCCTGTTCGAGAAGCTCGCGCTCGAGGGCTTCCAGGCGGGGCTGTCGTGGCTCACGATCCTCCGTAAAAGGGACGCCTTCCGGCATGCGTTCGCGGGGTTCGACTTCCGGACGGTCGCGCGATTCGGCGAACGAGACGTGGACCGGCTCCTCGGGGACGCCTCGATCGTCCGGCACCGGGGCAAGATCGAGTCGACGGTCAACAACGCGCGTCGCGCGCTCGAGCTCGTCGAGGCGGAGGGCTCGCTCGCGGCGTTCGTCTGGGGCTTCGAGCCGGACACGGCGGCGCGACCCGCGCGGATGACGCACGAGGCGTTGCGTGAGCTCGCGCAGACCGACGCGTCGCGCGCGCTCGCGAAGGAGCTCAAGCGACGTGGCTGGACGTTCGTCGGCCCGACCACCGTGTACGCGTTCATGCAGGCGATGGGGCTGGTCAACGACCATCTCGACGGCTGCGCGGCCCGCGAGCGCGTCGAGACCGCGCGCACCGCCTTGGCTCGCCCGGTCGCGTAGAATCCGTGCCGTGAGCTGGCCGTGGATCGTCCTGCTCGCCCTCGGCGTCCTCGTCGTCGTCGCCGCGGAGTGGCCGAGGGTGTCGGGCGTCGTGGGCGCCGACGCACGGCGGCGCCGCGAGCGCGAGCGGCGCAAGGCGAGACTTCGCGTCGTGACCGAGGACGAGGACTTCGTCGAGAGCGTCCAGCGCGACCTCGACGCGCTGCCGACGATCGAAGAGCCCCGCTCCAAGCGCTGAGCGGGCGGTCTACCGCGCTCTGACCGTCACCACGGTGCTCACGACGCGCGTGTTCGGGAGGATGCGGGTGACGTTCTCGTTGTTCCGCGTTTCCTGGTAGTCCGCTACGCTCACGCGCAGCCGATGTCGCCCGGCGGCGAGGCCGCCGGTCGGGATCCGGATCTCCGTCCCGACCAGCCGCGCGCGGGCCGCCTTCCCGTCGAGCGTCGCCTCGAGCGACCGGACGTCGACGCCGGATCCCGAGTCGCTGACCCGCAGCCTGATCGGGTCGCCTCTCAGGAACGTCCGGCGTGCGAGCTTCGCCTTCGGCGGGGTGCCGTCGTCGATCCAGAGGCGGAACCGGAACGTTCCGGCTCCCGCCCTCGTCGCGCTGTCGAACACGATGTCGTAGACGCCCGCAGCAGGGCGGAGGGCGCCGGCCGCAGGCACGGCGCCGCCGAACTCCTCGACGTAGGGGTTCTGGTCGAGCGGCAGCGCCGAGTACCCGGTGAGCCTGTTCTCGTCGCCGCTGCGAACGACCCGCGGCTCGACCCGCGAGCCGGGGCCGCGCCGGATCACCACCACCCCGAAGTTCGCGACACCTGGCCCGACGCGAACGCGGAAGACCTGCTCGGGGCCCGTGAGCCGGGCCGACACCGGGCCGCTACGGGGGACCTCGGGGTAGCGGTAGGCGTCCACGAGCGCGGGACGGCCGCGCGTGTCGCCCGTGTAGACGCCGGGGCCGGGCAGCGTGCGGGCGCCCGTGGTGTCGAGCTTCGGCGCGGTCACGCGTCCCCAGAACGGGACGCGCCGCGTGACGCCGTCGCGGCGTAGGAGCACGTCCCCCGCGACCTCGCCGTCCGTGGTGCCCGCATCGAGGGTGAGCGCGATCGTCCCGGGGGCGCTGACGGTCGGCGTCACCGTGACGCGCGTCCCGCTCGGAGCGCCGTCCGACTCGACGGAGGCCGCCCAGGGAGCGGGGCCGCCGCCGGCGTCGTCGATCGCCACCGCCCGCGTGACCGTCGTCCCGGCGTGGACGAGTGCGAACGAGACGCCCGTCGGCGTCGCCCGGACGAGGGGGTCGTCGGCGGCGGCCACGTCGACGAGTCCCGCGCCCGCGCGCGTCGGTCCCACCGTCCCGTCGGCTCCGAGCGGTCGCGCGGTCGCCGTCAGCGCCGCCTTCACCTGCGCCGGGCTCCAGCCGGGGTGGCGCTGCAGGAGCAGCGCGACCGCGCCCGAGACGTGTGGCGCCGCCATGCTCGTCCCCGACGAGAGCTGCCACCCGTCGGGCCGTGCGGAGAGGATCGAGGTACCCGGCGCGACGACGTCGGGCTTGAGCCGCAGCGAGATCGGTGTCGGCCCGGCCGAGGAGAAGTCCGCCATCGACGGCGACGCGCCCGACGTGGTGGCGCCCACTGTGATCGCCGCCGCGGCGCTTCCGGGCGATCCGAGGGACCCGTGCCCGAAGTCGTCGAAGTCGTTGCCCGCGGCCACCACCGGAACGACGCCCGCGGCGGCAGCCGCGTCGAGAGCGCGCGCGACGAGGTCGCGCGACGGCTCGATCTCGGGCTCGCCGAGCGAGAGGTTGATCACGTCCATGCCGTCGGCGACCGCGGCCTCGATCGCCGCGACGATCTCGGGCGCGTTGCCGTTGAGCCCGAGCCCGGACTCCGTCGGGATCGTCAGCGCCTTGTAGTTGCCGATGTAGGCCCGCGGTGCGATGCCGCTGACCCGCAGGCCGTTCGCGAGCGTGTTCGCGTTTCCGGCCGCGATCCCCGCCACATGGGTGGCATGACCCGACTCCTCGGGGTCGAATGGCTTGTCGGCGTACCGCCACGTCGCTCCGGGCGGCGCGAACGCGCGGGCGACGACCACCTTCGCGGTCGTGTAGGCCGACTGGCCCTTCGGGAAGCCGTCGGGCATCGTGTACCCGGCGGGGTCGAAGAACGGATGTCGCTGGTCGACGCCGTCGTCGATGATCCCGATCTTGATTCCTGCGCCCGCGCTCCCGAGGGGAGCGCCTGGCAGCTCGCGCGCTCGGATCGTCGCCGCGTCGGGGCCGGCGAGCATGTGGTAGGTGGCGTTCGCGAACACCTGCCGTACCGAGGGAAGCGTCCGCAGCCGTGGCACGTCGCCCGGCGGGAGCACGATGGCGAGGCCGTTCGTGACGAGGCGGTAGCGCCAGTGGACCACCGCACTCGGCACCGAACGGTGGAGCGCCGTGACGAAAAGGCGCTGCTGGTCCTCTATCCGGCGCAGGCCGCCTGCGCCGTGTGCGCGAGCGAGCGGAGGTGCTGTCAGCTCGACGACGACCTGGGTCGCCGACGACGGGCGTGGGCGGGCCGCTCGGTCCGTGCCCAAGGCTGCGACGGCCGCTGCTGCGGCGAGGACGGCGAGGAAGGGGAGCGCGCGCGTCACGGGTGATTGAGACGCGGGCCGGCGCGCGGAGTCGGCGCTCGGTCTGCGCTATGCGGATGAGAGGACTTGAACCTCCACGCCCTTACGGGCACACGGACCTGAACCGTGCGCGTCTACCAATTCCGCCACATCCGCGGGGACGACCAGTGTAGCCGCGCCGGGATACGGGTCAGCCGCCCGTCTCGAGCGCCTCCAGCACCTGGTCGGCGTGCTCGTCGGGCTTCACGTCGTAGAACGCCTTCGTGACGTTGCCGTCCTCGCCGATCACGAAAGTCGACCGGCTGACGCCCATGTACGTCTTTCCCGCGTACGACTTCTCGCCCCACACGCCGTACTCCTCGGCGACCTCGTGATCCGTGTCCGCGAGCAGCGTGAAGGGAAGGCCGTACTTCTCCTTGAACTTCGCGTGCGACGCCTCGCCGTCGGGGCTGACGCCGAGGACGACGGCGCCCGCGGCCTCGAACTTCGACCACGCATCCCGGATCCCGCACGCCTGCGCCGTGCACCCGGGCGTGTCGTCCTTGGGATAGAAGTACAGGACGACCGGCGTTCCCCTTAGCGAGGAGAGCGTGATGTCGGTGCCGGCATCAGAGGTGAGCGTGAAGTCCGGTGCGGGAGAGCCTTCATCGACGGGCAAGGGGGCCTCCGTTCGTCGGGCCGTCGGCGTCGTCCGTGTCTCACGGGTCGGTGACCGTGACGGCGATCGGTTCGTGTCACCACGTGAACAAGTCGAGCGTATCCAGTCGGTGGCGGAGCGCGACGAAGGTCGTCGAGACGATCGAGGAGCTTGACGCCAGCGGCGGCGCACCGCTCGCGAAGCGACAGGGGCTGCTGCGTGCCGTGCAACTCGTCGAGGCCGGCCACGCGACGCCCAGGTCCAATGCGACGAGGTCCACCCTCGAACGCGGGGAAGTCGGACGGCTTAGTGGTCGACCGCTCCGCTGAACGTCCCGCTGCTAACGCCCGTTGTCTGATCCACGGTGCTATTCAGCGTGAAGGTGCCGGTCGCGTCAGCGAAGCGTCCCGTTCCGCCCGTGACGGTGTAGACCTCGACGATCGACAGCGTGGTGGGACCGGTCCGGGTCGCCTGTCCAGCGACGGTGGCGGTCAGGGTGTCGCCGTTTGCCGCCGTGAAGATTGCGGCTCCCGTAGATGACAGGGTCGGAAGGTTGATCGTCATCACGATGTGTTCCGTGTAACTGCCGAGGTACGTAGCGGTGCCTGCGCCGTCCCGAGTGAGTGAGGCGGTCGGAGGGGAGGGCATGACCGTCTCGTCCGCGTCGACGGTGCCTTTGAATGGCGTCTCAGCGGCGACGGCGCCGGCGGCGATGCTCGCCAGCGACACCGCGGCGACAGCGATCACGACAAGAGACGTAGGACGACGAATCCTCATTTCCGTTCCCCCTTGGCGCGACGATGTGCGGCCAACCCTTCCAGACGCTTGTCACGAGTGCAACACGCGAGTCCGGCGTTCCCTCGACTGACGACAGAGTCACCGAGTCCGGCGACCGACGCGAGCGTGAAGTCCGAACCCGGCTTCCCTCTTCGACCGCCGAGGTCGCCTCCGTTTCGTCGAGTGGCATCGCCTTAGCTCGTGCGAGCGTGTCCGGACGTGGTGCGCCGCAGCCGGGGACGTTTGCCGTCTCCGCAAGAAGGGCATTTCCTGAGAATGGCGACCGAGACGCCCTTGCCGCCCTCGCCGAGCCCTCCGATCCCCGGGCCCGATCCGCTTCCTGTGCCCGATCCGGAGCCGCCCGATGAGCCGGATCCCGTTCCGCCGCCCGTCATCTGAGACACGCGCGGCCGGGGCGTCGTCCGGCCAGGCGCTCGCGGAGTACGCGGTGATCATCGCGGCGATCGCCGTGGCGTGCCTGATCGCGGTGCTGTTCCTCGTCGCGGCAATTCGAGGCCGCTTCGACTCGCCGGACCAGCCGTCTTCGCAGGCGCCGTTCGTTCCCCCGCCATCGCCCGGGTTGTCGTACCCGACCACGCTCGAGGACTGCGAGAACGGCGGTTGGAGGAATTACGCGCAGTTCTCCGACGAGACGGAGTGCAAGAAGTACGTCGAGCAGCACACGCCGTGAGTGGGCGCCCGGACGCTCCGCTACGCTCGCCGCGTGGCGGGGATCCATCCGTGGGTCGGGGGGGCGGTGATCGCGGTCTGCTCGATCGCCGCATTCAGCGGCGGCTACCTCTACTGGCGCGGCCGAGGCGCAGGCAGCGTGACGACGCACCTGCTCTCACTGGCGCAGACGCTCCTCGTCGCGCAGGTCGCGATCGGGCTGCTGCTCCTCGCGGACAACCACCGCGCGGGTGACGAGCTGCACTACGCGTACGGGACGATGGCGCTCGGCGCGGCGCTCGTGCCCTGGTTCTACGCGCCGGAGGCAGGGCCGAGGCGCCTCCTCTGGTTCGCCGCGACGACCGGCGTCGCCGGCGCGCTCGCCATCCGTGCGTACATGACCGGCCCGGCATGAGGAATCTCTGGGAGAACCGGTTCGTCCGCGGGCTCGCGCTCATCGCGATCGTCTCCGCTGTGATCGTCGCGCTGTCGCTCGAGAGCGTGCTCGTGACCGCCGGCGCGCTGATGCGGATCGCCTTCTTCCTCGCGATCGCCTTCTTCCTCTTCCTGCTCTGGCGCGAGCGCCGCTCGGACATCGAGGCGTGGGGCGACCTCTCGCGCCGCACCTTCTACGCCGCGATCGTGCTGGCCGTCGTCGCGATCGGTGCCCTCATCGGCCTGGGCCCGAGCGGCGCCGACGCGATTGCCTTCTTCGGCGTGATCGCCTGTTGTGCGTGGGCGATCTGGCGCGTCTGGCGCCGAGAGCACCGGTACAGCTGACGACTCAGCGTGCCGGAGACGGGTAGCGGGTGCCGTCTGGAGCGGTGTAGAGCGCCTCGGCGCTCGGGATCTCGGTCGCCGCACCGTCGAGAGCGTCGAGCGCCGTGCGGACGTCGACGAGCTTGCCGACGAAGATGGGGGTGTCGCGCTCGGTCCACCGCGACGCCTCCGTCTCGCGCAGGGTCATCATCAGGTGCATGAAGTCGGCCGGCTCCTCGGTCTCGAACGCGGGGATGAACTCCTGGTCGTCGATCCCGAACGAGTACGTCGTATGGTTCGTCACGGTGACGAACGTGCCGCCGACCTCGGCGTGCTCGCGCATCGCGGCCGCCCGCTCCGCGAATGTCAGGAAGTACCACGGGCGCAGCTTCACGAACGGATACACGACCAGGTACGGCGCGTTGCGCGGCGCGACACGCCCCTGGCGGACACGCTTCTTGTCCGTGTAGACGGACGGTTTCGTCGTGCCGAGGTACGAGTACGGCGTCTCCAGCCAGCCGGCGAGCGGCGTCCCGTTGAGCGCCGCCCCGAGCTCGAGGAGGTCGTCGTAGCGCTCCGTGATCGTCCAGAGGAAGAAGTCGGCCTCGGGCCTGACGCCTGTCGTCGAGTACGTGCGGAGCCCTTCCATCCGGCCGGCGAAGTCGTCGACCACTTCGGCGAAGGCGTCCTTTGCGGCGGCGCGCTCCTCGATCGGAAGACGGCGCCACGCCGGGTCGACCCGGAAGAAGCGGTATGCGACGTACTGCCCTACACCGGAGCCCTCGATGCGCTCGTACCCGCCGCTCTCGGCCATACGCCCGAATGGTACGTAGGGAATGCGCGACGATGCGGGCATGACCAAGACCCAGTACTTCACTGCGACGAGCGTCGACGGGTTCATCGCGGACCCGGAGAACTCGCTGGACTGGCTGTTCGAGGTCCCGCGCGACGGCGGCAGCGGCGCCGAAGGGTTCCGCGTGTTCTTCGCCGACGTCGGGGCGATGGTGATGGGCGCGACGACGTACGAGTGGGTGTACGCGCACGAGCGGCTCGACCAGCGTCCGGGCAAATGGCGCGAGTGGTACGGCTCGACGCCGACGTGGGTGTTCACTCACCGCCGGCTGCCGCGGGTGCCGGAGGCGGACATCCGCTTCGTCGAGGGCGACGTCGCGCCCGTTCACGCCGAGACCGTGGACGCGGCCGACGGCCGGAACGTGTGGCTCGTCGGCGGCGGCGAGCTCGTCGGCGCCTTTGCGGACGCCGGCCTCCTCGACGAGGTCCTGCTCGGCATGCAGCCGGTGTTCCTCGGCGCTGGGGCGCCACTTCTGCCCCGGCGACTGACCTCCAGCCGGGTGCGGCTCGAGTCCGCCCGTCAGGACGGGCAGCAGGTGCTGCTCGTCTACTCGATCGCTGCGCTCTGAGTCACCGAGGCTGCAGCTCGCCGCTCTGCCGCGTCGCCGAGGCCCCCGGGTTCACGGCCTGCGTGACCGTGAGCGACAGCCGCACGGGGGCAGTGCCGAGTTTCCGTCCCGTGAGCGAGGCGACGGTCGTGCGCCCGTAGCGCGCGTAGCCGCGGACCGTGGCCGCCACGGTGCCGGTCGTCGTGCGGGTCGCGCGGAGCTCGTACGCGCAGTCGAGCGTGCAGCGGAAGCGCGTGTCGCGCACGCCGTCGGCGAACTGCTTCGGCCCGGGGAAGCGCACGTTCGTCAGGCCGACGTCGAGCGCGAGACCCTCGCAGCGGGTGATGGAGCCGCCCCGCGTGCGGTCGAGCGAGTCCTGCACGGCCGAGAAGCTCGCCTTCGGCGTGCCGTCGGCGTAGTAGACGCCGGACTGCCAGCTGAGCAGGGCGGTCTCGTCCTGGGAGTGGAAGAGGAGGACGCCCGCGACGGTCGGCTGGCAGAACGCGAGCCGGAGCCCGAGGTCGTACGAGGCTGCCTGCTGGTACTCGTCGACCGGCTTCGTGGTCGTCGGCTCGGTTCCCGTGTAGAGGCTCGCCTTCCCGGCCGGGATCGCCGATTCGATGCCGAACTCGTCGTAGAGGATTGGCAGCGTCGACCCGGGCTGCGCTGTGCCGTCGAACGCGGCCCCGAGGAGCGAGACGAGCTTCGCGTAGTCGCCGAGCCCGATCGACGTCGAGCGCGGATGCGGGAAGTCGGGGCTCTGCGACGAGTTGTCGGGGTAGGGGTGGAACGCGAGCCCGTCCATCACGGGCAGCGTTCGTCCGCTCGCGCGGTAGGCGGCGCCCATCGCCTGGATGAACGCCGTCGGCGACGAGGTGGGCCGGATGCCTTCCGGCCGGTCCGAGCCGCGGGGCGCCAGCGCTCCGCCCCAGACCCTGAGCGCCGGATCGACGGCCTTGAGGGCGTCGTACGTCTTCGCGAGCAGGGAGAGGTAGGCCGGCGCGGAGGCGTTCGCGCCGTCGGGCCCGAACTGCGGCAGCCAGAAGCGATTGAGGTTCGGTTCGTTGCCGACGATGATGTCGTCGAAGCTCGGCAGGGCCCGTGCGAGCGCCGCGGCGTACTGGGCGAACTGCGACTGTGCCGTGACGTCGAGCGGCGTCGTCGCGGAGCCTGGAGAGTAGACGGAGACCAGCACCTTGACGCCGGAGAGGCGGGCGGCAGCCTCGATGTTGCGGAGGACGCCGAGCTCACCGGACGTCGGCGCCGTGAGCCCGGGCCGCCAGTTCGACGTCACGCGGACTGCGGTGAAGCCCGCGAGGCGCAGCTCCGTCATCTTCACCTTGGTCGTGACGAGGTCGGGCGCACGCACCGCGTCCTCGGCCGCGCCGAGGAGCATCGTCGGCCCGCCGGCCTGCGCGGGCATCGCGAGCGCAAGCCAGGCACCCACGGAGCCGAGAGCGATGACGAGGGTTCGCCGCAAGAGTGGGGGTACGCTAGCTCGCGTGGGTGAAGATTCCGTTCGGAGTCAGCTGAAGCGGCTGCCGACGGGGCCCGGCGTCTACCTCTTTCGCAACGCGCGCGACGAGATCCTCTACGTCGGCAAGGCGAAATCGCTCAGGGCCCGCGTCCGCAGCTACTGGAACCGTGGCGGCGACACGCGCGCCGGGATCGGCCAGCTCGTGGACCGGATCCGCTCGCTCGAGGTGATCGTCACCCAGAGCGAGGCCGAGGCCCTTCACCTCGAGCAGAACCTCGTCAAGCGCCACCGTCCGCCGTTCAACGTGCGCCTGCGGGACGACAAGTCGTTCCCGTACATCGCGGTGACGGTGTCCGACGCCTATCCGCGCGTCATGTTCACGCGCGAGAGGCACCGGCGCGACACCGTGTACTTCGGCCCGTACGCCAACGCGAAGAAGGTGCGCGAGACGCTGGACGTCCTGAACCGCGTCTTCCAGTTCCGCCCCTGCGAAGGGCCGAAGCCGGGCCGACACTCGGGTATCCCCTGCCTCGACTTCCACATCGAGCGCTGCACTGCACCGTGCATCGGCGCGATCTCGGAGGAGGACTACGGGCAGATCGTCGAGGGCGTGATCGAGTTCCTCTCGGGCGAGACGCGTCCGATCCGCAGGGCGCTCGAACGGCGCATGCGCGAGGCCGCCGCGGAGGAGCGCTTCGAGGAGGCGGCCCGCTACCGGAACCGCCTCCGCGCGATCGAGAGCCTCGCCGAGCGACAGGCCGCGGACAAGCGGGCGGTGGGGACGATCGACGTGATCGGGCTCGCCGTCGACGGCGACCGCGCGGCGGTGCAGCTCTTCCCGCTCCGCGACGGCCGCCTTGTCGACCGGTTCGCCTTCCACCTCGAGAACGTCGGCGGCCAGGACCGCGCCACGATCCTGGAGTCGTT
>DATAPC010000067.1:0-26020 GCA_036265415.1 Gaiella sp.
GGTTATCCACGTGTTACTCACCCGTTCGCCGCTGTCCCCAGGGCCGAAGCCCTGGTTCTCGCTCGACTTGCATGTGTTAGGCGCGCCGCCAGCGTTCGTCCTGAGCCAGGATCAAACTCTCCGTGAAGAAACAGATTGCCCTGCCCGAGGGCAGAGCGAACTGGTGTCTTCCTTCGAGCTCGTAACTAGGCGATCCGCCGAAGCAGAGCGCCTAGCTCAAAGGCGTCAGTTCTCGTCCCGCCGGGAAGGCAGGACGATCATGACGGGATGACGACGTCCTCTCTCTACCGCCGGCGGACCGGACGGGATCGAGCGGACGCCGCTTCTCGTCGCACACGCACGCTGTTGAGTTTTCAAGGACCGATGCCGGAGAGAGCGGGGCAATGAAAAGGCCTCGGCTCGCGCCAGAGGCCTCCATTCGACGGGGTACAACGAAGGTCGTATCCGAATCGAGCGAAGGCGCTCCTGGAGTCGGGGGCTTTCCTTGCCTCCCTCACGGGCGGCCGAAGGAGTGTAGCAAAGGGAAAAACGCTGTCAAGCCGAGGAAACAAGCCGCGCGAAGCGCCGCTTGCCTACCTGCAGGACGGTGCCCTCCAGGCGGTCACGAGGCAGGTCGAGCTCGTCGACGGGCTCGCCGTCCAGGCGGACGCCGCGCTGCGCGATCATCCGCCGCGCGTCGCTCGTCGACACGCCGAACGCGGCCGCGAGCACCGCCGGAAGATGTATCGATGCTCCGTCGGGGAGCACATGCTGGGGAATCTCCTCCGGCGCCGCGCCCTCGCGGACGACGCGTGTGAAGTGCGCCTCTGCCTCCCTGGCCGCCTCCTCCCCGTGCGAGCGCCGGACGACGAACCGCGCAAGCTCGAGCTTCGCATCCATCGGCTCGCCGTCCGGCACCGGCCGGTCGGCGACGAGCGCCCACCAGTCCGCGAGCAGCTCGTCGGGGATGCGCATCGTCTTGCCGAACTGCTCCTCGGGAGCCTCAGTGAGACCGATGTAGTTGCCCTTGGAGCCGCTCATCTTCGTCCCGTCCCACGAGAGCAGGAGTGGCACCGTGAGGACGACCTGCGGCTCGAGGCCGTAGGCGGACATCACCTCCCGGCCGGTGAGGAGGTTGTAGAGCTGATCCGTGCCGCCGAGCTCGACGTCCGCCTCGATCGCGACGGAGTCGTAGGCCTGCATGAGCGGGTAGAGAAGCTCGGAGACGGAGATCGGCTCGTGCGCCGCGAAGCGCTTCGAGAAGTCGTCCCGCTCGAGCAGCTGCGCAACCGTCGTCGTGCGCGTGAGCCGCAGCAGCTCGGCGAAGTCGAGCTCGCCGAGCCACTCGCTGTTGAAACGGATCTCCGTTCGCTCGGGATCGATGACGCGGCTCGCCGCCTCGAAGAACGTCTTCGCCATCCGATCGATCTCGTCCGGCTCGATGATCGGCCGTTCGGCGGAGCGCCCGGACGGGTCGCCGATCCGGGTCGTGTAGTCGCCGACGATCAGGACGCCGACGTGACCGGCGTCCTGAAACGCGCGCATGCGGCTCAGAGGGACACCGTTCCCGATCGTGACGTGTGGCGCCGTGACGTCGATGCCGAGCTTGACGCGCAGCGGCCGGCCGAGCTTCAGCTTCTCGGCGAGGCCGTTCTCCGGGAGGAGGTGCACCGCGTTGCGGGCAAGATCCGGGAGGTCGGCATGGGTCGTCACGGGGAGCCGATCGTACCCATGCCCGACCGAGGCTCCGGCTGCCGGATACGGCTCCGGTCAGACGGGGTAGGGCGCGAGGCTCCAGGCCGCCGCCGCGTACCAGACGCCGAAGGCGAGGCTCAGCGTGCCGAGCACGGGCGCGGCGACCGAGAGCGAGGCGGCGAGCGACCGCAGGGAGAGGACGGCGCCGAACCCGGTCGTCACGATGGTCATCGACACGGCGGTGAACACCGCGAGGACGACGAGAGCCGCGAGCGCGAGCTCCTGCGAGGGGATCGCCGCGAGAAGCAGGACGCCGACGCCCGCGCTGCCACCCATCCCGTGCACGAGGCCGATCCCGAAGGCGCCGAGCGGCGAGCGCACGGGATGCCGGTGATCGTGGCCGGCTGCGGCGTCGACCGCGAACGCGCCATGCCTCCAGCGGACGAGGAGGCGCAGGGCGAGGAAGACGATCAGCGCCGCGACGCCGGTCTCCGCCCCACGCTGGAGCACCTCGGGGAGGAAGCGGTCCGCGAGGAGGATCGGAACGCCGAACACGAGCAACGTCAGGGCGTGCCCTGCGCCCCACCATGCACCGAGCCGCGCGGCCGCACCCGTCGCGCGCTCACGTCCAGAGGCGACGAGCGTCGAGACCGCGGCGATGTGGTCGGGATCGGTGGCGTGGCGAAGGCCGAGGAGGGCCGCGACGAGCACGACCACTGCGAACGAGCCTCCCTCGGACATGCCTGCGATCCAGTCGTCGAGCCCCAGCATCACCGCGCTCCTCTCGTCGTGAACGTGCCTGATTCGCCGTCGGGGCGGCCGCGGTTCGGTCAGACGATCCCCGGGAGCGCCTTCGCCGTGATCGCGAGGCCCGCGACGACGATCACCGCTGCCGAGACCGCCGGGAGGGCGCGGACGAGCGGCCCGTCGAGGCCCGCCCGGGCGAAGACGCGCCGTGCGAGGACGGCGACGAGCCCGATCCCCGTGACGGTCGCCGCGAGGCCGAGGCTGAACGCGAGGATCAGCGCGAGCCCGAACGCGACCCGGTGGAGCGCGATCGCGCTCAGCAGGACGACGAGCGCGGAGGGGCACGGAAGCAGGCCGGCGGCGATGCCGACCCCTACGAGGCCGCGCGGGCTCAGGTCGTGCTCGTGCTCGTGCTCGTGGCCGTGGTGGTGGTGGCCGTGGTCGTGCGCGTGTCGGCGACGCGCTGTGAGCCGGGAGCGCAGCACGCCGAGTCCGACGGCCACGACGAGCACGCCGGAGACGAGCGTCAGCCACGGGTACAGGCGCTCGGGCACCACGAACCGGGAGAGAAGGAGCGTCACGAGGCCGAGCGCGAAGACGCCTGCCGTGTGCGTGACGGTCACCGTGCCGCCGAGGAGGAACGCATGCCGCGGCCGTCCGCGAGCGCCGACGAGGTAACCCGCGACGAGCGCCTTGCCGTGGCCGGGCGTGAGCGCGTGTGCTGCTCCCCAGAGCATCGCGACGAGGAGGGAGAGGACGACGACGCCGGCCGAGAGCTCGCCGTCGTCCACCAGGGCCTCGAACCCCCCGCCGCGGTGATGCGGCGTCGCTGCCGGGCCGAGCAACGGCGGCGCGCCGGGAGCGGCGCCGGCCGCGAACCGGGATGTCGCGGAGCGGACATCGAGCGGCGAGCGCAGCAGCTCGCGGGGATACGCGCGAAGCTCGTCCGAGCGGCTCGTCGCCGGCACGGACGCGTGGACGACGCGGGCGCCGTCGCGCGCGACGAGGGTGATCTCGCGCCAGCCGATCCTGCTGCCGTAGCTGCGGTCGGAGAACGCGAGCAGCGAGCCGGCGAGCGGCGCCGCGTACACCGCCTCGAAGCGGAGCGTCGGCAGGCCGCCCGCGCCCTCCCGCTCGGTGACGCGGTGCGAGAGCGGATGCAGTGCGACCCGTCTGCCGTCGAGGCGGAGCTCCAGCTCGCGCGCGAAGGCGGCTGCGTAGCCGGGCTCGCGGACACGGTCACCCGTCTGGAACGTCGGGATCTCGGCCAGGTCGAGTACGAGATGGACGTAGGCACGGTTTCCGGCGAGCTCGATGCCCGCGTAGTGGTTCACGGTGAAGTTCCCGAGCGGGTGCGCACCTGCGCCGCTCGGCAGCGCGAGAGCCGCCGAGGCGACGACGAGGGCGGCGACTGCGACCGCGGCGCGGCGCCTCACGACACCGCTTTCCGTGCGACGGGCGCCCATCGCACCGAGAACGCGGGGCTCTGCGCGAGCGCCCGTCGGTACCAGGCGCGCATCTCGTCGCGGTCGCCGGCGCAACCGGCCGCGTAGCCACGGTGGAAGTAGAGGAGCGCGTCCCGGGTTCCGAGGCGAAGCGCACGGTCGAGCCACGACTCGGCCTCTGCACAGCGGCCGGCGCGGGCAAGCGCCCAGCCGAGGGCGTCGTCGCCGTAGATCGACGGCCGGTCCGCGCGCGCAGCGCGGGCGAGCCGCACGGTGTCCGCGGGGCGGATGCGATGGTCGGCCCGGTACACCGCGGACTCGAGGTCGACGCGGAGCCCGTTCGCCGCGAAGAGGCGGTCGATCGCCGCCACCGTCGCGCGCTGCCTCGCAGCCGCGCGGGTGCGGCCCTGGCGCTGGAGGAGGTCGCCGAGGAGAGCGACGAGCTGTGGCAGCGGTACAGCGGTCGCCGCCCGTCGTGCGGTTGCGACGGCTGCGCCGAGCCGGCCGCGGGCCGCCTCGATCCGCGCGCGCTGCTCGAGCGCGAGCACGTAGCCGGGGGAGACGGCCAACGCAGCGCGGACATGCCGGGCGGCGGCGTCGAGGCGCCCGTCGCCGAGCGCGAGCTTTGCGAGCTCGACGTGCGTCCAGGCCGTCGGCTCCGGCGTGCCGCCCGCGGCGTCGAGTGCGAGCTCCATCGCGGCGACCGCGCCCGGCCGGTCGCCCTGGAGCTCGTGGGCGTAGGCAACGCGGGCGTAGGAGGCGACCGACGGCTTCATCGCGGCCATCCGGTCGAACGCCGCAAACGCCTCGCGGTAGCGCCCGAGTTCGACGAGCGCGTCGCCGACGACCCCGTACGGCCTGGCGGCGAACGGGGCGAGCCGCCGCGCTTCGCGGCCGTCCGCGAGCGCGGCGCGGAAACGGTGCCTGATCAGCGCGAGGTTGCCGAGCCCGAGCGTCGCCGTCGCGTCGTCGGGTCTCGTCGACAGCGCGTCGCGGAGCGCGCGTCCGGAGAGCGGCAGGAACGTCGGATCGCCGGTCTCGCGCCAGCGCACCTGGTAGGCGAGGCCGAGCGTGCCCAGGCTGTCGGGGTCGGCGGGCGTTGACGCGAGCCGCCGCTCGAGCGCCGCGATCGTCGCTGCGGTGCTGCGGCCGCTTCCGAGTCCGGTGACCAGCGGATCGGCGTCGAGGCGGAGCGACGGGTCGACTGTCGCCCCGGCCGGGCGGAGCTCGGCGAGCGCGCCGCCGAAGAGCGCACCCGCGCACAGGGTCACGACGAGCGCTCCGACGGCGATCAACGTGGTGGTGCGTGGTCTCCACATGGCTCTGCTTCGCCCACTGCGGCCGCCCGGTTCGGTCCGGCCGGGACGCCGCGCTGGCGTCCCGGCCGATGACGCGGGTCAGGGCTTCTGCAGGCCCTTCGTGTTGTCGAACCCCGACTTCGGGTCCGCGACGTACGGGAACGCCTCGCTCGGGTCGGCGTCGTCGGCGTTGACGCCGTCGCCGAGCGGCAGCTTCACGTCCTTGAGGAAACCGCCCACCGCCTGCTCCGCGATGTCGATCACGTCGTCGCCCAGGCGCCGGCCGTTCGGCCAGCCCTGGGTGTCCCCGCCGAGGACGCCCAGCCGGTTCGGCTTGGCCGCGACCGGGATGCCGAGGTTGAGCCGCAGGACGTCGGCGAGCTTCGGCCCCGTGTAGTTGAGCTTCGGTACGCCTGTCAGCAGCACCGCGACGAGGTCGTCGCGGCCCGTCTCGGGCGCCCCGAGCTTGTACAGCTTGTTGATCACGGCCGCGAGGATCGGCTCGGTGTAGTACTTGCGGAACTGCGACTCACTCCACGGCTGGAGGGCGTTCCAGCGGTCCTTCATCCCCGTCGGGATGATCACCTCGTTGACGAGGGGATTCCCGAGCCGGTCGACCTGGACCCAGGCGCCGGCGTCGCGGGTCACGGAGCCGCGGGTCGTGACCTTTCGCCGGTCGACGGAGGCCCAGACGCCGATCGTCCCGTTCTTCGCCGCGAGCCCGGCGATCGGCACCTGCACGGCGAACGTATGGACGCCGTAGCCGGCGAAGAAGTCCTTCCCGCCGCCGGCGTTCCCCGTCCCCTTGCGAATCGCGACGAGGTCGAAGATCGCACCGACGTCGCCGAAGAACGGGTCGTCGCGCTGTCCGGCGAACGCCTTGGAGGCGCCGGCGTCGAACGAGGCGATCGACTTCGTGGCGAGGCTCCGGTAGTCCGGGGTCGAGCGCTTGCCGATGTTGTTCGGCGGCGTCGTCCCGCGCACCACGACGGTGGACTTCCCTTTTGCGATCCGCGTGACGGTGTACGGCTGCGCGGTGTCGCCGAGGAAGAAGGGGCCGGTCTTCCGCTGGAACTGGAACCGGTAGATCACGTCCGGCCGTACATCGCCGGTCGTGTCGATCTTCAGGTTGTAGCGGGCCCCGGGCGAGAACGTGTACCAGTTCGGCCCGGCCGCCGGGTCCTCGCCGGGGATCACGTTCGCGAGGATCGTGACCGTGCTCGGTTTGTCGGGGCTCCGGAACGCGTAGACGTCCGTGAGGTCGGCGGACGGGTCCTCCGCGATCAGCGGCGCCTCGCGGTGGCTCGAGGCCGTGCCGTCGCCCGGCCCGAGCACGGCGGCCGCGCCGAGCGCGGTCGTGGTGACCGCGGCAGCGAGTGCCGCGATCGCGATGCCCTTGCGCATCGTCAGGCTCCTTCCTGTGAGGTGGTCATCTGCCCTTGTTCGCGCCGACGGCCGGGTCGGTTCGACGCCGGCGAACCGGTCGCAGAGATGGGCCGAACAAGTGACGTGCCGCCCCAGGCGATCCACAGCGCTGCCCGAGTGCGCCAAGATTGGACGGCGTTGCAGAGGCACACCCACCTCTCCGACGAGGCGCTGGTCGCGCTCGTCGCGCGCGGCGACGAGACCGCGCTCGCCGAGCTGTACGACCGGGTTGGGCGCGTCGCCTACGGGATCGCCTACCGGATCCTCCGGGACGAGCGGCTGGCGGAGGATGCCGTGCAGGAGGGATTTCTCGGCGTCTGGCGTGCCGCTGCCGCGTTCCGGCCGGAACGAGCGAAGGCGAGCACGTGGATCGTCACGCTCGTCCACCGGCGGGCGGTCGACATCGTCCGCCGGGAGGAGCGGCGGCGCGCCGAGCCGCTCGAGGCGGACGCACGGCCGGATACGGCCGACCCCGCGGGGTCCGCGGCGGACACGGCCTGGCTAGGATTCGAGCGGGATCGCATCCAGGCTGCGCTCAGGTCGCTTCCGGACGCCCAGCGCGAGGCGCTCGAGCTCGCGTACTACGGGGGCTACTCGCAGACGGAGGTGGCCGAGAGGCTCGGCGTGCCCCTGGGTACGATCAAGAGCAGGATGTTCGCCGGCCTCGCTCGCCTGCGCGAGGTCCTGGACGAAGCCGGATCAGAGGGATCGTGGACGCCGAGACTCACGAGTTGATCGCCGCCTACGCCCTCGACGCCCTCGACGAGGGTGAGCGTGCGCGCGCGAAGGAGATCCTGGCGACGTCCGAGGAGGCACGCGAGGAGCTCCGCTCGCTGACCGAGGTTGCGGCCGCGATGGCGACGGCAGCCGTCGGGCCGACGCCGCGCCCGGAGCTTCGCGACCGGATCGTCGCCGCCGCGCGCGCCGAGCCGCAGACCGTCGTCTCGCTCGACGAGCGGCGACGCTCGCGCCTCGTTGCCGTGCTCGGGATCGCCGCCGCCGTCGCCGCCTGCGCCGCGCTCGCGCTCGGCATCTGGGGCGCCTCGGTGTCGTCGGACCGCGACGCGGCCCGCTCAGCCCTCGCGCGCGAGCGCGCCGCCGCCGCCGTGCTGGCCCACCCGACGAGCGAGTCGTCGCTGACGGGCGCCTCCGGCCGGGTCGCCGTCGGCGAGGACGGGAACGCGGTGCTGGTGCTCGAGGACGTCCCCCCCGTTCCGGCGGGCAAGACGTACCAGGTGTGGGTCGTCGACGACGGTCGTCCCGTCTCCGGCGGGCTGTTCGCGCCCCGCGACGGCACCCTCGCCGTCCCGGTCGACGGTCGCGTGCGGAACGGCTCGGTCGTCGCCGTCACCGTCGAGGACGACGGCGGCGCAGCCGCACCGACCGGGAGGCCCGTGATCTCCTCCGCGCCGATCACGCTTTCCTGACCGTTCGGGCACGAAGCCGGCACGGAGCTCTCCGACCCCACCCGTACACTCGTTCGGGTGACGGACCTCCGCCCGGCGCTCCGGGAGCTCTTCGGCTTCGACGACTTCCGCCCGGGTCAGGAGGCGGTGGTCCGTGCGGCGCTCGCAGGCGTCGACACGCTCGCGGTGATGCCGACGGGCGCAGGAAAGTCGCTGACGTACCAGCTGGCGGCGATGCTCCGCCCGTCGCCGACACTCGTCCTGTCGCCGCTCATCGCGCTGATGAAGGATCAGGTCGACAAGCTCCCGCCCCGGATCGGCGCGACGGCGACCTTCGTCAACTCGTCGCTCGACGCAGCCGATGCGGCCGGGCGGCTCGCCTCGGTCGCGGCCGGCGAGACACGCATCCTCTATGCGGCCCCGGAGCGACTGCGTCAGGAGTCCTTCGTCGGTACGCTGCGCTCGATCGGCGTCGGCCTCGTCGTCGTCGACGAGGTGCACTGCGTCTCGATGTGGGGCCACGACTTCCGGCCCGATTACCTCTTCATCCGCCGCGCGCTCGACGCGCTCGGCGCGCCGTCGGTGCTCGGGATGACCGCGACCGCGACGCCCGCCAACGTCGCCTCGATCGCGGAGGCGCTCGGTCGTCCGCTCGAGCTCGTACGGACGAGCGTCCACCGTCCCAACCTGCGCTACGACGTCGAGCGGGCCGAGAACGCCGAAGAGCGGCTCCGCGGGCTCCTGCGCCGGCTCCGAGCCGTCACTGACGGCGTGGCGATCGTCTACGCGCGCTCCCGCCGCTCCTGCGAGGAGATCGCACGGACGCTGCGTGGCCACGGCATCCGCGCAGAGCACTACCACGCCGGCCTCGAGACGGAGGAGCGGACGCGCGTGCAAGAGGCCTTCGTCGCCGGGCGCACGCCGGTCGTCGTCGCGACGACGGCATTCGGCATGGGCATCGACAAGGCGAACGTCCGGCTCGTGGCGCTCGTGAACCTCCCCGACTCGCTCGAGAGCTACGTGCAGATGGTCGGCCGCGCCGGTCGCGACGGCCGGCCGAGCGACACCGTGCTGTTCGCCGGCGGCGCCGACGCGGTGGCGTTGCGGCGTTTCGCCCTCGGCAACGTGCCGACGCCGGATCTCCTGCGGCGCGTCTACCGGATGCTCCGTGACGCGGGCGGGACGATCGGGCCGGAGGCGCTCGGCCAGGCGGTCGACGACGCCCACGACCCGCGCGTGCTCGTCGGGATGCTCGAGCAGGCAGGGCTCCTCCGCCGCGGCTACGACGCGGGAAGGTCGCTGCGGGTCGAGCTGCTTCCGTTCGCCGCGGACGCTGCGGCGAACGTCGATGCGCTGCTCGGCCGCTACGCACGCGAGTCGGCCGCGCGCGTCGAGCGCATGGTCGGGTTCGCCGAGGTCGAGCGGTGCCGCCACCTGCAGGTAGCCGAGCACTTCGGCGAGACGCTCGACGGCCCGTGCGGCGCCTGCGACGTCTGCGCGCCGGACACGGCGCGGGACCCGACGCCGCCCCGGGCGGCGGCTCTCCCGGGCGACCCGGCGCGGGCGATCGTCGACGCCGTCGCAGGCCTCGCGTGGCCCCTCGGTCGGCGAAGCCTCGTCGCGATGCTGCGCGGATCGGTGAAGGCGCCGCCCTCGGCACGCCGCTCGCCCGCTTTCGCCTCGCTCGCCGCGGCATCCGAAGCGGAGGTCACGCGCTGGGTGCGGGCCCTCGAGGTCGCCGGAGCTCTGGTCGAGGTCGAGCGCGACGGGTTCCGTGTGCTCCAGGTCGGCTCGCACGTCACGCTCCCGTCGCTCGCCGCGGCGGCCCCGACGACCGGCGAGGCGGCGCCCCTCGTCGCAGAGCTCAGGGCATGGCGCACGCGGCGCGCACGGGAGGACGGCGTCCCCGCGTACGTCGTCCTGCACGACGCGACGCTCCAGGAGCTTGCCGCACGACGGCCGGGATCGCCCGCCGAGCTCGCGGTCGTGAAGGGCCTCGGGCCGACGAAGATCGAGCGGTACGGCGACGAGCTGCTGAACGTCCTCGCGACGGTCTGAACCGGCCTGATCCGGCCCCTTCGGGGCTACAATCGTCCGCGCAGTGCGGCTTCGACGACGTACGGAGGCGGCGCCGAAGCGCCGCCGGATCCGGAAGCTGCGGCTCCTGGCGCTCGTGCTCGTGCTCTTCGCGCTGTCGGCCGTGGCATTCAGCTACGGCCTCGTGACGGCCGTCCGCAGCGAGCTCGGCGCGCTCGACCCGTCGAACCCGAGGGGCGACGTCGACACGGTCGTCTACTCGGCGCCGAACAAGTTCGGCCAGCGGCGGGTGCTCGCGATCCTCCGCGGCGACGAGAGCCGCGTCCTCGTGAAGTCGGGAGAGATCGCGCCGATCATGAAGCAGGCGATCGTCGCCACCGAGGACAAGCGCTTCTTCGAGCACAACGGCGTGGACGTGCGCGGCATCCTGCGCGCGGCCTGGGAGGACATCCGCAACAAGGCGGTCGTCGAGGGCGGCTCGACGATCACGCAGCAGTACGTGAAGAACGCGTACAGCCGGAACGACAAGACGATCGCGCGGAAGGTCCGCGAGGCGGCGCTCGCCTGGCAGCTGACACAGCGGTGGTCGAAGGACCGGATCCTCACCGCGTACCTCAACACGATCTACTTCGGCAACGGCGCGTACGGGGTCCTTCAGGCGGCGCGCACCTACTTCGGCGGCGAGAGCGCGGCCGAGCTGACGCTACCCGAGGCCGCCCTCCTCGCCGGCATCCCCGCGAACCCGTCGCTCTACGACCCGGTCCAGCACCCCGGCGCCGCGAAGCAGCGGCGGTCCTACGTACTGCAGCAGCTCTACGACCAGGGCCGGATCACGGCCGCCGAGCTCGACAAGGCGAACGCGACGCCCCTGCCGAAGCCGGAGGACGTCCGCCTGCCGGGGACGCGCGGACCGGCGCCGTACTTCGTCAACTACGTGACGGACCAGCTCGTTGCGCGCTACGGGGGCGAGCGTGTCTTCGGCGGCGGCCTCGAGGTGACCACGACGATCGACCTCGACCTGCAGGACAAGGCGCGCGAGGCGATCAAGACGATCCTGCAGGACCCGAGCGGGCCGGCGGCGGCGCTCGTCGCGATCGATCCGAGAACCGGCGCCGTGAAGGCGATGTTCGGCGGCACGAACTTCCGCCGCAGCCAGTTCAACCTCGCGACGCAGGCGGAGCGCCAGCCCGGCTCGTCGTTCAAGCCGATCGTGCTCGCAAGCGCGCTGCGCCAGGGCATCGCCCCGTCGACGCACCTCACCTCGAAGCCGATCGAGATCGACGCGGGCGACCGGGTCTGGCCGGTCACGAACTACGAGGGGAGCTACCTCGGCAGCGTCGACCTGACGACGGCGATGATCCACTCGGACAACTCGGTCTATGCGCAGCTGACGAACATCGTCGGGCCGAAGGCGATCGTCGAGACCGCCCACCGACTCGGGATCCGCACGAAGCTGCCGGCGTACTTCTCGATCGGTCTCGGGTTCGTGGCCGTCAACCCGCTCGACATGGCGCGCGCCTACGCGACGATCGCGAACGACGGCGAGCGCGTCGACGGCTCGATCATGGGCGACCGTCCGCGCGTCGTGCGCGCCGTCCGCTTTCGCAAGACGGGCCAGGTCAAGGAGAACAAGGCCCTCGACCGCACCGTGCTCTCACCGGCCGAGGCCGAGACCATGACCGCGATCCTCGAGAAGGTGGTCGAGCAGGGCACCGGCAAGCGGGCGCGGCTGCCCGGACAGGTCGCGGCCGGCAAGACGGGGACGAACGACGACTACGCCGACGCATGGTTCGTGGGCTACACGCCGGATCTCGTGACGGCGGTGTGGGTCGGCTATCCCAACGAGCTCAGGCCGATGAGGACCGAGTTCCACGGCGAGCCCGTCGCCGGCGGGACGCTTCCCGCCCTCATCTGGAAGGCGTTCATGACCCGCGCGCTCGCCGACCGCCCCGCGACCTTCTTCAAGTCGCCCCCGTACCTCCCGCAGTACGGCGTCAGGGTCGTGTACCGCGGGGGCCGCTGGCGGCTCGACAACGGATTCTGCCCCGCCACCCGCGTCATCTCGTACTACGCGGGCCGGCTTCCGGCCTCGACGGCGACGTGCTACGCGAACGAGGTCTCGGTGCCCGTCCTGGTCGGCCGCTCCCTCGAGTCGGCCCGCGTCGCGCTCGAGTCCGTCCCGTTGAGCCCGGACGTCATCTACGTCCCGGCGAAGCCACGCACGCGGCCGGGCGAAGTCGTGAAGCAGACGCCGCGTGGCGGCTTCCTCTCGGCGAACGGCCGCGTCCGTCTCTGGGTGTCGGCTGCCCAGAACGGCCTCGTGCCGAACCTGATCGGGTCGAGCCTCCCCGCGGCGCGCGAGCAGACCCGCAAGCTGAAGCTCCGGCTCAAGATCCAGTACGGCGACGGCCCGGAGGGGACTGTCCTGAAGCAGAGCCTCGATGCCGGGATCGCGGCCCGTCCCGGGCTGCCGCTCACGCTGCTCGTCGGCCGCGACTCGACCAGCTAGTCCCCCGCTCCGTGTAGCGCCACTCCTTCTCCGCCGCCTTCGTGATGCCGATCCGGGTCGTGCGCGCGACCGGCACCCGGCTCGCGGGCGGCAGAACCTCGAACGGCGGTCGCGTGAGGACCGACCCGTTGTCCGAGCCGGTGATGCCGAGCGCCTGTGTCAGGCGTCCGGGCCCCGAGCAGAGCAGCCGGTCGTTCGTCGTTCCCCGCCGCTCACGCATCAGGTCGAGCCGGTGCGTCGGCTCGAGCGCGCGCAGCAGGACGGCGGAGCCGTGGCCTTCCGGCCCGCACACGACGTTCGCGCACCAGTGGATCCCGTACGAGCGGTACACGTACAGACGACCCGCCTCGCCGAACATCACGACGTTCCGCCCTCGCGGGCCGCCGAACGAGTGGCTCGCCGGATCGCTCTCCTCGTACGCCTCGACCTCGACGATGCGTCCGCCGACGCCCTCGACGAGCAGCGTCCAGCCGATCAGAGCCGGTGCGGCGTCGTGCACGCTGCCCGCGACGAGCTCTGCGAACGTCACTCCGCCTGCTCGAACAGCTGCGGATGCTGGCTGATCGAGCCGCGTCGGGCGCGCCTCCGGCGAGACGCCGGCTCGGCGGCGTCCTCGATCTCCGCCAGGATCGTCTCCTGCGTCCGCGAGGCGACCACCGGCTCGGGGATGCCATCGACCCAGACGAGGGTCCGGCTCCCGCTCCCCCGATCGTCGCCCGTGATCGGCTCGAGCGCGTAGATCCGGTCGGCCCGGACGTACTTGCCGAAGCCGAGGAACACCATGTTGTGCGAGGACATGTGCGTAGTATCGTCGCCCGCCCGACCGCTGCGCATCTAGTCTCCGGCCGCGATGGCGCGCGTCTACCTCTCCCCGCCGCATCTCACGGGACGCGAGGCGGAGCTCGTCTCCGAGGCGATCGCATCGAACTGGATCGCCCCGCTCGGGCCGCAGGTCGACGCGTTCGAGGCCGAGCTCGCCGCAGTCGCCGGGGTCGCGCACGCGGTCGCGCTGTCGAGCGGGACCGCGGCGCTCCACCTCGCGCTGGTCGTGCTCGGGATCGGAGCGGGCGACGAGGTCGCCTGCTCCGACTTCACCTTCGCCGCGAGCGCCAACCCGATCGTCTACACGGGCGCGACGCCCGTCTTCGTCGACTGCGACGAGACCTGGACGATCGACCCTCGCCTGCTCGACCGCGCGCTCGCCGAGCGGCGCGACGCAGGCGCCGCCGTCCGGGCGGTGATCGCCGTCGACCTGTACGGCCAGTGCTGCGACTACGACGCGCTGTCGGAGGTGTGCGCGCGCCACGAAGCCGTGCTGATCCAGGACTCGACCGAGTCGCTCGGCGCGACGTACCGCGACACGGCTGCGGGGGCCCAGGGGGCGCTCGCGGCATTCTCCTTCAACGGGAACAAGATCATCACGACGAGCGGCGGCGGGATGCTCGTCTCGCGAAACCGCGACTGGGTCGAGCACGCGCGGAAACTCTCGACGCAGGCCCGCGAGCCGGTTCCGCACTACGAGCACGTCGAGATCGGCTTCAACTACCGGATGAGCAACCTCCTCGCGGCGCTCGGCCGCGCGCAGTTGGAGACGCTCCCGGAGCGGGTCGCCGCGCGACGGCGGATTCGCGACCGTTATCGCGAGCTGCTCCACGGCCTTCCCGGGGTCTCGTTCATGCCGGAGGCGCCGTACGGCACGACGAACGCCTGGCTCACGTGCATCGTCGTCGATCCGGACGCCTTCGGCGCCGGCCGAGAGGCCGTCCGGCTGGCTCTCGAGGCGGAGGACATCGAGGCGCGGCCGCTCTGGAAGCCGATGCACCTCCAGCCGGTCTTCGCGTCGAGCCCCTGCTTCGGCGGTGACGTGTCCGCCCGGCTCTTCGAGCTGGGGCTCTGCCTCCCGAGCGGATCGTCCCTGACGGAGGACGACCAGGACCGCGTCGTCGCGACCGTCCTGGCCGCGCGGCGCGGCTAGGCCGCTAGGCCGTCGCGGCGACGGTCTCGACGACGTCGAGCCAGTGGCTCCACTGCTCGGAGCGACCGTTGACGACGTCGAGGTAGGTCTTCTGGATCTCGAGCGTCACGTCCCCGACGCCGATCTCGACGTCGTCGACGGCGCGGACCGGCGTCACCTCGGCGGCGGTGCCCGTCATGAACACCTCGTCGGCGAGCATCAGGTCGGCGCGGATGATGTCGGCCTCCTCGACGACGTAGCCGAGGTCCTGCGCGATCTGGATGACGGCGTCGCGGGTGATCCCGGGAAGGATCGACGTCGAGAGCGGCGGCGTCAGGATCCGGCCGTTCTTCACGACGAAGATGTTCTCGCCCGGCCCGTCGGCGACGAAGCCGTTGTCCGTGAGCAGGATCCCCTCGTCGTAGCCCGCACGCTGGGCCTCGGTCGTCGCGAGCATCGAGTTGAGGTAGATCCCGGTCGCCTTCGAGACGTGCGGGATCACGTTCGGCCCGACGCGCTTCCAGGACGAGATCTTCGCCGTGATGCCCTTCTCGAGCGCCGCCTCGCCGAGGTACGCGCCCCACGGCCAGCTCATGATCACCGTCTCGACGGGGTTGCCGCGCGTGTGGACGCCGAGCGAGCCGTACCCGAAGAAGGCGATCGGACGGATGTACGCGGCCGGCAGCCCGTTCGCGCGGACGAGGTCGTGCGTCGCGCTGCGGAGCTCCTCGACCGTGTACGGCAGCTCCATGTAGAGGAGCTTCGCGCTGTCGTGGAGCCGCTGCATGTGCTCGGCGAGGCGGAACACGGCCGGCCCCTTCGGCGTCTCGTACGCGCGGATGCCCTCGAAGACGCCGGTGCCGTAGTGGAGACCGTGGACTCCGACGTGAACGGTGGCGTCCGCCCAATCGACGAGCTCACCGTTCATCCAGATCTTTGCGGTCTCCTCCATCACGTCCTCCGATCGCGGGCTTGGTCGAGAGCGAGTGCGTCCCGGAACGAGTCCGGTGCCACGTCGTGGTGCTACCGGGATTCCAGCACAACGTCCTCGACGCGGCCGCGCGTGAGCCGGACGAGCTCGGCAGGCGCGAGCGCGACGACGTGGCGGTCGGAGCCGGCGCCCGCCCACACGGTTCCGTGCCGCAGCAGCGTCCGCTCCACGAGCACCGTCGCGACGCGCTCGAGCGGGAACGGCGCCACACCGCCGGGCTCGAATCCGGTCGCCTCGACGACCTCTTCGGGGCGGGCCACCGTGACGCGCCGCGCGTCGACGAGGCGGGCGATCTTCCCCGTGTCGGCCTTGCGGTCACCCGGCACGAGGACGACGACCGGGGACCCGTCGCAGACGAGCACGAGCGACTTCACGATCTGACCCAGCGTCGAGCCGACGGCGTCGGCGGCCGCGGCCGCGGTCGGCGTGCCCGCGGGCAGCTCTTCGAGCCGCGCCTCAGCGCCGGTGTCGCGCAGGAACGCGGCGACGCGCTCGACCCGTCCCGGCCACTCCTCCCTCGCTGCGTCCACGCCGCTCATCCGAGCTCCACGAAACGGACGTCGTCGAACCCCATGTCGTGCAGCTGGTCGACGAGCTCGCCCGTCGCCGGGGTGTCGATCGAGAAGACCATCAGCGCCTCTCCCCCCTCCTTCGTCCGCGAGACGGCCATGTTCGCGATGTTGATCCCGCCCTCGCCGAACATCGAGCCGACACGTCCGATCACGCCCGGCTGGTCCGCGTAGCGGACGAAGACCATGTGCGGCGTGATCTCCATGTCGATCCCGAAGCCGAGCGCGCCGCCGAGGAAGAGCCGCGGCTCGGGGCCGATCGTCGTCCCCGACACGGTGATCTCGTCACCGTCCGAGAGCAGCCTGACCTCGACGGCGTTCGTGTAGTCGCGCGACGTCCGGTCGCGCTCCTCGACGACGTCGATCCCTCGCTCGGCGGCGATCACAGTCGCGTTGACGACGTTGACGACCTGGTCGACGCGATCCTGGAAGACGCCGTTCAGCACGGCGGCCGTGAGGAGCCGGGTGTCGTAGTCGCTGAGCGGCCCGTGCGCAGCGACCGTGATCCGTTCCGGCGACCCGCCGGCGAGCTCGACGGCAATCCGGCCCAGCTGTGCCGCGAGCGGGATGAAGGGCCCGAGCACCTCAAGGTCGGCCTGGTCGACGACAGGGATGTTGACCGCGTTCGTGACGATGCCGCCGTCGAGCGCCGCGACGACCTGCTCCGCGACGATCACGCCGGCCCGGTCCTGCGCCTCGTCCGTCGACGCCGCCAGATGAGGCGTGACGACGACCTGGTCGAGCTCGAGGAGCGCGCCCGTGTACGGCTCCGAGGAGAAGACGTCGAGCGCCGCCCCGGCGAGCTTGCCCGAGCGGATCGCCTCGACGAGGGCGTCCTCGTCGACCAGTGCCCCGCGCGCCGCGTTCACGAGCCGCGCGCCGTCCCGCATCAGCGCGATCGCGTCACGGTCGATCAGGCAGCGGGTCTCGTCGGTGAGCGGCGAGTGCAGCGTGACGACGTCGGCGGCGGCGAGGAGCTCCTCGAGGCTCTCGACCTGTTCCACGCCGAGTTCGCGGAACCGCTCGCGGCCGACGAACGGGTCGAAGGCGACGACGTTCATCGCCAGGCCCGTCGCCCGGCGTGACACCTGCTGGCCGATGCGGCCGAAGCCGATCACGCCGAGGGTCTTGCCCGCCAGCTCGACTCCGCTCCAGCGCGAGCGTTCCCAGCGCCCCTGCTTGAGCGCGGCGTGGGCCTGCGGGATGTTGCGCGCGAGCGCGACGAGGAGTCCGATCGTCTGCTCGGCGGCGGAGATGATCGTGGACTCGGGGGCGTTCGCGACCACGATCCCGCGTCGCGTCGCCGCGTCGACGTCGACGTTGTCGACCCCGACGCCGGCGCGTCCGATCACCTTCAGGCTCGTGGCGCGCTCGATCTCGTCGCGGCCGAGCCGCGTGGCCGAGCGGATGACGATCGCGTCGTAGCGATCGATGATCTCGCCGATCGGCGACTCGAGGTCGACGTCGACGTCGAAGCGGCTCCGCAGGAGCTCGACGCCCGCGTCGGCGATGGGCTCGCGGACGAGGACGCGCATTACGCGGTTGCGACCGAGCCGAACGCCTCGAACGCCGCAGGAGCGGCCCGACCGGTCTCGACGTCGGCACCGGCGGCGGCGAGCTCGACCTCGACCGCGGTCAGCGCCTCGGCGAGGTCGTCGATCGTGACATGGCCGATGTGCCCGATCCGGAAGAGTCGCGGCACGAGGTCGCCGTGACCGCCGGCGATCGTGATCCCGTGCCGGTCCCGCAGCGCGAGACGCAGCGCGACCGCGTCGATCCCCTCCGGTGTGAGGGCGCCCGTCAGGACGGCTGCGCTGTCGTCGTCGGGCGAGTAGAGCTCGAGCCCGATTGCCTTGATTCCGGCGCGGCAGGCGCGCCCGAGCGCGCGGTGACGCGCGAACGCCGTCTCGAGCCCGTCCGCGAGGACGATGCCGAGCGCCTCCACGAGGGCCACGACGAGCGAGGTCGCGGGCGTCGACGGCGTCGACCCCTTGGCCTGCGCGCGGCGCTGGCGAGCCCAGTCCCAGTAGAACCGCGGCAGCCTGGAGGTCTCGGCGCGTTCCCACGCCCGGTCGGAGACGGCGACGAAGGCGAGCCCGGGCGGCGTCATGAGCGCCTTCTGCGACCCGGTCACGACCGCATCGGCGCCCCAGGCGTCCGTCTCGAGCGGCACGGCTCCGAGGCTCGAGACCGCGTCGACGACCGACAGCGCCCCCGCCTCCCGGCAGACGGCGAGCAGCGGCTCCAGGTCGCAGACGACTCCGGTCGACGTCTCCGAGTGGACGAGGAACACCGTCGTCGCGCCGCTCTCGGCCAGCGCGTCCCGAAGATCGTCGGGGCGAGGAGCGTCGCCCCACGGATACGTGAGCGGCACGACCTCGCAGCCGAAGGCCCTGCCCATCGCCTGCCAGCGCTCGCCGAACTCGCCCTGCGAGACGGCGAGGACGCGCTCCGCCGGCGACAGCAGGTTGACGACCGCCGACTCGAACGCGCCGGTTCCGGATGCCGTCAGCACGAGGATCTCGTTCTGCGTGCGGAACACCTCGCGCAGCCGCTCCTGGGCGAGCCCGAAGACCTCCGCGAAGTCCGGCGAGCGGTGGTGGAGCACCGGCCGGGCGAGCGCGGCGAGCACCTCGGGCGGCACGGACGTCGGCCCTGGCGTGAGGAGCTTCTGCGTGCGCGTCACCGCCTCTGAGCCTAGCGAGCCGAGGACCGGCGCTCCTCCGTCTAGCGGTGGGTGGCGAACGTGATCGCCTGCTGGAACGTCGGCTTGTTGGAGCCGCGCATCGTGCGGTCGAGGATCCCGGTGCGAACCGGATCCGCTCCGCGGTCGCGTCCGAACGCCACGCCGCGGGGTCGGAGCCCTGGGCGGTCGCGAGCTCGCCCGCGGCCCCGTCGAGCACCGCCCACAACGACGCGGCGCACTCCACGACGTCGCCGGACCGCAGAAACGCGTCTTGCACCCCCGGCGACGGGACGACCGAGCACCGACCGCAGAGCCTTCTGGACGTACGACCACCAGCCGCTGTAGGCACTCGAGCCGTCCGGAGACAGGGGCGGTGCCGGACGACCGGTCGCGGCCCGGAAGCGTACGTGCGGCGCCGTACATTTGTCGCTCGATGGACGTCCTCGTCCCGTTTGCGGCGGCCTTGCTGTCGGTTCGTCTCGCGGCGGAACTGCTGCGCAAGCACCGCGCGCGCCGCGCGCCCGAGCTCGTCGCCTGGGCCGCGTCCCTGGGCTCGTTCGCCGCTGCGTCTGCCGCACTCGCCTGGGGCGCCGCGGCGGGGTGGGACGACCGGGCGTTCCGCGCGTACTACCTCTTCGGCGGCCTGCTCACCGCGGCCCTTCTCGGCGGCGGCTCGCTGCTCCGGGCCGGCCTCCGCGCCGCAGGCCCCGCCGTGCTGCTCTATACCGGGCTCGCGATCGGCGTCGCGCTCTCCGTACCGATCGACCCGGCCGTCACCGGCGGCTCGATCCCCGACGCCACGGAGCACCTCGCCGTGTTTCCGGCCCGTGTGCTCGCCCTCGTCGGGAACATCGCGGGCACCGTCGCGGCGGTCGGCGTGGCCCTCACCGGCCTCCGCCGCCGGCGGGTCGGGAACTCGCTGATCATCGGCGGCGTCGCGGTCGCGGCCGCGGGCAGCGCCCTCGCGGGGCTCGGCGGGGGCGGCGGCTCCTTCTTCACCGCCGTCGCCGCCGTCCTTCTCTACGCGGGCTTCGTCAGCCGTCGCTGAGCGTCACTCGCGCATCTCGGGCACGCGGCGCGTGGCCCCCAGCCGGCGGCGCCGCTCCCGCAGCCAGATCCAGCCGAAGAAGATCACGAGCGCGGCGAGCACGAGGCCCTCGATCACGAGGCCCGCGCCGCTCGCGTGATGCGCGATCAGCCGCGGGAGAGCACCCACAGCCCGCCGACCGTGTAGAGCACCATCAGCGCCAGCATCGCGTACTGCGAGCGCAGCGCGGCGCGCCGATCCGGGAAGATCGTCACGGCCCGGTCGTGCGCGACGGCGAGGCCGGCGACGTGTCCTGCGACGAGCGCGCCGACCTGCACGTACCACGTCGTGTTCGGCGCGATCACGGTCAGGTCGGGAACGACATGGGCCGTCCCGAAGAGGTTCCAGCCGCGTCCGAGCGGGTCGGAGAGGAGCGGCACCGCGAACTGCCCCTGCACGACGAAGAGCGTGAAGTAGTGGGCGAGCATGTAGACGAACGCGATCGGCACGAGCGACCGCAGGAAGTCCTCCACGAGCGAGCGCGGCGCATTGACCGTCCACCGCGCGAGGGCGCACGCCGCCTCGTACGCGAGCCCGACCAGGAGCACGCCGGCCAGGAGCCCGCCGAGGCTGAGGAGGGTGACGAGGAGCTCCCCGATCCCCGGCCGATCCACGACGTACGGGGCCTCGACCCGCGCGGCGAGGTCCTGCCAGGTCGTCGTGCGGCTGTAACCGTCGAACAGGACGGTGCCGAGCATCACCGCGATGAAGGCCACGGACCCCGGGGCGCCCTCGGCGCCGGCGAGCCCCGTGAACGGCCAGCGCACGCGGATGCGACCGTCGACGACGTGGAAGGGCGCAATGCGGGCCAGGAACCGGTAGAGCACCGCGAACGCCTCGCCGTTCTCCTCCCAGGTCTCCCGGCCGAACGCCGCCATCCCGAAGAGTGCGACGTACGTGTAGAGCGCGATCGCGAAGGCCAGCGCACGCGGGCTCGCGGGATCCGAGTACGCGAGCTCGAGCGTTGCGAACGCGAACAGTGCGACCGCCGCTGGCCAGCGGCCGAGACGTTCCGGGTACACCGCGAGGGGCCGTGCCTCCGCGCCGCCGAGCTCGCGAAGCCAGACGAACGCATCCGCGATCGCCCGCCAGGGCGAGAGCGCCCGCCAGACGTAGCCGAAGACGACCGTGAGCGCGGGGAGCCCGAGCCAGAAGACCACGTAGATCCACGTCGGCGCGAGGTTACGGAAGGGGTCGGTGTCCCCGAACACGGCCGAGACCCAGACGAGGACGAACAGGGCGACGGAGACCACCTGGAGCACGATCCGCAGCGGGCCGAGCACGACCCGCGAGAACGTCGCCTCGACGCCGCGCCCCCGCTCGCGGGCCCCGAGCAGCGGCGCCCGCCAGAGAACGCCGAGGAGCACGAACGAGACGACGAGCACGACGGTGGCTCCCCAGTAGAACAGCCACGCCGGGACCGGGAGATCCTGGATCCCCCCGATCCCGTGCGCGACGAGATCCGGCCGGAGGCTCAGGGCCGCACCTCCACGACCGCGAGCACGACGTCCGGATGGTGCAGCTCCAGCTCGAAGCGGCCGGGAAGGTCGGCGGTGAACGGGATGCGCACCGGTGTCCCCGGCGTCACCGGCTTCTCGATGTTGTAGCCGTGGAAGTGCACCTCCTCGCCGGCGTCGGTCTCGACCACGAGCACGACCTTGTCTCCCCTGTCGATCGTCGGTCGCCGGATGCCGCCCTGCGGGCGCCCGCCCTTGGCGACGATCGTGATCGTCGTCGGCTTCGTCGCCGCCGGCGCGGTCGTCGCGGGCGGCGCGGTGGCCGCCGCCTGCGTCGTGGCGGCTTCCGTGGCGGTCTCCGCCGGCGGCGTCGTCGTGTCGCCCCCGCAGCCCGAGAGCGCGAGCGCGCCCGCGACGACTGCGACCAGCATCACTGGAGTTCTCATCGGGTTCTCCTCGTCGTGGCGCGCGTCGTCGGGACGCGCGCCGGTGAGTGCCTCAGGTCGCGAGCCGACGGGGCGGGCCACGACCGCTCGGACGGAGCGGCCCGGAGGTTCCCCTCGCGAGGAGCGGTCTCGCTGTGAGCGGCAGCCACGCAGCGCCCGCCGAGGGGGACCGCGGGCGGACTCCCGTCACCGTTCCCGTGATCCGGCGGACGACGAGGACGCAGAGAAATGCGACGGGAACCTGAAGGGCGAGCCCGAGCAGGAAGCTCGGCGTCGTCAGCAGCCACGGGACGTGACCCGAATGCGCGAGCCCTTCGAGGTGCTCCTGAACTGCGAAGCCGAGCGGCGCGAGCGGCGCGAACCACCGCGACGACGCACGGCTGAGGCTCCGATCCTGGACGGCGAGGCCGAGCAGCGCCACCGAGGCCACGACCGCGACGACCTGAGGCGCATGGTCCAGATAGCCGTGCACCGCGCCCGTCGGCGTCCTGGTGAGGCAGTAGGCGAGGGCGTGGGTCACGAGAACGCCGGCCGCGGCGACCGGCGTCACGAGTGCCCAGGCGAGCGCGCGGCGTCCCACGTCACGGGATCATGCCAGGGCAGGCGCCGCGGCCCGCGCCCGACCCGGTCTCAGCGAACGATGACCGGGACGCGCTGGACGGCGTTGTTCTCGTAGCCGCCGAGGTTCCACGTGGCCTCGAGCGGCTGCACCTCGCCCGTGGCGTCCGTCGCCCGGCAGCAGACCGTGTAGGCCCCGGACGACGGAGGGTCCCAGAGAAAGGTCCAGCCGCACCACGCCGACGCGTCGGGCAGGTCGTCGACGAGCTCCGCGTCGGCCCACGTCGCACCGCCGTCGTGGCTCACCTCCACGCGTTCGATGGACGCCCTTCCGGACCACGCGCGCCCCTCGAGCACCACGGGCGCACCGCGTGCGACCACCCGGTCACGCGTGAAGAAGTCGGGAATCCCCGGCGGCACCATGAGCGACCGCGGGCGCATGCGCGTGACGGGGCGTCCCTCCTCCTCCTCGGTCTGCCGGAACCGGTACGCGGTGGCGACCTGGTAGCCCGCGAAGGGCTCCTCCGTCACGGTGATCGCCGTCAGCCACTTGACGTTCGTCATCCCGTACCAGCCGGGAACCACGAGCCGGAGCGGGAAACCGTGCTGCGGCGGGATCGGCGCGCCGTTCATCTCGTACGCGAGGATGCACCCGGCAGCCCGGGCCTCGGCGAGCGGAAGACTGCGTTCGTACCGCTGCTCGACCTCCCCCTCGATACCGCGGTCGAGCCCGGCGAAGATCACGTCGAGCGCCGCCGCTGCGGGCTCGACCTCGTCGAGGAGCGTCGCGAGCGCGACACCGCGCCAGCGGGCCGTTCCGACCGCCTCGGTCAGCCAGGGCTGGCTGACGGGCCGCGGCTCGAGCAGCGCGCGGCCGTTGCCTGCGCACTCCATCGTCACCGCCACCTCGATCGAAGGCAGCGCCCGAAGCTCCTCGAGGCCGAGCGAGAGGCACCGGCCGACGGCACCGCCCACCTCGAGCCGGAACGCCGCGGGGTCGACGAGCGGGACGTCGTAGTGGGTCAGCAGGTAGTGGAGGCCGACCGGCGTGATCGGCCACCGCAGCGCCTCGAGCGGCATCGCGTGGTTGCGGGCCGCGAGCCGGAGCTCCTCGAGGCTGATGCCGCTGTCGGCGGAGACGGACACGGCGACGACGTTAGCCCGCTGCCGCCGACGCGTCCATCACCCGGCCAGCTTCGCCCGCACGAGCTCGTTCACGGCGCGCGGGTCCGCCTGGCCCTTCGTCTCCTTCATCACCTGCCCGACGAAGAAGCCGAGCAGCCCGTCCTTGCCCGCGCGGTACTGCTCGACCTGACCCGGGTTCGCGGCGAGGATCGCGTCGACCACCGGCTCGAGCGCGGACGTGTCGGAGACGACCTCCTGTGCGACGTACGGCTCGGCCGAGAACCCCGGCTGGCCGACCTTGACGATCGCCTCGTCGAACGCCGACCGCGGAATGCGCTCGCGGGCCTCGACGAGCCTCGCGAGCTCACCCGGAGCAACGGCGGCCGGCTCCACTCCCGCCCCGACCAGCTGGTTCGCGATCACGTTGCTCGCTGCGATCGCATCGGCGCCCGCGGCGACCGTCGCCTCCCAGAGCCCGTCGAGCCCTCCGGTGACGAGGACGAGCGCGCGCTCGTGATCCAGGCGCTCGCCGATCCGCCTGATCCGCACGGCCGGCAACTCGGGAAGCTCGGCCCGGAGCCGCTCGACCATGTCCGCGCCGGGCTCGACGGGCACGAGATCGGGCTCCGGGAAGTAGCGGTAGTCGTCGGCCTCCTCCTTCGCCCGCCGCGGGGTCAGCCTCCCGCTCGCGACGTCGAAGTCGTACGTGTGCTGCTCCACCTCGCCGCCCGACTCCCAGATCGCGATCTGCCGCTCGATCTCGGCCTCGATCCCGCGGGCGATGTGGTTGAACGAGTTCATGTTCTTGATCTCGCACCGCGTCCGCAGCTCGTCGGAACCTTCGGGGCGGACGGAGACGTTCGCGTCGACGCGGAGCGTGCCCTTCTCCATCTCGGCGTCCGAGATCCCGAGCTCCACGACCGTCTGCCGCAGGAGCTGGAGGAAGCGCTTCGCCTCCTCGGCGGAGTGGATGTCCGGCGCGGTCACGATCTCGACGAGGGGCGTGCCGCCGCGGTTGTAGTCGACGAGCGTGTAGTCCGCCCCGCCGATCCGCCCCGTGCGGCCGCCGACGTGGACGTTCTTCGCGGCATCCTCCTCGAGATGCGCTCGCACGATACCCACTGCATGATCACCTTCTTGCAATGGCACTAGCACCTTGCCATTAATGCATGATGGGAGATCGTATTGGGAGATCTGATATCCCTTCGGGAGATCGGGATAGAAGTAGTTCTTCCGTGCGAAGACCGCGCGCGGCGCGATCTCGCAGCCGAGCGCCAGGCCGAGCTTCACGACCCATTCGATCGCGGTCCGGTTCGGCACGGGCAGCGCGCCCGGGAAGCCGAGGCAGACCGGGCACGTCTGCGTGTTCGGCGCGGCGCCGAATCCCACCCGGCAGCGGCAGAACATCTTCGTCCGCGTCTTCAGCTGGACGTGGATCTCGAGGCCGATCACGGGCTCCCACGTCATGCGCGCAGCCTCTCGGGAACGAGGTCGAGGTCGAGCGCGCGCTCGAGGGCGTGACCCGCGCGGAAGAGCGTGTTCTCGGCGAACGGCGGCCCGACGAGCTGGAGGCCGACGGGTAGACCCGCCGAGAGCCCGCACGGCACGCTGAGGCCCGGCAGCCCCGCGAGGCACGAGGGAATCGTCAGCAGGTCGCAGGCGTACATCGCAAGGGGATCGGCCGCCTTGTCGCCGACCGGGAAGGCGACCGTCGGCGAGGTCGGCGTCGCGAGGACGTCGAACGAGCCGAACGCGGCCGCGTGCTCGCGCACGATGAGCGTCCGCACTCTCTGTGCCTGCCCGTAGTACGCGTCGTAGTACCCCGCCGAGAGCGCGTAGGTCCCCAGCATGATCCGGCGCTTCGGCTCCGCCCCGAAGCCCTCGTCGCGCGTCCGTTCGACCGCGTCGCGGTACGTTTCCCCCGCGCTGCGGGGCCCGTAGCGGACGCCGTCGTACCGCGCGAGGTTCGACGAGGCCTCCGCCGGCGCGATCAGGTAGTAGCACGGCAGCCCGTACTCGAACGACAGCGGCAGGTCGCACTCGCCGATGTGCGCGCCGAGGTCCTCCGCGCACGCGAGCGCCGCCTCGAACGACGCGCGCACGCCGGGCTCGATCGCCTCGAGCGCAACCGCCTGGCGCGGGACGCCGATGCGCAGGCCGTCGAGCCGCTCCGCGGTGGGGACCTCCACCGGCTCGGGGCGGTCGACGGTCGTCGAGTCGCACGGATCGCGTCCGGTGACGATGCCGTAGAGCAGGGCGACGTCCCGCACGGTCTTCGCGACAGGCCCGATCTGGTCGAGGCTTGACGCGAAGGCGACGACGCCGTACCGCGACACCGTGCCGTAGGTCGGCCGCAGGCCGACGTTCCCGCACAGCGCGGACGGCTGCTTGATCGAGCCGCCGGTGTCGGAGCCGAGGCCCCACGGCGCAAGCCCGGCGCTCACCGCCGCCGCGGTGCCGCCGCCCGATCCGCCCGGCAACGCGCCGCAACCGTGGCGTCGAACACCGGCACGTACCCGGAGAGGATCTTCGAGCCGGCGGTCGTCTCGACGCCGCCGGTGGAGATCACGTCCTTGAGCGCGATCGGGATGCTCACTCCTTCTGGC
>DATAPC010000068.1:0-2120 GCA_036265415.1 Gaiella sp.
AGCGCCTCGACCCCGGCGGGGTTCGTGCGATAGCCGATTCCGACGAGCAGCGTCTCGTCGTCCAGCCAGACGGTGTCTCCGCCCTCGACGGTGGCGGGCAGGTCGACGCGGCCGACGACGGGGACGCCGGCCGCCTCGAACATCGCGACGGTCGCCTCGGGCTCGTTCCGTCGGCCTTCCTTGCCGGGGAGCAGCAGCACCGCGCCGTCACGTCCGACCAGAGTCGGGTCGTAGGTGTAGATCGCATCGGGGTTGCCGCGGTCGTGCTCGGAGACGAGGACCTCGGCGCCCCCGTCCGCGAGGTGCGAGCAGAACGCCTCGTGCTCCGCCTGCGCCGCGGCGACGTCCGGGGCGGCCCGCCAGCCGAAGGACTGCCACGCGGCGGCATCCTCGGCGAGCGGCCGGCGCACCAGCACACGCCGGAGCTCTCCCCACATCGACGCGCTGCCGTAGCCGTCCACGGCGCGGGAGGCTACCCGACGACGTTCGCCGGCCTGCGCCCCTCGAGCAGGACGGCGCGCAGCGCGTCAACGCAGAGCATTCCCATCGCGACGCGTGTCGCACGCGTTGCGCTGCCGAGATGCGGCGTCATGACGACGTTCTCCAGCGAGAGCAGGCCCTCCTCGACCTCCGGCTCCCGCTCGAACACGTCGAGCGCCGCGCCGGCGATCGTCCCGGCGCGGAGTGCGTCGAGAAGCGCATGCTCGTCGACGACCGGCCCGCGGGCGACGTTGACGAGAACGGCCGATGACCGCATCGCCTCGAGCGCCTGCGCATCGATCAGGTGGCGCGTCGCGTCGGTGAGCGGCACGTGGAGGCTCACGACGTCGGCGCTCCCGAGCAGGCCGGGCAGGTCGGCGTCCCGCCCGGCGAACGACGGTCGCGCGCCGAACGCCTCTGCCAGCCGCGCCGTCTCGCGTCCGATCCGGCCCGGGCCTACGACGAGCAACTCCTTCCCGTCGAGGCTGGCGCCGAGCATGAACTCGAGCGAGAACTCCCACTCCGCGCGGCGGCGGATGAAGCGATCGCCTTCGGTGATGCGGCGGAGCAGCGAGACCATCAGCCCGACCGCCAGCTCCGCGGTCGCGCGCGTGAGCACGTCCGGGGTGTTCGTCACGAGGACGCCGCGTGACGCGGCGGCCTCGAGATCGATGTTGTTGACGCCGACCGCGTAGTTGGCCACCACGCGCAGCTGCGGCCCTGCGCGCTCGAGGTAGGCATCGTCGATCCGCGCCGTGAGGGCGACGAGGATGCCGTCGGCGCCCTCCGGGGAGTCGACGAGCTCGAAGGACGGCTCGAGCGCGGCCGACACCTCGTGCGGCACGGGCGCGGTCAGGTGCACACGCGGACGCGCGGCAGGATCGGGCACGCCTACGTCTCGAGGACGCGGGGCCGGTGGCCGGCGGAGTACACGTCCTTCCGGAGGATCAGGCCGTTCTCGAAGGGGAACACGTCGATGCCGTCCCACTCGAGGCGCCTGCCGTCCGCGTGCGTCCCCGTGGCGGTCCACTCGCTGACGACGAGACCGTCCCGGGCATACAGACGGCGGCCACGGAACCGGAGGTCGGGCCAGTTGGCGAAGATCGCGCCGATGTGGTCGCGCACCGCGTCGCCCTCGGCCCGCTCGCCGGCCGTGTGGTTCTCGAAGACCATCCCGGGCGCATGGAACGCGAGGATCGCGTCGACGTCCTGCGCGTTCCACGCCTCGTTGTACCGCTCGATCAGCTGCTCCAGCGCGGAGGCGGAATCGGCTTCGCTCACCGCTCGAGTATGTCAACCTCGCGCGGGCTCAGACGCTGTACGAGCACGCCGCCCACGAGCAGCAGCCCGCCGACCGCGACGAACGAGGCGGCGCGTGCGACCGAGCTCAGCTCGGCGAGGTCGAAGAGGAAGATCTTTCCGAGAGTGAGGCCGAACAGCGCGAGGCCGGCATACCGGAGGAGGGAGGAACGGCGGGCCACGCCCAGGACGACGAGGGTCAGGCCGATGAGGGCCCACACGGCACTGAGGGCGGTGTGGCCGCGCTCGAAGTCGGTCTCGAGCGATGCTCCCGAGACACGGATCGCGAGCTCGAGAACGATCAGCGAGGCCGCGTAGAGCGCGAGGCCCGCGGCGCCGGC
>DATAPC010000069.1:0-7285 GCA_036265415.1 Gaiella sp.
TCAATCTCCGCCACGCCGGGCGCACGCACTGGTGGATGCCGGCCGCGGGCGCCGCCGCGTTCCTCCTGGTGGCCGTGGTCGTCGAGCGCTCGGACGACGGCGCGGCCCAGCCCGCTGCGGCGGCCGACGCGGCGCGGGGCAAGGCGATCTTCGCCTCGGCGGGCTGTGCCGGCTGCCACACGCTCGCGGACGCGGACGCGATGGGGAAGGTCGGTCCCGATCTCGACGCCGCCAAGCCGTCGGCGGCGCTCGTGACCGCCCGCGTGACGAACGGGCTGGGCGTGATGCCGTCCTTCGCCGGAAAGCTCTCGGGGCAGGAGATCGCGGACGTCGCCGCGTACGTCTCCGGCGCGGCGCAGAAGTAGGATCGCCCGATGCTGCGGATCACGGCGGGCGCGTTCGAGTTCACGGCTCGTCTCGAGGAAGCCGACGCGCCGACGACGGTCGCCGCCTTCCGGCGCCTCCTCCCGCTCGAGTCGAAGATCATCCACGTGCGCTGGTCCGGGGAGGCAGGCTGGATCCCGTTCGGCGACCTCGACCTCGGCCTCGGGCCCGAGAACGCGACGTGCTACCCGAACCCGGGCGAGATCGTCCTCTACCCGGGGGGCGTCTCCGAGACGGAGATCCTGCTCGCCTACGGCTACGTCAACTTCGCCTCGAAGGCGGGCCAGCTCGCGGGAAACCACTTCGCGACGATCCTCGAGGGGAACGAGCACCTGCGCGACCTCGGGAAGACGTTCCTCTGGGAGGGCGCTCAGGAGATCGTCTTCCGCGAGGCCTGACCTCCGCTCAGCCGGATGCGAGCCCGCCGAGCGCGTCGGTCAGCACGTCGACGGCGAGCGCGGCGTCCTCGGGCGAGGACAGCTCGTCCGGCGAATGGCTGAGGCCGCCGTTCAGCGCGCGGACGAACAGCATCGCCGACGGCACGCCGGCGCGCGCGAGCACCCCGGCGTCGTGCCCCGCTCCGGAGGCGAGCTCCACGACCGGTAGCCCGCGCGCGGCGATCGCGGCCCGAAGCGCGTCGACGGGCGGTCCTCCGAGGCGCGTCGGCGGGGTCGCTCCGGCGGCGTCGATCCCGAGGCCGTCGAGCAGCCGCGCGAGCCGCTCGTCGTCCGGCGCGCGCGCGTCGATCGTGAGCCGCACGCGGCCAGGGATCACGTTGACGCCCCCGGGCTCGACGTCGAGTCTCCCCACCGTCGCGACGGCGCCGTCGATGCCGCGTGCCACGTCACGGATCCGCAGCACCTCCTCGGCGGCCGCGACGAGCGCGTCGTCGCGCCCCTCCATCGGCGTCGTCCCCGCGTGCCCTGCTCGGCCCTCGATCACGCGCTCGGCGCGCTTGTAGCCGACGATCGCCGTGACGAGCGCGAGCGGTTCGTCGGCGAGCGCGAGGCGCGGCCCCTGCTCGTGGTGGAGCTCCACCCACGCGCCCGGCAGGCCGCCCCGCGCGACCCGACCCTGCGAGCCGACGCAGCCACGCTCCTCCTCGCGGAACGCGACGACGACGAGCGTCCGCCGTCTCGGGCCGAGCCGCTCGACCGCCTCGAGCGCTCCGAGGACGCCGAGCGGGCCGTCGAAGCGGCCGCCGTGCGGGACCGAATCGAGGTGCGACCCCGACCACACCTCCGGGAGCCCGGGCTCGAGCCCTGCGAGCCGGCCGAAGAGGTTGCCGTCGTCGTCCACGTCCACCTCGAGGCCGGCGTTGCGCATCCAGTCGGCGACGAGCCGATGGGCCTCGTCCTCGCCGGCGGAGTAGCCGGGACGGTTCGCGCCCGGCCCACCGCCGATCTCGTAGATCGCGTCGAGTCGCGACTCGAGCCTGGAGGCCATCACCCGCCCACGGACGTGCCGATCCCGACCTCCCGGGCCCGCCGCAGGACCTCGTGCCCGATCGCGACGTCCCAGGGCGCGATGCCGTTCGACTTGAAGACGACGACGTCCGTCTCGGCCTGGCGTCCGGACAGCTCACCCGAGACGATCTGGTGGAGCTCCTGCACCTCGAGCCAGTCGAGCTGCCCCGCCGCCACGGGCTCGATGAGATCGCCTGACTCGAGCGTCGCGTCCTCGAGCGAGTCGCAGCAGACGAGGGTCGCACGGGCGATCACCTGCGCGTCGAGCTCGCGCGCTCCCGGGTCGTTCGCGCCGATCGCGCAGACGAGCGCCCCGTCGGAGAGCCAGTCGCCACGCAGCACGGGATCCTTCGACGTCGTGGCGGTGACGACGATGTCGCAGGCACCGGCGTCGGCCGGCGTCTCCGCCGCCTCGGCGCCGTGCCGCCCCGCGAACTCCTCCGCGCGCTCCGGTCTCCGACTCGAGACGACGACCCGCTCGATCGACGGCACGGCGGCGCGGATCGCGGCGAGCTGCGACTCCGCCTGCCAGCCGGCGCCGATCAGGCCCAGGCTCCTCGCGCCCGCTCGCGCGAGGTGTTTCGCCGCGACGCCGCTCGCGGCGCCGGTCCGCACCTGGCCGAGGCGATCGGCGGCGATCATCGCCGTGAGCGAGCCCGCCGGCCCGTGCGGGCCGTCGGCGAGCGCGAAGAGGCAGACGACGAACTCCAGCTTCCCCTCGACGACGGTGTAGCTCTTCAGCCCCGCGACGCCGAGGCCACGGTCGGCCGCAGCCATCACCGCGAAGTAGCCGCCGGCCACGGCGAACCGTCGACGCGGCATCAACTCGACGTCGCCGGCGGCCATGCGCCGGAAGCAGTCCTCGATCACGGGCACCGCCTCGCCGGGCGTGACGAGCGACCCGACGTCGTCCTCGGAGAGCCAGAGCGGCACGCGCCGATGCTAGAGGGTCGGCTCCGTCTCGCGCAGGTCGGCGGAGGGGAGCGTGAAGCGGAAGACGCTCCCGCCGTCCGCCGCCGCCTCGACCCAGATGCGTCCGCCGTGCGCCTCGACGATGCGGCGGCAGATCGCGAGGCCGATGCCCGTCCCGTCGACGTTCGGCGTCACACGCGAGAACATGTCGAACACGTATCCGGCGTCCTCCCGGCGGATCCCGATCCCGTTGTCGCGCACGCTCACGACCCACTCCCGGCTGCCGCGCTGCGAGGAGACCTCGATACGGAGAGGTCGCTCCGACCGGAACTTCACCGCGTTGGCGACGAGGTTCTGCAGGACGCGCCGGAGCTGGCGCGGGTCGCCGCCGACGTCCGGGAGCTCCTCCACGACGAGGCAGGCACCTGCGTCGTCGAGGCTCGCGCGGAGGTCGGCGCACACCTCCGTCATCACGTCCTGCAGCGAGACGGTCTCGCGCGTGAGCAGCCCCGAGCGCGCGTAGGCGAGCACGCCGTCGATCAACCCCCGCGCGCGGCGTGTCGTCGCCCGGAGCTCGTAGAGGATCTCCGCCGACGGCGGCTCCTCGGGCCGCTGCTCGAGCGCCGTCACGAGTACCGCGATGCCCGACAGCGGGGCGCTGAGGTCGTGGGCGACGAGGTCGGCGTACGCCTTGAGCTCGGACTGCATCCGCCGTTCCTTCGTGACGTCGTGGAGGAAGACGACGATGCCGTCGCCGAGCTTGGCGACGCGGTGGAGGAACGTGCCGAGCATGTAGCCGTCCCCGAAGGGCGTGTCGTAGTGGACCTCGTTGACGAACGCCCGCCCCGTCTCGCACACGTCGACATAGGCCCGGAAGGCGTTGCTCTCGCGCATCGGCGGCAGCGCCTCGAGGAGCGTGTACCTGTCCCGCGTCTCGGCCGGGAGCCGGAAGCCGCGCAGCATGGCGGGGTTGCCGTAGCCGAACGAGAAGTCGACGATCCGCCCGTCCCCGCCGCGGATCGCCCAGAGCAGCCCGACCGCCTCGGGAAACGCGTCGAGCAGCGCCCGGAAGCCCTCCGCACCCTGCGTGCCGAGCACGTCGACGAGCCGCGGATCCTCGCCCCAGGGCGCAGGCTCGAACTCATGGCGAGCGACGCTCACGGAGGGAGAATACGAAGCGACGAAGACCGGCGGCCCGTGAGTTCACCTCGGCGGCCGGACGCCGGCTCCGCCGGCCGGGAGGCCACGCACCGGCGACCCGTGCACGTCGCAGAAGAAGGGGGCTCGTGGGGGAAACACGGTTTCCCCCACGCGGTTTGCGCCCGGCATGATTCGAACATGCGACCTCTGCCTCCGCAGGGCAGCGCTCTATCCCCTGAGCTACGGGCGCGGGGAAGGGTGAGTGTAGCGGCCGGTCGTCGGCGGTTCAGGCCCCGAGCTGGGTGACGCGCCGCCCCGCAAGCTCGAGCGTCGCCTCGGCGGGCACCTCGCGGCGGACGTAGGCGAGCGCGACGATCCCGAGCGAGCGGTCCGGCGCTGCGCTCGTGACGCGGCCGACGACCCTTCCGTCGAGCACGAGCTCCGCGTCGTACGGCGGCAGCTCGTCGCCGTCGACGGCGACGACGCGAAGGCCGCGGTTCGGGTGACCTCGGAAGTGCAGCCGGGCGACCGGCTCCTGGCCCGGGTAGCAGCCCTTCGTGAAGCTGATCGTCCGCTCCTCGAGGCCGGCCTCGGCCGGCATCACGCGGTCGTCGAGCTCGCGGCCGAGACGAGGTGTCCGCGCGAGGATCCTCAGGCGCTCCAGCTCGTCGTCCGAGATCGGCTCCGCGCCTTCCGGCGGCCCACGGTCGAGCAGCTCCAGGGCGGGGGCGCCGTAGTCGCGGTTCGGGACGAGCTCGTGCCGGGCCGAGAGAAGCTCGCCCGCGCCGAGGAGGACCGTCGAGCGGTGCTCCTCGAGCGCGATCTCGCACTTCGCCGCGAAGCGAGCTCGCAAGAGCTCGTGCGCGAGCCGGTCACCCGCCTCGGGCTCGGTGAGAAGGAGGAAGTCGTCGTCGGCGCGGCGCCAGACGACGAGCGGCGCGACGATCCTGGCCTTCGGCGTCAGGAGGAGCGCCTCGCACGAGCCTCCGGGCAGGAGGGACTCGACGTCGTTCGACACCATGCGATTCAGGTACGACGCCGCGTCGGGCCCCTTCACCGAGACGTAGGCCCGCGGGCGGGGCGCCGCGTGTAACGTCGATGCCGCCATCGAGACGAGGGTAGCGAGCATGTTCAGGAGCAAGGCGGAGCGGAGGGTGGCAGAGGCCGGCTACGACCCGGCCCGGCTGCCTCCTGGCCAGTACCTGACGGAGAAGTGGCCGGTGCTCCACGCCGGCGACGTGCCGTCGTACCCGTCCGACCTCGCCGGCTGGGACTTCCGCGTGTTCGGCGAGCTCGACAGGCCGGTGACGCTGACCTGGGCCGAGCTCGGCGACCTGCCGCAGACGACCGTCACGGAGGACATCCACTGCGTCACCCGCTGGAGCCGCTTCGACACGACCTTCAGTGGGGTTCCGTGGTCGGCGATCCGCGACCTCGTCGGCCAGCGTCCGAGCGCGCACTACGCGATCGCGCACGCCGAGGCAGGCTTCACAGCAAACGTCCCCGTGTCCTTCCTCGACATGGAGGGCGCGCTGCTCGCGACACATGCCGACGGCGAGCCGCTCACGCCCGAGCACGGCTGGCCGCTACGCCTCGTCGTGCCCGGGAAGTACTTCTGGAAGAGCGCCAAGTGGCTCCGCGCGATCGAGCTCCGCTCGACCGACGCGCCGGGCTTCTGGGAGCGCTACGGCTATCACAACGACGCCGATCCCTGGGAGGAGCAGCGGTACGCGTTCTAGCCCGGTCGGCGTGGCATGCGGACCCTTGTGGGCGAATCCCTCGAACGAGGGAGCAAGGACCCTCCCACATGCGCCGACCCACATAGCACCCACCCTCCCCAGCATCACCCGAGGCGGCCGCTCCCCCAAGCGGCCGCCTCGATCGTTTCCGGCCACGAAGCGGGATGTCGACGAACCGGGGCGAGCGACGGCGACGGGCGTCTCAGGCGGGCCGCGCGGCGACCGGGCGAAGGTGCTCGCCCAGCTCGGTGCTGAGCGCGCGGGAGGTCGTGCCCTCCCGGGGCGCGACGAAGATCGTGTTGTCGCCCGCGATCGTGCCCGCGATGCCGGGATGGCCGCCCTCGTCGATCGCCTGCGCGAGCGCGTTCGCGTAGCCGGACGGCGTCGTCACGACGACCAGCGGCCCGGCATGCTCCACGCGCGTCGCGTACCGGCGCATCGCGATGCCGATCGAACGCAGCCTGTCGGCGTCGTCCGCCCCCGGCGCCGCGTAGACGAGTCGACCCGAGGGAGCCCGCACCTTCGTCAAGCCGAGCTCGTGCACGTCACGGGAGATCGTGGTCTGCACGACGTCGTGGCCCTCCTCGCGGAGCGCGTCGACGAGCTCGGACTGGGTCGAGATCGCGCGGTCGCGGACGAGCCGGAGAATGGCCTGCTGGCGGACGGGGTTGCTCATGCGAGCACCTCGCCGAGGACGGCGAGCGCCTCGTCGACCTCGGCGGCGGTGACGACGAGGGGCGGCAACAGCCGGAGAACGTCGGGTCCCGCCGTGAGGACGAGCAGCTCACGCTCGCGGCACGCGTCGACGACCTCCCCGGCGTCGCGGTCGAGGACTGCGGCGAGGAGGAGCCCCCGCCCCCGCACGGCGACTGTCGCGGGGAGCGCCTCGAGACCGGTGGCGAGCTGCGCCGCCCGCGCCGCGACGTTGTCGAGGATTGCGTCGTCGATCGCCTCGACGACCGCGCACGCTGCAGCGGCCGCCACGGGGTTGCCGCCGAAGGTCGACCCGTGGTCACCCGGGCCGATCGCCTCCGCGACGCCCTCGCGGACGAGCAGCGCGCCGATCGGTAGGCCGTTGCCGAGGCCCTTGGCGAGCGTCACGAGGTCGGGCTCGACCCCGAGCTGCTCGAACGCGAAGAACGTGCCGGTGCGGCCGAGCCCGGCTTGCACCTCGTCGACCGCGAGCAGCGCGCCGACCTCGCGGGCGATCTCGGCCGCCGCCAGGACGAAGCTCTCGTCGAGCGGTTGCACGCCGCCCTCGCCGAGGACCGGCTCGAGGATGATCGTCGCGAGCTCGCCGCCGGGCGAGACGGCCGCCTCGAGCGACTCGATGTCGTTCGGGCGGGCGAACGAGACGCCGGGCAGGAGGGGGCCGAAGCCCTCCCACTTTCCCGGCTGGCCGGTCGCCGACAGCGCGCCGAGCGTGCGGCCGTGGAAGCCGCCGTCGAGCGCGACGATCCGCGCGCGACCCGTCGCCTTCCGCGCGACCTTGAGCGCCGCCTCGTTGGCCTCGGCGCCCGAGTTGCAGAAGAACGCCTGCGCGCCGCCGAACCGCTCGGAGAGGAGCGTCGCCAGCCGCAGCATCGGCTCCGTCCAGTAGAGGTTCGACGCATGCCAGAGCTCGTCGAGCTGGGCGTGCGCCGC
>DATAPC010000070.1:0-6613 GCA_036265415.1 Gaiella sp.
ACCGCCGATGAAGACGAGCAGTACCTCCGTCTCGGTGAGGATCGCGAGCGTCGCGATCGCGCCGCCGAGCGCCATCGAGCCCGTGTCGCCCATGAACATCTCCGCCGGGAATGCGTTGAACCAGAGGAACCCGATCACGCCACCGATCAGCGCGGCGGCAAAGATCGCGATGTCGAGGTACTCCTCGCTCCGGTTCGCGACGACGTCGGCGCTCCGGATCCAGTCGATCGAAGCGATGGCGAGGAGCGTGATGAGCGAGATCGCGCAGGTACCCGCGGCGAGGCCGTCGATCCCGTCCGTGAGGTTGACCGCGTTCGACGTGCCCGCGATCACGAGGAACAGGAACGGGAAGTACAGCCAGTGGAGGTCGACGTTCACGTCGACGAGCGGGAAGTAGATCTCGGTGTCCATGTAGCCGATCTGCGTCGTCGCCCAGCCGACCCCCGCCGTGATCGCGACGAGGCCGAGCATCTTCCACCGCCCGTTGAGCCCCAGCGAGCGGCGCCTTCGCACCTTGAGGAAGTCGTCGGCGAACCCGATCAGGCCGCACCCGAGGGTCGCAAGGAGAATCGTGACGCCGGGAACGGTGTAGAGCGACACGATCAACGCGGGCACGAATGCCGCGACGAGGATCAGCAGCCCGCCCATCGTCGGCGTCCCCTGCTTGACGATGTGCCGCGCCGGCCCTTCCTCGCGGATCTGCTGTCCGATCGACTGCCGCCGCAGCCACTCGATGAACTGGGGGCCCACCGCGACGGCGATCACCATCGCGACGAGCCCCGCGATCAGGACCCTCACCATGCCCGGGAGTGTTTCTCGATCAGCGCCGGTATGCCTTCGAGACCGACGGCGCGCGAGCCCTTGACGAGGATCGCGTCGCCCGGCTCGAGCAGCGCCGCGATCTCGTCGAACACCGTCGCGTCGGCCACGGCGTGGCCGTCGACCCGCGCGAGATACGCCGGCGCCTCCTCGCCGACCGCCACCACGAGCTCGATCCCGAGCTCGTCCAGGAGCTCGGCGATCTCGGCGTGGTAGCGCGCGCTCTCCTCCCCCAGCTCGGCCATGCGGCCGAGGATCGCGACGCGCCGCCTGCCGTCCGCCCGCTCGGCGAGGTCGAGGAGCGCCGCGCGCATCGAGACGGGATTCGCGTTGTACGCGTCGTTGATCACGAGGCCGCCGCCGCGGAGCTCGTAGACCTCTCCCCGCCACGCCGAGAGCAGGATGCGCGCGGCTCCCTCGTGCGCGCGGTCGAGCGGCAGGCCGAGCGCGTCGTACGCCGTGAGTGCCGCGAGGACGTTCTCGGCGAGGTGGCGTTGCGTGAACGGCAGCTCGAGCCGAAGCTCGTGGCCGCCGACCTCGAAGAGCCAGAGGTCGCCCTCTCGCTCGACGGACGACCGGTCGAAGCGCCTGACCTCGACGTCCGCCCGAAGGAAGGGCTCCAGCAACGGCTCGTGGGCCGGGACGACGGCGACGCCCCCCGCAGAAAGCGCGGCGATCGCCTCGGCGTTCGCGCGCGCGACGTCCTCCAGCGACCCGACGAGCTCGAGGTGCTCGGCGCCGATCGAGGTGACCAGCGTCAGCGTCGGCCTCGCGACGGCACAGAGCGCGGCGATCTGGCCGAGTCCGCGCATCCCCATCTCGCTGACGAGCACGCGCGTGTCCGGCTCGAGCCGCAGCACCGTGAGCGGCAGTCCGAGCTCGTTGTTCTTGCTCGCCGCCGCCGCCACCGTGGGCGTCACCGCGCCGCAGAGCGCGGCGAGCACGTCCTTCGTCGTGGTCTTCCCCGTCGAGCCGACCACCGCGACGACCTGCGCGGTCGAGCGGTCGCGGACGAGCCCCGCGAGGGTCGCGAGCGCGGTCTCCTGGTCGACCGGGACGAGGGTCGCCGCCCCGCGCTGGAGCGCATCGGGAACGAAGGCGACGCCGGTGTTGAGCGCGACGAAGAGATCGCCCGGCCGTGCCTCGCGCGAGTCGTCGTGCACCCGGCGGAGCACCCCGTCCCCGGGCCGGCCGCGGAGCTGGCCGAGCTCGAGCGCCTCCACCTCGTCCCAGCCGAGCGGGATCACCCGGCGCTCCCGCGGCGGCGCAGGGCCTCCCGTGCGACCTCGCGGTCGTCGAACGGGTGGACGACGCCGGCGATCTCCTGTCCCTGCTCGTGGCCCTTGCCGGCGATGACGACGACGTCGCCCGGACTCGCCGACCCGATCGCGTGCTCGATCGCCGAGCGCCGGTCGGGGTCGACCTCGACATCCGTCCCGCTGCCCTCGACGATCGCCTCGACGATCGCGAGCGGATCCTCGGAGCGCGGGTTGTCGCTCGTCACGACCACCGCGTCGGCGAGCCGCCACGCGACCTCGCCCATCCGCGCCCGCTTGTCGCGGTCTCGATCGCCGCCTGCGCCGAAGACGACCGTCAGGCGGCCGTCGCCGAGCGGACGGGCGGCCTCGAGCACGGTCTCGAGCGCGGCGGGCGTGTGCGCGTAGTCGACGACGACGGCGAACTCCTGCCCCTCGTCGACGCCCTCGAAGCGCCCGGGCACGCCGGACAGGGACCGTACGCCCTCCGCGATCGCGGTCTCGTCGACGTCGAGGAGGAGCGCGGCGGCGACCGCGCCGAGGACGTTCTCGACGTTGAAGACGCCGAGCAGCTGCGTCTCGATCGGGATCCCGGCGGCGGTGAAGCTCGATCCCCGCGGCCCGAGGTCCAGTCGATCGGCCCGCACCTCGGCCTCGGGCCGCAGGCCGTACGTCACGAGCGGCGCCCGGTGCTCGGAGGCGAGCTCCTCGGCGAGCCGGCGCCCGTACGGATCGCCGACGTTCACCGCCGCTGGGGGCGGCGCGATGCCGGTGAAGAGACGTCGCTTCGCCGCGAAGTACGCCTCCATGTCGCCGTGGAGGTCCAGGTGGTCCTGCGTGAGGTTCGTGAACACGAGGGCGTCGAAGCGCACGCGGTCGAGACGGCGGTAGTGCGACCCGTGCGAGGAAGCCTCGAGCGCGACCGCGCCGTCCCCGGCGTCGAGCATCTGCCGGAACAGCCGCTGGAGGTCGATCGCCTCCGGCGTCGTGTGCGGCGCCGGCCGGGACGCACCCCCGACGATCCATTCGACGGTGCCGACGAGGCCGGTTCGCCTTCCGTCGGCCTCGAGGATCGCGCGGAGGAGGTAGCTCGTCGTCGTCTTGCCGTTCGTGCCGGTGACGCCGGCGACCGCGAGTCGCTCCGTCGGCAGCCCGAAGAAGACGTCCGCGGCGACCGCCATCGAGGCGCGTGCAGACTCGACGACGAGCTGCGGGGCCGCGAGCTCGAGCGGCCGCTCGACGACGAGCGCGGCCGCCCCCGCCGCGACGGCCTCGGAGGCGAGCTCGTGGCCGTCGACCCGCGCTCCCGGGACGCAGAAGAACAGGGTGCCGTCGCCCACGCGGCGCGTGTCGTACGCGAGATCGTGGATCTCGACAGGTCGCCGCCCGATCACGTCACTCGGCGCGAGCGCGCCGATGAGCGCGTCGAGCTCCACGCCGCGATCGTATCGGCGGACGGCTCCCGTTCCCCTGCTACGGCAGCGCCGCGGCGACGAGGCTCGACGAGCTCTTCGACTCCGGCGCGTCCGGCGGCACCTCGAGGTACTGAAGCGCGAAGCGCGCGAGGTCGCGGAAGATCGGTGCAGCGACGACCCCGCCGAAGATCTGCCCGTGCGGCTCGTCCACCATCACGAGAATCGCGAGGCGCGGCTTCCGTGCGGGCACGAGGCCGACGAACGAGGCGACGTACTTCGAGACGTAGCGGCCGTTCTCGGGCTTGTTCGCGGTTCCCGTCTTGCCGGCGACGGTGTAGCCGGGGATCGCCGCCTCGGTGCCCGTTCCCTCGAGGACGACGTCGCGGAACATCGCGGTCATCCGATCCGCTGTGTGCGCGGAGACGATCCGCCGGCCCTTGCCGTGCCTGACCTTCTTGCCGCCGATCTTCGCGACGACGTGCACGGGAGGCATGACGCCGCCGTTGCCGATCGCCGCGTATGCGCCGATCATCTGCAGCGGCGTGACGGCGATGCCCTGCCCGATCGGCACGGTAGCGATCGTGGAACCCGACCAGCGGTCGTACGGGAGCACCATCCCGGCGCTCTCGCCCGGCAGCTCGGAGCCGGTCGTCCTCCCGAAGCCGAATCGAGAGATCCAGCGCGCGAGCTCGGGCCCCCCGAGCTTGTCCTTTGCGATCGTGATCGTGCCGACATTCGACGACTCGGCCAGGATCTGGCGCACCGTCATCCGCTCGGTGCCCCTGATGTGAGCCTCCCGGATCGTCCGGTCCGCCACCTTGATCGTGGGTGCGAGGACGAACGACGAGTCGGACGTCACGACGTTGTCCTCGAGCGCGCCCGCGATCGTGACGATCTTGAACGTCGAGCCCGGTTCGTAGAGGTCGGTGACGGCGCGGTTGCGCCGCTCGTCCGGCGGCGCCGACGTGAACCGGTTGGCGTCGAACGTCGGCGCGTTCGCCATCGCCAGGATCGCACCGGTTCTCGGGTCCATGACGATCGCCGTCGCGCCCTTGGCATTCCAGCGGGCGACCGCATTCGAGAGGAGCTGTTCGGCTGTCGCCTGCAACTGGTGGTCGATGGTGAGGACGACGTTCTTCCCCGGCCGCTCCTTCCGCGAGGTGACGACGTCGATCGCCTGCCCCGCCGGGTCGCGCACGACGATCTCGTAGCCCGAACGGCCGGCCAGCTTCGTGTCGAGCGAGCGCTCGAGCCCGTCGAGGCCTCGGTTGTCCGTGCCGGCGAAGCCGAGCAGCTGCGACGCGACGCGGCCCTGCGGGTAGGTGCGGAGCTCCTCGGGATAGAACCCGATCCCCGCCACGCCGAGGCGCTGCAGCGCCTTCGCCTTCACCGGGTCGGCCTTCCGCTCGATGAAAGCGAACCGGGTGGTGCGGTCCTTGAGCGTCGGGTAGAGGTCGTCGGGGTCGAGCCCGAGCGCCTGCGCGACCTTCACCGCTGCCTTCTTCGGCGCGACCACGTTGCGCGGGTCGGCGTAGACGGTCGTCGCCTGCTCGCCGATCGCGAGCGGCTCGCCCGTCCGGTCGTAGATCGTCCCGCGTCCGGCGGGAATCTCGATCGTCTCGCGCTGCTGCTTCGAGGCCATCGCCGCGTAGCCCGCCCCGTCGACCACCTGGATCCACGCCGCGCGGCCGAGCGCGATCACGAAGATGCCCGCGAACCCGAGCACGAGGAGCCGGATGCGGGAGTTCGCGCGCCTGTCCGTCACGGCTCGAGCCGCAGGAACGTCGTCTGGTTGGGGTCGTGCTTGACGAGGCCGAGCTTCGTCGCCGCCTCGGTCTCGATGCGCGCGTTCGCGGACGCGCTCGACAGCTGGGCTCTGGCCGTGGCGATCTCGGCCTTGAGCTCGGCGCGGTCGCGCCGCAGGTCGTCGAGCTGCACGTTGAGCCGCAGCACGAGGACGTTGATCGCGACGACGCCCGCAAGGAGGACGGCGATCACGAGGATCCAGAAGACGCCACCCGCGAAGGCGCCGTGACCGACGCGGACGCGGCGGAGCGCCGGCTGCGCGATGGTCGACATCAGGCCCTCACCGCCGCCCTGAGGCGCGCCGAGGCAGCCCGCGGATTCGCCTCGGTCTCCTGCGCCCCCGGCCGAACGGGCTTCCGCGTCAGGAGCCGGAGCGTCGGCTCCTTGCCGCAGACGCAGACGGGGAACTCGGGCGGGCAGGTGCAGCCCCTCGCCTGACCGGTGAAGAACCGCTTGACGATCCGGTCCTCGAGCGAATGGAACGAGATGACGGCGAGCCGCCCACCGGGACGGAGCATCTCCAGGGCCGCCGGCAGCGCGGCCTCGAGCTGGCCGAGCTCGTCGTTGACGGCGATCCGGAGCGCCTGGAAGACGCGCTTCGCCGGATGCCCTTCGCCGAAGCGCGCCGGGGTCGGGATCGCGAGCTTGATCACGTCGACGAGGTCGCCCGTGCGGGTGAACGGACGCTCGCCGCGGCGCCGCACGATCGCGCGGGCGATGGGCGCCGCGAACCGCTCCTCGCCGTAACGGCGGAAGACCGTCACGAGCTCGTGCTCGTCCCACGTGTTGACGATCGCGGCGGCTGTCTGCTCCGACGACGGGTCCATCCGCATGTCGAGCGGCGCATCGGTTGCGTACGAGAAGCCGCGCTCCGGCCGGTCGACCTGCATCGAGGAGATGCCGAGATCGAGGAGGATCGCGTCGGCCTTCACGTCGTTGGCGGCGAGCTGGGAGAGGACGACCGCGAAGTCGCCGCGCAGGAACCGCACGTCGACGCCCGCGCCGGCCTTGAACCGGTCGAAGTACGCCTTTGCGCCCGGGTCGCGATCGATCGCGACGAGCTTGCCCGAGCCCTCGAGGTCCTGCGCGAGAACGCGCGCGTGACCCCCGGCCCCGAAGGTGGCGTCGACGACCGTCTCCCCGGGCCGCACGGCGAGGAGCTCGCGCACCTCGTCCGCGAGAACCGGGACGTGATCAGCTTCCGTGCGCGGCAAGACGTTCGGCAGCATGTTCGGCGCTCCCTTCGACGGCATGCAGGTGACGCTCCCAGGCCTCCGGGCTCCAGAGCTGGAGGTGGTCGTAGTTCCCGGCCACGAC
>DATAPC010000071.1:0-62910 GCA_036265415.1 Gaiella sp.
GCGAGAACCGGGACGTGATCAGCTTCCGTGCGCGGCAAGACGTTCGGCAGCATGTTCGGCGCTCCCTTCGACGGCATGCAGGTGACGCTCCCAGGCCTCCGGGCTCCAGAGCTGGAGGTGGTCGTAGTTCCCGGCCACGACGACCTCGCGCTCGAGGCCCGCGTGGCGCGTGAGGACGGCCGGGACGAGAACTCGACCCTGTGCGTCGAGATCCGCCTCGGCCGCCCCCGAGAAGAAGAACGTGCGGAGATCCCTGGCCTCGCGTGACAGCGGGTCGAGGGCCGAGATCCGATCCTCGACGCTCACCCTCCAGGTCTCCCGTGGATACACCGCGACGTTGCGGTCGAGCCCGCGGGTGAGCACGACGCCGGCCCCGAGCGCGTCGCGGAAGCGGCGCGGCAGGGTGAGCCGGCTCTTCTCGTCGATCGTGTGCTCGTAGGTGCCGATGAACATCGCCCGCGGATGTGGCTGATCCACTCCGTGATCTCCACGATTCCCCACTTTACGCCACATTCCCCCACTGTCAAGAGGGCATGGGTCGACAGAGGGCCAATACGGACCACCGAGTGGTGACGTACCCGAGCCGGTCAGGCTTCGCGTGCGAGGCGGACGACGCCGCGCGACGCGCGCATGCGATCGGAGTCGGTTCGGGACGCGAGCACGAAGAGCCTCACCCGCCGATGGCCACTCCGCGCGGCGCAACCCCGCGACCCGTCAACGCGGCCGCGCCACAGCGCGCCGCGAAGCCGAGCGCGTCGTTGCCGTCGAGCCCTGCGGCGAGCGCGTACGTGAGCCCGGCGGCGAAGCTGTCGCCGGCACCGTACGCGTCCACCACGTCGCCGGGTGGATCGGCGGCCGTGTACGGGCCGCCCGGCCTGGCCCAGCCGCCGAGACCGCCGGAGGTCGTGACGACGAGCCGCGGCGGCGGGTCGAGCTCGCCCGGCCTGTAGCGCTCGGCCTCGTCCTCCCCGCTCCCGATCAGCGCGTCGAGCACGACACCGCCCCGGCGGAGCACCTCGAGCTCGCGCGACGTCGCCGTGAGAATCCGTCCTCGACGAGCGTGCACGAGCGCATCGACGTCCCCGGCGACGAAGAAGACGGCGTCCATCGATGCGAGCTCGTGCCAGGGGAGCGCGTCGTCGTGGCCCCGGGGGCGAAGCTTGTGCCCGACGGTCGTGATCGTGCGCTCGTGCCGGTCGTCGACCTGGGTGAAGGCCCATCGCTGCGGTCGCTCCTCGAGGGTGGCGTGGACGATCACGCCCCGGGATTCCAGCTCCTCGCGTGAGCGCTCCCCCAGCTCGTCGTTCCCGAGCGCGGTGAAGAGATGGGCCTCGCCGGCGAGGGCCGCGAGCTGCAACGCGGCGACACCCCCGCCGCCACCGGCCTGCTCCCAGTCCTCGAACGAGTGCGCGATCTCTCCGGCCGCAGGTACGCGGTCGACACGCGCGAAGCGGATCCACTCGACGTGCCCGACGACGGCGGCGCGCATCCCGCAAGTCTGCACGGTTGTTTGTTCGCGAGCGCGATTCCGCCGAGCGGAATCGCACCGCTCGGATCCCCGCCTCCGGCGAGGCAGATCCCTGAAGGCGCCCCGCTCTGCGGGTCGCAACCACCGCCAGCGACCCCTTCAAGCCCGCACGCATCCCGTCCGCGAGCGCGATTCCAACGAGCGAAACCGCACCGCCCGGATCCCCGCCTCCGGCGAGGCAGATCCCTGAAGGCACCCCGCTCCGCGGGTCGCAACCACCGCCAGCGACCCCGTGGAAGCCCGGACGCCGAGCGAAACCGCACCTGCCGTCTCACGGGCGACGGCTGTGCCGCGTTTCACACGATGATGGCGAGGATGGCGCCGATCCCCCCGTTCGAGACGTTCTACGCCGACAACGCCGGCGACGTCCTCCGGCTTCTTCGTCGGCGCCTGGGGCGCGAGCGTGCCGACGACGCGTTCCAGGAGACGTTCCTTCGCGCACTACGAGCGTACGACCGTCTTCGGCACGGGGAGCACCTGCGCTCGTGGGTGCTGACGATCGCGACGCGTGTCGCCATCGACGCCCACCGGCGGGCGGGCGAGCCGACCGACGACCTCCCCGAGGTGGCACACGTCGACGGCCGGCCCGCGTACGAGGAGCTGGCCTTCCTCACCGACACGCTTCCGCCCAGAGAGCGCGCGGCCGTCGTGCTGCGCTACGGCTACGACCTCGACTACGACCAGATCGCGGCGGCGCTCGACTCGACCGCGGATGCTGCCCGTCAGGCCGCGTCCTCCGGCGTCCGCCGCCTCCGAAGGAGGATCACATGACGGTTCCCACCGACCTGGACACACGATTCCGCGAGACAGCTGCGCGAAGCGGGCTGCTGGGCGCCGCGTACGACGTGATCGACAGCGAGCTCGGCCCGCTGCTCGCTGCCGTCACCGACCACGGGCTCGCCCGCATCTCGTTCGACCCGGAGCCCGAGCGGGAGCTCGACGCGCTCGCGCGCCTCGCCGGACGTCGTGTTCTCCGCGCACCCCGGGCGCTCGACGGCGCTCGGCGCGAGCTCGACGACTACTTCGCCGGGCGGAGGACGGCGTTCGACCTCGAGCTCGACCTTCGTGGCCTGACCGCGTTCACGCTTCGCGTGCTCGGGGAGCTCTCGACGGTGCCCTACGGCCACACCGAGACGTACGCGGAGCTCGCGGCCCGGGCCGGCAACCCCCGCGCCTCGCGGGCGGTCGGCATGGTCATGAACCGGAACCCCATCCCGATCGTGCTCCCCTGCCACCGGATCGTCGGCTCCTCCGGCTCGCTCGTCGGGTACGGCGGGGGCCTCGAGCGCAAGGAGCGGCTGCTGCGCCTGGAGGGCGCCATCCTGTAACGGCGCGCGAACGGCCAGCTCACGAGAGAAGGCGGTACCCGACACCCCACGCGTTGACGACGACGTCCCCCGCGCCCGCTGCCTCGAGCTTCCGGCGGAGCCGTGAGGCGTGCGAGTCGATCGTCCGCGTACGGATGCCGGAGCTGCGGATCCCCCAGACGTCGCGCAGGAGCTCTGCCTTGGTGAACACCCGTCTCGGATCGCTCGCGAGCTTCGCGGCGAGCTCGAACTCGCGGCCGGAGAGCCGCACGTTCTGATCGCCGACGCGCACCTGGCGGGCGCGGTGGTCGACGACGAGCGGCCCGGCTTCCACGACATCCGCCTGCCCGAGCAGAGCGCGTCGCAGGAGGGCGCGCACGCGCGCGAGCAGCTCGAGGTAGACGTCGCGCGGAACGACGTCGTCCGCGCCGCTCTCGAACGCCCGAACGCGCGTGACCGGATCCGCTCCCGGCTCGGTCAGCACGATGACCGGAACGTTGCGATTCCACGTGCGGCCCGGCTCGCCGGCCCGGAGCCGGCGACAAAGATCCGTCTCGCCCGCGATGACGACGTCGGGCGCCAGCCGCTCGGCGAGGTCGAGCGCACGCGCCGTCCAGCCTGCCTCGAAGACGGTGAAGCCGTCGTCGCGCAGCTGCTTCTCGAGGTACTCCCGCGAGCCGGGCTCACGCTCGGCCAGCAGTACGGCGTTCGTGCTCATCGCCGCCGACGGTAGAGAACCGCGGCGCGTGCGGCCAGATGTCCTTTGTGGCGGTTCTGTGCCGATTCGCACACACGCGTCCGCGGCGGCCACGTGCGGCGTCGGCCCTCACTGCAGCTTCACGACGAACGAGATCTGGCCGAGGAGCTTCCCGTAGCGGGGATCACGTCTCGTGCCGAACGCGGGCCAGACGTAGAGGCGGTACGGCCCGTTGCCGAGCGAGTGACGCTGTCCCTTGAAGGTCCAGCGCTGCTTCAACGCAAGGCTCGGGTGCGCGACCCAGGTGGTCAGGAGCTTCAGGTTGCCCCGCCAGAGCTGCAGGTTGTAGAAGCGGGCCTTCGCGACCGGCGACCACTGGACGAGCGGGGGCTTGCCGACGATCGAGCCGTCGGCCGGTGCGTAGATCCCTGCGGCCGGCCTGAGGCCGATGGTCTTGGATGCCTCGTTGCCCGCCTCGTCGACGAGGACCACGTCGTACCAGTACCGCTTGCCCGGGCGGATCTTCCGGTCGACGAGCTTCCGCCCCTTGCCCTGGTAGACGACCCCGGGCCTCTTCCCCTTGAACCCGGGTGCGCGGATCACCTTCGCGACCACGACGTCCTGGCCCCGCGTCCACGACAGTGAGATCGACCCTCCGCGGTGCACCCACGCGACGTTCGGGCGCGCTGGCGGCGTCGCGTCGTAGCGAAGCTCCACCGTCGTCGGGGCGCTGAGGTTGCCCGCGCTGTCGCGGCACTGGCCCACGAGCTTCGCGGGGTTGGCGTCGGGGCCCTTGTAGGTGACGGTGGGCGAGCACTCGGTGACGCCCGATGCGCCGTCCGTGCCGGTGAACGTCACGTCGACCGGGTGGTTGTACCACCCGTTTGCGTCAGGTTTTCGGGTGGACGTGCCGGTGACGGCCGGGGCCGTCGCGTCGTACTTGATCGTGATAGAGCCCGATGCCGAATTTCCCGCATTGTCCGTGCACGTACCGGAGAGCTTCACCGCGGCGCCATCCGGGCCGCTGTAGGTCCCGCCTCCTGAGCAGCTGGCGAGCCCGGACGCGTCGTCGCTGCCACTGAAGCCGACGTCCACGGGCTTCGTGTACCAGCCGTTGCTGTCAGGGTCTCGATATACCGTGCTGCTGACGCTGGGGGGCGACGAGTCCTTCCGCACCGTGACGCTGCTTCCGACGAACGACCCGCCGTAATTGACGGTGCAGGTGAACGTCGCGCCGCTCGTATCGTCGGACACCGACGACGCCCCGCAACCCGACGCACCGGTTGCGCCCGCGGTGTTGTAGGACCACGTGACCGTCACGCTCGACCTGAACCACCCGCCGCAGCCGCCGCCGTTGCAGCTGGCGACCGGCGGATCGAGTGCGGCCGCCGAGCCGGGGAGGGCCACGACGCCCGCGCCGAGCACGACGACGAGCACGAGCAACCGCGTCGCTCTCATGCGTGCCTCGCCGAGTTACGCGCCACGATCCCGAGTAGGAGGCTGCCACCCGCGGCCGTTGCGAGCAACAGCGCCGCCGCGACGAGCAGCTCGCCGTTCAGCTCTGCGTTCCCCGGCCGTGCCCCGAGGACGGCGACCGGCAGTCCCAGCCGGACCGCGTCGCGGGGGACGCCCGCCGCCCGGGACGACTCCGGCCGCTTCGTCGGCGCTGCACGATGGTGCGGCTTGGCTTTCGCCTTCGGCCTGGGTTTCGCCTTCGGCGCGGGCTTGGGCTTCGCCGTTGCACGGGACGTCGTCGTGGTCGTCGGTGCCACAACCCTCGGAGCGGTCCGCGTGACGACGGGCGCCGCGGCGATGCGCGGCGCCGCGTGCTGGACGAGGTCGGGGGCGGGCGCTGCGACGCTGCCCGTGACTGACGTCCGGGGGGTGGCGAGGGGTGCGGCGACGAGCGGGGCGTCCGGTGTCGGGAGCGGAACCGCGGCCTCGGCCGTCCGCGCGGTCGTCGTCGTCGCCGACGTCTTCGAGTCACCCGCAACCTTCGAGTCACCCGCAACCGTCTTCTTGGTGCTCGACGGTGCGATCGTGGACGGAGGATCGTCGGGCCCGGGCATCGGCGTGCCACCCGCGGCGAAGGCCGCCGCCGGGGTGCCGAGCGCGATCGCGCACACCCCCATCGCGATCGTTTGTCGCCTGCGCCGCAGAGAAGACGTCCGCCTGGACAACTGCTCCCTCCCTGTCGAACCCCACGGTACGTCGGCCGACGTACTGGTGTCAATCGGTGCTCGAGGAGCGGCCGCCGGGCGTCCCGGCGGCCGCTCCCATTGCGATCTCAGCGCTTGCTGTGCTTCTTCTTCCCTCCTTGGATCGCGCGGCTCCAGGCGCCTCCGCGCTGGTCGTCCCACGAGCCCTGTCCGGCGACCTGCAGCGCGTCCGAGCCCTTGCCCGTCTGCTCCTGCATCAGCCTCTGGCAGACCTCGTTGAGGTTGAGCGCCACGGCGAGCGCCGTGACGTCGTTCGACTGCTCGACCGAGCCGCCGCCGCCCGGGCTCCCGACCCGGATCGGCGAGTTCTCGTTCGAGGCACCGAACTGGACCGCCGTCGCGCCTGCGTCGGCGTCCTGCTTGCTCCACGCGCCCTGACCGGCCACCTGCAGGTACGAGCCATGGCCCGTGCCCGCCTGCGACTGGTCGATCGACTGGTCCGTCTTGTCGAGGTTCAGCGCCGCCGCCAGGGCGGTGGTGCTGTTCGACTGCGAGACGTCACCGTCGTTGCCCGGGCTGAGCACGCGGATCGACTCGTTGGTGTTCGACGGCTTCAGCTGGACCGCCGTCGCGTTCGCATCGGCGTCCTGGTGGTTCGAGGCCTCCTGCCCTGCGATTTGCGTGTAGTCCGAGCCGTGGCCGGACTTCTCGCCGGGATATTCGCAGCGCACACACGGAGACTCGTACGAGCCGCCCTGGGTCTGGTCGATCGACTGATCCGTCCAGTTGCCGTTCGCGGCGATGCCGACGGCGGTCGCCGAGTTCGACTGGGTCACGTCGCCGTCGTTGCCCGGGCTCAGCACCCGGATCGACGACGCCGTGTTGGACGGCTTCACCTGGAACGCGGTCGCGTCGGCGTCCGCGGTCTGGCTGTTCGTCGCCTTCTGGCCCGCGATCTGCGTGGAGTCCGAGCCCTTGCCCGGATCCTTGCGATCGGTCTTCTCGCCGAGCATGGTGGGCGCCGAGGCGCCTCCCTGGCTCTGGTCGATCGACTGATCCGTCTTGTTGCCGTTCAGCCCCGCCGCCACCGCGGTGGTGCTGTTCGACTGCGAGACGTCACCCCCGTTGCCGGGGCTGAGCACGCGGATCGACGATGCCGTGTTCGACGGCTTCAGCTGGACCGCCGTCGCATTCGCGTCGGCGTCCTGGTGATTCGAGGCCTCCTGGCCGGCGACCTGTGTTGCATCCGAGCCATGGCCGGACCCGCCCTGGGACTGGTCCGTCGTCTGGTCGGTTCCGTTGAGGTTCGCGGCGATGCCGACGGCCGTCGCCGAGTTGGACTGCGAGACGTCGCCGTCGTTGCCCGGGCTCAGCACCCGGATCGACGATGCCGTGTTGGACGGCTTCACCTGGAACGCGGTCGCGTCGGCGTCCGCGGTCTGGTCGTTCGAGGCCGCCTGGCCGGCGATCTGCGTCGAGTCGGAGCCGTAGCCGGCACCGCCCTGCGCCTGGTCGACGTTCTGGTTCGTCTCGTTGCCGTTCAGGGCGGCCGCGCCGGCGGTCGCCGAGTTCGACTGGTTCACGTCGCCGCCGTTGCCGGGGCTGAGAACGCGGATCGAAGATGCGTCGTTCGACGGCGCGATCTGCACCGCGGTCGCGTCGGCATCTGCGTCCTGCTCGTTCTTCGCCGCCTGACCGGCGATCTGGCTCTGGTCCGAGCCGTAGCCGCCCAGCTGCGACTGGGTCGTGTCCTGGCTCGCCTGGTTCGCGTTGACTGCGAGGGCGCCGGCGGTCGTCGAGTTCGACTGCGTGACGGCCCCGTCGTTCCCGGGGCTGAGCACGCGAATCGAGCTCGCGCCGTTCGACGCTCCCGACTGGTAGGCGGTGCCCATGCCGTCGGCCGTCTGCCCACTCGGGGCCACCTGGCCGGCGGTCTGCGCGGCACTGCCTCCTCCGTCGGCGGCTGCCTGCCCCGCGCCGAACCACAGCGCGAGGACGAGCGCCCCGAGGAGTGTCGTCATCCGTTTCATCGAATGTCTGCTCCTTCCGTGGACTCACGTGGAGCCGGCGCTCCACGCATTTCGTCGAGACGGAGGAGCGCTACCCGGGGGTTTCGGGAATGCGGCTGCGATGCCCGGAAGGCGTCGCCACACGTTCGAGTGCGACGCGCCTGGCCAGGTCGAGCATCGCGGCCACGAAGGGAAGAGCGAGGAGGAAGGGGAGCCCGCCGCCCGAGGAGCCGCCGCCGCCGGCTGCCGCCGCGGTCGCGCCCGCCGGCGCCTGTGCTGGTGCCGGCATGGTCGGAGCGGCTGTGCGCCACCGCGGCGCCGCCTTCCCCCGTGCCTTGGGAGCCTTGGCGGCGTTGCGCGCGGACTCGGCCGCGGGGGCCGTGGCCGTGGTCGTCGTCGTCTTCGCGCTCCACGCGGCCGAGCCGACGAGCGAGGTCTGCAGGAACGCGCTCCGACCCGGCCGCAACGTCGCGAAGGGCCGTGCACCGCCGGCGAAGATCGAAGCGCCGTCGGGCTCGAGGGTCGGAGGCGCCACCAGGGCCAATCCGTCTGGCTCGCCGAGCAGCGCCGCGACGTCGGGCCCGACGAGTGCGGCGACGCCCGACTCCAGCTCGCCAGAGGAGAGCGACGGTATGACCGGTGAGAGGACGGCCGGCAGGCCGGGCAGCTCGAAAACGCCCGGTATCGCCGGCAGCGTGACGACCGGCACGGGCAGCGGAAGCGGCACAATCGTGGGCAGACCCGACCCGGTCGACGTCGATGCACCATGTGGCACCGATCCACCGGCGCTCACCCCGACCGCGACGTTCGCCTGAGTGACCGGGCCGTCGTTCCCCGGGCTCGCGATTCGAATCGAAACGTTTACGTTGCTCGGCTGATACTGCCCAACAGTTGCTCCTTGATACTGACCGGGATTATCGCTGCAGTTCCAGATCCACGTCCAGTTCTTCGGCGTAGAACCGGCGCTGGAACCGTCCCGCGATATCGCCGATATCGCGGGCAGCGAGACGCAGTCCCATTGCCACGACCACGTCCCTCCGTCGTCCGCAGCCGCTGCGGCCGGCGCGGTCGCGCGCGTTGGTGACGCGGTGTCGCTCGCGGTCGGTGTCGGTGAGGTGGTCGACGCCGTGGCTGCAGGCTTTGGCGCAACGGGCGTGGCGGCGGTGGACGCCACAACTGCGACGTTCGTCTGCGTCACGGGGCCGTTGTCACCGGCACTCGCGATCCGGACGTTCACGTTGAGGTTCGTCGGTGCCGCCTGCACGGCGACGAGCGGCGACGTCGGGGTCGGCTGACTCGCGACGGTATCGGGCGTGGTATCGGGCGCCTTCGTCGTGGTATCGGAAGCCGAAACCGGCTCTACAACAGGGTTTTTGGTATCCGTTGCGTCGCTCGCCGTCGCCGCCGGGACGGCCGTTTCGGGCGCCTGCTCGGTCGGTTCCTCGACATCGGCCGGTCCGGCGTCGGCCACGTCCGGCTCGAGCGCGGCCGTGATCTCTGCATCCGCGGCCGCCGCAGCGTCCCCTGCGGTGGGAAGCTCGACGTCGATCCCCGAAGCCTCCACGACCGCGGCGACCGGGTCAGCGGCCGGCGCGCCGTCGTCGGCCAGGGCGTTCGACGGCAGGATCACCGACGGCGCGCCCGCGAAGGCGGCGACGACCACGCAGGCGGCGACTCGCGGACTGGCGACGGACCTCATGCATTCCTATCTATGCATTGCGATCGCGATTTCTATACGCGTTTTCCACGATCGGTCATGGACACGAGGTTCATTTCGCTGTATGTTTTCGATCGGAAGGAGCGGTCGATCACGTGTCCGATCGGGGGAGAAACGTCAGGGGTTCGAGGCGCGGATCGACCGCCGCCCTGTTGACGGCGTACCACCGCGGAGGCGACCATCGGGCGCGCGCGCGGGTGATCGAGCAGAACCTGCCCCTCGTCCATGCGCTCGCCCGTCGCTTCGCCGGCCCGTTCGAACCGATCGACGACCTCGTCCAGGTCGGCGCGATCGGGCTCATCAAGGCCGTGGACGGGTTCCGCGAGGATCGAGGCAACGACCTCGGCGCGTATGCCGTGCCGACGATTGTCGGGGAGCTGCGCCGGCATGTGCGGCGCCGGTCTGCGGGCGCCTCCGCCACGGGTAGCGGACGGGCGACCGTTGTCGCCCTCACGGACGAGGAGCCAATCGACGCGCGGTCGGCGACCGAGGCGGAAGGCGAGGAGCGGGCGCTCGTCCGCACGGCGCTGCACGCCCTCGGGCCCCGCGAGCGGCAGATCGTCGCACTGCGCTTCTACCGGGACTGGAGCCAGCAGCGCATCGCCGAGGAGGTCGGCCTCTCGCAGGTTCAGGTGTCGCGTCTCCTGACGACCTCGCTGCTGAAGATGCGGCGGGTGCTCGAGGCGGCGTGATGGGAGGACGTGCCGTTGTGCGCACTCGTCGCAGCCCGTACACTCGCCGGTGGGTGAGCGCTCAACCCGCTGCCTCAGACGTCGAAGAGGCGGGCCGCACGAAGACGCCGTCGCCAAGTGGCCGCCTTCTCCTTCGCATGCCGCCAGACCTCCACGGCGAGCTTGCCCAGGCGGCCGAACGGGAGGGAACGAGCCTGAACGGGTATATCATCGGTCGTCTGCAGGCGTCTCTCGGCCGGGCCGCCGAACCGGGCTCGGCGACCGTACGACCCGCTCTCTCGGGCCCGTCGCTCCGGCGCCTGCTCATCGCCAACGCGGTCACCGTCGGTCTCGCGTCGCTGGCGGCGATCGTGCTCCTGCTCGTCGCCTGGCTCGGATAGGAGGACCGGAGTGACCGGCCTCGCGGTGCTCGCCCTCGGCGCGTGGCTCGCGGCGACGCCGCTCCCCGTCCCGCGCACCGAGGTCGCCGCCGCTCCGCTCGGTGGGCGGATCGTCGTCGTCGGGGGATTTCTCGCGAACGGCGGCAACTCGAGGCGCGCGGACGCCTACGACCCCCGGGCCGACACCTGGTCGCGGCTGCCCGACCTTCCGGCGTCTGTCGACCACGCCGCCGCGGCCTCCTGGCGCGGACGCGTGGTCGTCGTCGGCGGATACGACGCGGAGCGTCAACCGCTGCGCGCTGCGTTCCTCTTCGACGGACGGCGGTGGAGCACGCTTCCGCCGCCGCCGGAGGAGCGAGCGGCGGCCGGAGCGGCCGCGACCGCCGACGGGCGCATCTGGGTGGTGGGCGGTCGCACGCGAGACGGGCTGGCGACGCGAATGCTCACCCTCGACCTGCGCACGCTCCGCTGGACGGCGCGGACGGGCCCGCGTCCTCGGGAGCACCTCGCAGCGACGGCACTCGGAGGACGCGTCTACGCGATCGGCGGGCGGCTCGCGGGATACGACACGAACCTTCCGACGGTCGAGGCGTACGATCCCCGCTCGCGCAGGTGGCGACCGCTCCCCGACCTTCCCGACCCGCGCGGAGGCACCGGTGCCGCCGCGATCGCGGGCCGCGTCGTCTCGGTCGGCGGCGAGTCGCCCGCCGGTACGCATGCGAGCGTCTGGGCACTCCGCCCCGGCGGGCGCTGGTCCCGCCTCCCCGACCTTCCCACGCCGCGGCACGGCGTCGGCGTGGTCGTGCTCGCCGGCCGGGTATGGGCGGTCGCGGGCGGCCCGGAACCTGGCCTGACCGTCAGCGGCGCAGTCGAGTCACTGCCGCTGTCGTAGCCCCGCTGAACGCGTCAGAGCCTTCCGGAGCGCATGACGCCCCAGAGGAGCCACACGCCGAAGACGCCCGAGAGCACGAAGCCGACGACCGAGATCAGGTGCAGGCCGAGGAGGTGTGGCCCCTTGCTCGCGAGGACGCCGATCAGCGACGAGCCGACGAGCCCCCCGAGGATCACGAGCGCAACGGCGATGCGGTTCACCGAGACGTCCATGTGGTGAGCCAGGTCGTCGATCCCGGGGTTCGAGATCTTCACCTCGAGCTCGCCGTCCCGCAGCTCGTTCAGGATGTCGTGCACCTGCCGGGGCACCTCGAGCGCGATCTCGCTGAGGTCCTGCACCTCGCCGCGCGCCTGCAGCGCAAGCCGGCGCGGCGAGAAGCGCTCGGAGACGAGCTGTCGCGCGTAGGGCCGTGCGACCTCGAAGACGTTGAAGTCCGGGTAGACCTCCGCGGCGACGGAGCCGAGCGTCGCGATCGCCTTGTCGAGGATCACGAACCGTGTCGGCAGCCGCAGGTTCATGGCGTAGATGAGCGAGAGGCCCTCACGGATCGCCTCGATCGGGTCGATGTCCGAGAGGCGCGAGCCGTAGTAGCGGTAGTAGAGCTCCTCGAGGCGCGAGCGCAGCTCCTCCTCGCGATCGCGCGGATACCGCACGCCGAGGTCGGCGAGACGGCGCGGCAGGGCGCCGACGTTCTCGGTCGCGGCGTCGACGAAGAGGCGCGTCAGCCGCGACATGTCCATGTCCGTCAGCCGTCCCGCGAGCCCGAAGTCGATGAGCCCGAGCCGCCCGTCGCCGAGGTGCAGGATGTTCGACGGGTGCGGGTCCCCGTGGAAGAACGCGTGGCGGAAGATCATCGTCATCCAGGCGTCCGTGAGCGTGTACGCGAGCGCGCGACGATCCTCGTCGGCCCAGCTCTCGAGGTCGAGGTCGCGCACGTGCGTGCCCTCCAGGCGGTCCAGCGTCAGGAGCCGGTTGGTCGTGTAGCGCCACCACACGCGCGGCACGGCGACGCGCTCGTCGTCGGCGAAGTTCCGCCGGAACGTCTCCGCGTTGCGCGCTTCCTGCTGGTAGTCGAGCTCGAGGCGGATCGACCGCCCGAACTCCTCGACGAGCTCGCCCGCGTCGATGAAGTCGAGCTGCCTGACGCGCTCGCGCGCGACCCGCGCGGCGGAGGCCATCAGCCGGAGGTCGGACTCGATCTGGCGTGCGGCGTTCGGCCGCTGCACCTTGACGACGACCTCGACGTCGTTCGGCAGCGTCGCGCGGTGCACCTGGCCGATCGACGCCGCGGCGATCGGACGCTCGTCGAAGTCCAGGAAGGCCTGCTCGATCGTGAGCCCGAGCTCGGCGCGGACGACGCGTTCGACGTCATCGACGGGGAACGGGGAGACGTCGTCCTGGAGCTTGCGCAGCTCGACGATGATGTCGGGCGGGACGACGTCCGGCCGTGTCGAGAGCAGTTGCCCGAACTTCACGAACGTGGGTCCGAGCTCGTCGAGCATCTCCCGCAGACGGCGACCGCGGTCCGCGTCCGGCTCACCGTTCGAGGCGCGGCGGCGGTCGAGCATGTAGCCGAACCCGTGGCGGGTCGCGACGCGGCCGATCTCCGTGACGCGCGAGAGGGTCCGCTGGGCCCCGTCGTCCGCCATCGCGTCAGTGTCCCAAACTCAGGCGGTGCGATCGCGTTCGAGCAGCCGCAGCCTGTGCTCGAGCTGCGCGACGCGGAGCGCGAGGTCCTCGAGCTCCTCGCGACGGGCGAGACCCGCGCGTGCGAGACCCCGTTCGACCGCTTCCTCTCGCCGATCGCCGAGACGCTCGACCTCAGCGCGCCACGAGGCGACGGTGTCGCGCACGGCGTCGCGCATCGCGTCGCGATCGACGCCGACCCTACGGGCGAGGTCGTCGGCCAGCTCCTCCATGGCCTCGACGTTCGTCGTCATCCACCCGATACCCGCGAGCAGGAGCTCGGAGACCGGCCTGGGCTCGTGGGCGGGCTCGGCGCTCATCGCGCCCATTCTAGGGACGCGTCCTCGGCGCGGCGCGCGCGGCCGGCAACCGCGGCATCCGGCTCCTGCCGAACCTGCCCGCGAGCGGGCTCAGCGAGGCCGGCCGTGCGGACGTCCGCTGCGGCGCTGCCGCCGGCGCTCGCGCTTCGCGGCCGCCGCGGGGGAGATCGGCGCCTCGGGCGCGGCCACAGGCGCCGGCGCTGCCGCGGGAGCCGCCGCGACGACGGGCTCTGCGACGAGCGGCTCCGGCACGGTGTCCTCGAGCAGTGCGGCCCCGACCGACCCCTCCACCGCACCGTAGTCGTCCCGCCGCCGCGCGAATTCGGGCTCCTTCTCCTTGAACACCGCGACGAGCGGGGCGCCGATGAAGATCGACGAGTACGCCCCGGAGCCGATACCGACGAGCAGCGCGAAGGCGAAGTCCTTCAGCGTGTCGCCTCCGAAGAGGAGCAGCGAGACGATCGGGAGCAGGGTGATGAACGTCGTCGCGAGCGACCTCGGGATGGTCTCCCAGAGCGAGACGTTCCCGATCACCCGGAACGACGCGCGCTTCATGAGCGGGATGTTCTCCCGGATGCGGTCGAAGATGATGATCGTGTCGTACATCGAGTACCCGAGCACGGTGAGCACCGCTGCGACCGTGGCCGTCGTCACCTCCCGGCCGAGCAGCGCGTAGATGCCGACCGTGATGACGACGTCGTGGGCGAGCGCGATCAGCACGGGGACCGCGAACTTCCACTGGAAGCGCGCGGTGATGTAGAGGACGATGAGGAGCAGCGAGACGATGATCGCGAGGATCGCGCCGCGCGCGATCTGCCGGCCGAAGCTCGCGGAGACGTTCTTGACGCCGAACGACTCAGCGTTCACGGCCCGGGTCAGACCCGACTGGAATGCCTGGACGTCGGTGGTCGACAGCGATTCCGTCCGCACCGAGAAGTCGCGGTACGCGTCACCGGACGGGCCCGAGGACGCCCCGCGGCCCTGAATCTGAGCGTCGGAATGGCCGATCCGGGCGGCCTCCGACCGGACCTTGTCGAGCGGGACGGGCTGCGACGTCGCGAACGTCACCTGGGTCCCGCCCTGGAAGTCGATCCCGAGGTTCAAGCCCTTGAACGCGATCGCGCCGAGCGAGACGAGGATCACGGCCCCGGAGATCGCGAACCACGTGTTCCGCCGGCCGATGTAGTCGGCCTTCAGCCAGCGTGGAATGCCGCCGCCCGACGCACCCATCAGCCGCGGGCTGTCGAGCATCTTGAGGCCGGCGAGCACGGCCAGCAAGGCGCGCGTCGCGAGGACGGCGGTCAGCATCGACATCGCTGTGCCGATGAGCAGCATCAGGGCGAAGCCGCGCACGCTCGCCGTCGCGACGGCGAACAGCACGAGCGCCGTGATCGCCGTGACGACGTTGGCGTCGACGATCGTGGCGAAGCCCTTTGTGTACCCGGTGTGGATCGCGGCGCGCACCGAGCGCCCGGCGCGCACCTCTTCCTTGATGCGCTCGAAGATGACGATGTTCGCGTCGGCGGCCACCCCCAGTGTCAGCACGAGGCCCGCGATGCCTGGCAGCGTCAGCGTCACGTTGAAGAGCAGGATCGCCGCGTAGAGGAAGGCGGCGTAGACCGTCAGGCCGACGACCGCGACGAGCCCGAGGAACCGGTAGACGACGAGCAGGAAGATCGCGACGGCGAGCAGGCCGACGATCGCCGCCGTCTTCGCCTCCTGCAGCGAGTCCTTGCCGAGTGTCGCCGAGATGGCCGTCTGGTCGAGCGTGCGGAACTCGACGGGGAGCGCGCCCGTCTGGAGCACGAGTGCCAGGTCCTTCGCCTCCTTGACGCTCTGCAGCCCGGAGATCTGCGCCCCGTTCGAGCCCGAGATGCCGCCCGGGTACTCCTGGAAGTCGATCGTCGGCCACGACCTGATCTCGCGGTCGAGGACGATGGCGAAGTGCTGGAGGAAGGCGCTGGGGTCGCCCTGGCCGCCGCCGACGGTGTTGTAGAGGAGCTTTCCACGCTGAGCGATGTCGCGCGTGATCCGCTCGAACGTGTCCGCGCCCTGCTTCGTGAAGTCCATGAGCACGATGGGCTCGCCGGTGCGGGTGTCGAAGTCCTGCCGCGTCCCCGAGAGCTTGAGGTCCTCGCCCGTCATCTCCGGAACCTCGGGCGGCGTGTAGCGCATCAGGTACCACGACGTCCCCGTCGGGTTCGTCTGTGCGACGCCCGGGCAGACGACCGCGCCCGCCCCGCAGCGCACGACGACGGTGTCGGGCGGCACGGCGAACAGCTTGTGTCCGGCGGGCAGCTTCCCACCCCATTTCGCGAGCGCCGCCTGCTTCGTCTGCACCGGCCCGCGCACGAGCGTCTTGCCCTTCGTGCGGAACACGTAGTACGTGTCGGGCTCACCCTTCGCCGCGAGGGCCTGCTGCCCCGCGAGCAGGTCGTAGAGCTTCGGCGTGGCGATCGGCTGGCGCGTGCGCGCGTCGATCGACGGTGAGACGAGGTCGCGCTCGAGATCGAACAGCTCGAGCTGGGCTGTCTTGCCGATGATCTGGGCCGCGGCCGCGGGATCCTTCACGCCGGGCAGCTGGATCGAGATCTGGTCCGACCCCTGCGTCCTGATCTCCGGCTCGGCGACGCCGAGCTTGTCGACGCGGGAGCGCATGATCGACACGGACCGGTCGAGGTCCTCCTTGGTCAGCTTCCGGTCCTGCGGCGGCACCGCCTGCAGGGTGACCTCGAGGCCGCCCTGCAGGTCGAGCCCGAGCGTCGGGCGCTTCTCGAGGGGCGAACCCGGAACGGCGAGCAGCGCCACTCCGACGAGGGCCGCCGCGACGAACGCGACGACGAGGACTGCTGCGCGACGGGTCATCTGCGGCGAATCAGGTTAGCGGCGCTCGAGCGCCGCGGTGTCCTCCGCGGCCTCCGACTTCACGATTTCCTCGGAGTCGACAACACCATCTTCACGAAGATCGGCCTCCGCGGCATCCACCTCGTCGTCGTCGTCGTCCGCGTCCTCCTCCGCGTCCCCCTCCTCGGGCTTCACGACCCCGCCGACGGCGCGGCGCGCGACCCGCACCTGGATGCCCTCGGCGATCTCGACGATCAGGTCGTCCTCGTCGTCGATGTCGGTCACGATCCCGTAGATACCTCCGACTGTCAGGACCTCGTCGCCCGGCTCGATGGACGAAAGCAGCTGCTGTTGCTCGACCTGCTTGCGCCGCTGCGGGCGGATCAGGAGCGCCCACAACAGCACGAACATCGCAGCGAGCAGGATCAGGGTTGCCAAATTTCCTCCTCCGTGCCGGCGGCGAGCGAGGCGAGCGCGTCCGTGCGATAGGCGTCGAACGCACCGCGGCTGATCGCGTCGCGCGCGCCGGCGGTCAGTCGCAGTGTGAACCACAGATTATGCAGGGTGAGGAGCCGGAGGCCGGAGATCTCCTGCTGGTTCACGAGATGGCGCACGAACGCCCGCGAGAAGCCGACGCAGGCCGGGCAGGCGCAGCCCTCTTCGAGCGGCCGCGGATCGCCGGCAAAGCGGGCGTTCCGGAGATTGAGCCGGCCCCGGGCCGTCAGCGCCGAGCCGGTGCGCGCCGTGCGCGTCGGGAGCACGCAGTCGAACATGTCGATGCCGCGGGCAATCACCTCGAGGATGCCCTCCGCGTCGCCGAGGCCCATGAAGTACCGGGGGCTGTCCTCCGGCAGCGCGGGCGCCGCCCACGCGACGGTGTCGAGCATCTCCTCGCGGCTTTCCCCGACCGCGAGCCCGCCGAGTGCGAAGCCGTCGAACGGCAGCCCGGCGATCCCCTCGATCGAGCTTCCCCGAAGATCGGCATCGGTCCCGCCCTGGGCGATGCCGAAGCGGAGCTGACCGTCGGCACGCGGCGCGTCGGCCTGGCGCTCCGCCCAGAGCTGCGTGCGCCGAACGGCCTCCTCGTGGTCGCGGCGGGAGGCGTTCGCCGGCGGGCAGATGTCGAGGCACATCGCGATGTCCGAGCCGAGCCGCCGCTGGATGTCGGCGACCCGCTCGGGCGTGAGGCGCTCGAGGCTGCCGTCGTAGACCGAGCGGAACGTCACGCCGTCGTCGTCGACGTCCGCGAGCGTGTCACGCAGCGAGAAGACCTGGAAGCCGCCCGAGTCGGTGAGGAGCGGGCCACTCCAGCCCGTGAAGGCGTGCAGCCCGCCGAGCGCCTCGATGACGTCCTCCCCGGGGCGGAAGTGCAGGTGGTACGTGTTCCCGAGCACGACGTCCGCCCCGAGCGCGGCCACCTCCTCGGGGAGGAGCGTCTTCACCGTCCCCTTCGTGCCGACCGGCATGAACGCGGGCGTCCGGATCTCGCCGTGCACCGTGCGGATGACTCCTGCCCGCGCCGCACCGTCGGTCGCCTCGAGCGTGAAGCACGTCACGCCGCGACCCTAGAGCAGCAGCATCGCGTCGCCGAACGAGTAGAAGCGATAGCGCTCGCGGATGGCGATCTCGTAGAGCTCGCGTGTGCGCTCCACGCCCGCGAACGCCATGACGAGCGCGAGGAGCGTCGTCCGCGGGAGGTGGAAGTTGGTCAGAAGCGCGTCGACCCTCAGGAACGCGAACCCCGGCGTGATGAAGAGGTCGGTGCGGCCCTCGAGCGGGGCGCCGCGGGCGAGCGTCTCGAGCACCCGCGTCGTCGTCGTCCCCACCGCGAGCACGCGCTCGGCTGCCTCGATCCGCGCCCAGGCCGGCGGCTCGACCCGATAGCGCTCGCCGTGGATCGGGTGTTTCTCCACCGTCTCCGCCATGAGCGGTCGGAACGTGTCGAGGCCGACGTGCAGTGTGATCCGTTCGTGGTCGAGGCGCGCGAGCAGCTCCGGCGTGAAGTGGAGCCCGGCGGTCGGGGCCGCGGCCGACCCGGGCTCCTCGGCGTAGACGGTCTGGTAGCGCTCGGGATCGGCCGGCTGCTCGTGGATGTACGGCGGCAGCGGCAGCTCGCCGTCCGGTTCTCCGTCGAGCCGGACGCGCCACCGTCCGTCGCCGAGCGCCTCCACGAGGCTGACGGAGAACGCAGGTGACACCTTGTCACTTGCCCGTAGCAGCTCGCCGGGTCGCAGGCGCCGCGAGGGGCGGGCGAGCGCCTCCCAGACTCCGTCGCCGAGAGGCTCGAGGAGCAGCACCTCCACCTCTCCCCCGGTCTCCCGCCCCAGGCGCAGCCGCGCCGGGACGACGCGTGTGTCGTTGACGACGGCGAGGTATGCGGCGGCTTCGTCGGGCAGCTCGGGGAACGTGCGGTGGCGCGTCTCGCCGGTCCGCCTGTCGTGCACGAGGAGGCGCGAGGCGTCGCGCTGCGTCGCCGGTCTCTGGGCGACGAGCTCGGCCGGGAGGTCGTAATCGAGCTCGGCTGCCCTCATCCTCCGCCGAGAGTATCCTGGCCCAATGGACGAACAGGTGCTGGAGAGAGCGCGGCAGCGGGTGGCCGAGGCTCGGACGGACGGCCTGGGCCAGGCGAAGCTCGATGCGGCGCTCGAACGGGCGCGAGCCGAGATCATGCGCCTGGCACGGGTGGCCGACGAGCTCGAGACCTCGTTGCCGAAGCAGGTGGGTATCGCGGTCCGCGACGGGATCGCGCGGGAGGTCGTCCCGGTCAGCCGCAGCCTCGCGGAGATCCGGGGCGGGGTGAACCAGGCGTTACGACGGCTCGAGCGGCTGGAGCAGGAGCTGCTCGCGGAACGGAATGCGCGGATCGACGACCTCGCGATCCTCGTCGACCTCGTGTCGGCGGGCTGGAGCGGCGTCGACGAACGGCTCCGCAGGCTCGAGCAGGGGATCGAGGGAGCGGTCGTGCCTCTGCCGACCGGCCGCGACGCGCAGGCGCCGCCCGGCCAGGCGGCGGTCGCGTAGCGAGAGGTCTAGGTCACCGCGAGGATCACGGCGCAGGCGGCCGCCCAGGCCGCGACCGTCACGAGCAGCGGCAGGTCCTCGACGAGGAGCGTCTCGGGCTCCTCGCCGAGGCCCCGCCGGTGCAGCAGCAGCAGGTAGCGGAAGAGGCCGTGGACGACGAGGGGGAGCGTCGCGATCAGCCAGCGCGTGTCGTGAGCGGCGAGCGTGTACCCGGCGTACGCCGCGATCGTCGCGGCAGCGACGATCCCGAGGAGCTGATCGACGAGCGCAGGCGTGTATCCCTCGAGCGTCGCTCTCGCGCGCACGCCGTCGAGGCCGAGCTCGGCACGCCGCTTCGCGAGTGCGAGGAAGAGCGCGAGCAGGAACGTGCACAGCAGGAGCCACTGCGAGATGCGGACGTCGACGGCGATCGCCCCCGCCGCCGCACGGAGGACGAACAGGCCCGCGATGGCGAGCACGTCGACGAGCTCGACCGCCTTGAGCCGGAGCGAGTAGGCGGCCTGCAGCCCGGCGAATCCGACCATGCACGCGAGCGACGCCGGGCCGAGCGCCGCGGTGAGCGCGAGCGCGACGATGCCGAGAGCCGCTGCGAGCCACAGCGCGGTGCGCGGCGCAAGCTCCCCGCGCGCGATCGGCCGCGCCCGCTTGACGGGATGGAGTCGGTCGGCGTCGACGTCGCGGACGTCGTTGACGAGGTAGGCCGCGCTGGAGGCGGCGCAGTACGCGACGAACGCCGTGATCGCCTCGAGCCAGCGGACGCCGTCGCCGAGCTTGGCGGCGAAGACGATCCCGGCGAAGAGGAGGAGGTTCTTCGACCACTGCCGCGGGCGAAGCGCGACGAACGCCGCAACGAGCGGCGTCCGCCGTGCCGGCAGGTCGACGACCGTCGCCGGCGCCGTGGCCGAGTCCGCCATGAGGCGACTCTACGGCGTCGCGCCGCCCGGGCGCGCTACGACGAGGTGCGCATCGGCAGCACGAGGCGGAAGCGGCTGCCGCCGCCCTGCGCCGCTTCCAGCTCGACCCGGCCGCCGAGGGCGCCGGCGAGCTCCTTTGCGATCGGAAGGCCGAGACCCGTCCCCTGGGTGTCCGACGAGACGAAGGGGCTGAAGATGCGCTGCGCGTCCTCCGCCGAGATCCCGGGGCCGGTGTCCGTCACGTCGACGCGGACGGTGCCGTTGGCGGCTCCCAGCGCGACGTCGATCGTGCCGCCGTCGGGCGTCCACCGAAACGCGTTTTTCAGCAGGTTCGTGATCACCTGGAAGACCCTGTCGCCGTCGGTGAGGATCGTCGGCGCGTGCTCGGCGCCGCTCAACGCGTAGTCGATCTCCCGCCGCCGCGCCTCGTCGCCGAACGCGCCGTAGGCGTGCTCGACCAGGCGGCGCATGTCGACCTCCTCCGTCTGCACCGTGAACCGGTGGGCGCGCAGCTTCGCCAGGTCGAGCACGTCCCCGACGAGCCGTTCGAGGCGGGTCGCCTCGTGGGCGACCACCTCGAGCGACGCGGCGACGAGCTCCGGGTCGTCGACGAGGCCGTCGCGGAGCGCGTCGACGTGGCCCTTGATCGCCGTCAGAGGCGTCCGGAGCTCGTGCGAGACGGACATCAGGAACTGGCGCTCGCGCTCCTCGGTCGCCGCGAGGCGCGCGGCCATCTGGTTGAACCGCTCGGAGAGGTGCGAGATCTCGTCGCCCCCGCGTCCCACGGGAACCTGCACGGCGTAGTTCCCGCTCGCGATCTCGTCGGACGCCTTGGCGAGCGCCTCGACCGGCCCGCTGATCCGCCGGGAGAGCCACGCACCGAGGAGCCAGGCCAGGAGGCCGCCGATCGCGAACGCTGCGGCGAGCCTCGTCACGAGGGGCAGCCACTGGTCGCGAACGACGTCCTGTGCCTTCGCGACGATGATCGCGCCGATCGCGGGTCCTCCGCGCTCGAGCCTCACCGGCTGGGACGCCGCGAGGTACGTGCGGTTCTGACGGGGGGGCCTGAACTCGAATTGCAGCGGGCGATTCGTCGACAGCACCGCTGACGGAACCGAGGACTCCGGAAGCCGCTGGAGCCCCGACTCCTGGCCCGGGAACGCGGGAGCGCCCACGTAGAAGAGTTGGTCGCCGGTCGCGAGCTCGAGCGCGTCGGGCGCGAAGTCCGGGGCGGGCGTGCCCTCGTCGGTGGCCCGCAGCGCGGCGTCTCCGTAGAGCCGGGCGATCCCCCTGGCCTCCCTCCCGAGCTCCTCGTACGAGCGGTTTCGCGTGTAGCCCTGGAAGAGCTGCACGGCGATGAGCGCCGCGACCACGCCCGCGAGCACGATGCCGAGCAGGAAGAGGGCCGGCAGCCGGAGACGCAGCGAGCCGGGCATCACCGCGAAGCGTACGCCGCGGCTCGGAGGCTGGAGCCGGAGGGGCGGCGCGGGCACGAGGGCCTGTTCGGGCTAGGCCGTCGGCGCGGCGGCGCGCTCGGAGGCCACCTTGTAGCCGACGCCCCAGACCGTCACGATCGGAGACGCGTCGCCGAGCTTGCGACGGATCTGGCGGACGTGCACGTCCACCGTGCGCGTGTCGCCCGCGAAGGTGTAGCCCCAGACGCGCTCGAGCAGCTGATCGCGCGTCAGGACGATGCCGCGGTGATCGAGCAGCTCCCAGAGGAGGTCGAACTCCTTCGGCGCGAGCTGGATCTCGGTGTCCCCGACGAGCACCTCGCGGCGGCCCGAGTTGATCAGGAGGTCGCCGTGGCGGATCTCGTCGCCCTCGTCGATCCGCCTGTCCGAGGTCGCGCGACGCAGGACGCTCTTGACGCGCGCGACCAGCTCCCGGGGGTTGAACGGCTTCGTCAGGTAGTCGTCTGCACCGACCTCGAGCCCGATGATCTTGTCGACGTCCTCGTCGCGGGCGGTCAGCATGATGATCGGCACGTCCGAGCTCTTGCGGATGCGCCGGCAGATCTCGATGCCGTCCATGTCCGGCAGGTTGAGGTCGAGCACGATCAACGACGGCATCTCGGCGGCGACGGCGTTGAGCGCTCCCGCCCCCGTACCCACCGCGCGGACGCCGTAGCCGGCGTTCTTCAAGTAGAGCGAGATGAACGACGCGATCGACTGCTCGTCCTCGACGACGAGCACGGACTGTGGCTGGTTCACGGCGCGATTCCCTTCGTACTCACCGCCGACGCGCCCACGGCAGGCGCCCCGAACTGGACGGAGACGGCAGCCGGGATCGGCACGGCCGCGGCATCCCCGACCGCGTACGTGCCACTCGCACCGGACGCGTCCGGCCGGCCGTTCAGCGAGGCGCTCCCCTGTCCCCGTGCAGAGACCGAGAAGCCGTCGCCGCGCACCGTGATCTTGTACCGGCCGCCCGGGACGTAGAAGTTGACGTCCTTGCCCCGCAGCCAGACCGTCTTGCCGCGCGGCACGCCGTTGACGCGCGGGCTCCACTGATCCGTGGGCGAGAGGTCGACGATCTGCACCTCACCGCGGTCGAGGCGCCCGAGGACGATGCCCTTGCCCTTCAGCACGACCGTCCCACGCCCCGCCTCGATCGAGAGCGAGCCGACGGGCTCGACCGCGGCGAGACCGGCCGGGACGGCGAATGCGAGCAGGACGAGGAGAAATGGGAGCAGGCGCATGGGTGCCAGCAGTATCGGCACGGCGCGTGGGTTGGGGGTGAGACGGGCGTAAGGAAAGTGTAAGCCGATCGGCGAGTGGCACTGCCGCCGAACGCCGGGCGGACGTGCAAGATCGTCGCGTGGACGACCTCGCGGAGTTCGGCAAGCTCGTCCTCTTCGTCTCCGCAGGGCTCACGCTCGCGATCGGCGTACGCGCGCTCGCCGGACGCTTGGCGATTCCGACGGCGGGTCTCCTTCTCGTCGCTGCCGCCGCGGCGTCGGACGTCATCCCCGAGCTCTCGACGATCCTGTCCTTCCAGGACGTGCAGCGGATCGCCACGTTGGCGCTGATCGTCATTCTCTTCGAAGGCGGCACGTCGATCGGGCTCGAGCGCTTCCGTCCGGCCGCGGCCCCGGTGCTCGCGCTCGGCGTGCTGGGCACGTTCGGCACAGCGGCGCTGATCGCGGTGGCCGCTCACGTTGTCCTCGACCTCTCGTGGATCGTCTCCGGGCTGATCGCCGCCGCCCTCGCTCCCACCGACCCGGCCGTCACGTTCTCGGTCCTGGCGGGCAGGGAGGTCGAGGGTCGTTCCGGGACGATCCTCGAGGGCGAGTCCGGGTTCAACGACCCGGTGGGCATCGCGCTCATGGTGGGAATGGTCGAGCTCGCGACCGAGGATCACGGATCCTTCTGGATCGTGGTGCGGGAGTTCACGGTGGAGATGGGGATCGGGCTCGCCGTCGGCATCGCCGGGGCTGTTGCCCTCGGCGCGCTGCTTCGTGCCGCCGTGCTCCCGGACCGGACGCTCTATCCGATCACGGTGATCCTCGCAGCGGGCACGATCTACGGAGTCGCGACCGTGGCGCACGGCTCCGGGTTCCTGGCGGTTTTCGTCGCGGGCATCGTCGTCGGCGACATTCGCTTCGGCGCACACGACGACGTCGTGAGCTTCAACTCGGCACTCTCGGATCTCGGGGAGCTGGCGGTCTTCGTCGCGCTCGGGCTCACCGTGGACCTGACCTCGATCGCCGACGAAGGGCTCTGGTGGCGCGGCCTCGTCCTCGCGGTGCTTCTCGGATTCGTGATCCGTCCCCTCGTCGCGGGATCACTGCTGGCGACGATCGACCTGTCGTGGGGCGAACGAGGCTTCGTCGTCTGGAGCGGCCTGAAGGGGGCGGTGCCGATCCTGCTCGCGTCCCTGGCGGTCGTGGGCGGGACGGAGTACGCAACGGAGATCTACGGAATCGTGTTCGTGGTCGTCCTGTTCTCCGTCGTCGTCCAGGGCAGCCTCGTGCCGACCATGGCTGCGCGGTTCGGTGTCCCGATGAAGTCGACGCAGCCCGACTAGGACGAGGGGTGCGGTCGGGCAGGCGGCGTGCCGCCGTCCTTGCCGTACGTGTAGAACCCGCGACCCGATTTCCGGCCGAGGAGGCCGGCGTTGCGCATCGCGACGAGTCGCGGCGGCGGCGCCATCCGGGGCTCGCGCAACTTCTCGTAGAGCGCCTCGGACGCGTGGACGTGCACGTCGATGCCGACGAGGTCGACGAGCGTGCAGGGCCCCATCGGCCATCCCGCCCCGTTCGTCATCGCGGCGTCGAGCGACTCGGGCGTCACGCGCGCCTCGTCGAGCACGCGCACGCAGTCGTTGAGCAGCGGGATGAGCACCCGATTCACGACGAATCCGGGCGTGTCGTGACACGGGACGGCGACCTTGTCGAGCCGGGCTGCGACGTCGAGCGCCGTCGTCACCGCCTCGTCGGACGAGAGCTCCGCCCGCACCACCTCGACGAGCGGCATCAGCGGCGCAGGGTTGAAAAAATGCATGCCCACCACCCGCTCTGGCGACGACGTCGCGGACGCGATCTCCGTGACGGAGAGCGCCGACGTGTTCGTCGCCAGGACGGCGTCCGCGGGACAGATCCGCTCGAGCTCCGAGAAGAGCGCGCGCTTCGGCTCGAGCTCCTCGACGATCGCCTCGATCACCAGGTCGCAGTCGCGCAGCTCGTCGAGCTCCGTCGTCGTGCTGAGCCGCGCGACCGCAGCGTTGCATTCGTCTTGCGTGCGCCGGCCCTTCTCGACCTTGCGCGTGAGGAAGTGCCGGATCCGTTCGCTCGCCGCGACTGCGAGGTCGTCCGCGACCTCGCGTCCGACCACCTCGAACCCCGCCTCGATCGCGACCTGCGCGATGCCCGCGCCCATCGCGCCGAGGCCGACGACGCCGATCCGCCGCACCGTCACGGGCGGAAACCTATCCTGGCGGCGCGCGTTGCGCCGTGGCGGTCCCTCAGCCCTGGTAGTGCCGGCGCCGGTCGACGTCGTCGACCCGCGAGTCGCGCCCGGCGACGATCGCGAGCGGTCCGACGAGGAGGATGAAGACGAGGAGCGCGATTGCCATGCCCCCATTGTGCCGGCCGGGTACTATTAGGACAAGTCGAGGTTTTCATGACTACCATCACGCAACCTGATCAATGGCTCGGCGTCGAGGTACGCCACTTCGCGGCGCTCGACGCCGTCGCCCGCGAGGGCTCCTTCGGGCGCGCCGCTGAGCGGCTGGGCTACACGCAATCCGCGGTGAGCCAGCAGATCGCGACGCTCGAGAAGATCGTCGGCGAGACGCTCGTCGAGCGACCGGGTGGACCGCGCGCGGTCTCCCTGACCGAGGCCGGCAAGCTCGTCCTCCGGCACGCGGAGGCCATCGTCGCCCGTCTCGACGCGGCGCGGGCGGACATCGCGGCGCTACGGGCCGGAGAGACCGGCACGCTCCGGGTCGGCACCTATCAGTCGATCGGCGCGCGGGTGCTGCCGGGCGTGATGCAGCGGTTCCTGCGAGGCTGGCCCGGGATCGAGCTCGGCCTCTCCGAGCCCGGAACGGATCCGGAGCTGTACGGGGCGATCGAGTCGGGCGAGCTCGACCTCGCCTTCTGCAGCCCGCCGCTCCCGGACGGCCCGTTCGAGGCGATCGAGGTGATGAGCGACCCGTATGTGCTGGTCGTCCCGGGGGACAGCGCACTCGCAGGGCGGAAATCGGCATCGCTCGAAGACCTCGGCGAGCACGTGCTGATCGGGTCGAACACGTGCGCGAGCGGACTCGTCGTCGAGGACGAACTGCACGACCGCGGGTACGAGGTCGACTACGGCTTCCGCTCGGACGACAACGGGACGATCCAGGGCCTCGTCGCCGCCGGGTTCGGCGTGGCGCTGATGCCGCTGCTCGCGGTCGCGCCCGGCGACGACCGCGTCGAGGTGATCCGGCTCGTGCCCAAGGTGCCTCGCCGTGTGGTCGCGGTCGTCTGGCACCGGGATCGCCACCGCTCACCCGCGGCGCGCGCCTTCGTCGAGATCGCCGGCGACGTAGCCGCCGACGTGGAGCGTGAGCTCGTCGAGCCCTAGAGCCGCTCGACGACCGCTGCGATCGCCTGGCCCTGGCCGATGCACATGGACGCGACGCCGTAGCGGGCGTCGCGCCGCTCGAGCTCGGCAAGAAGCGTCGCGGTGATCCGCGCGCCGGTCGCGCCGAGCGGGTGGCCGAGCGAGATGCCGCTGCCGTTCGGGTTCACGTCGCCGGCCTCCCACCGCTCGTGCAGCCCCGTGTCCTTCAGGAACTGGAGCACGACCGAGGCGAACGCCTCGTTCACCTCGATCACGGCGATGTCCTCCCAGGAGAGGCCTGCCTTCGCGAGCGCCCGCTCGGAGGCCTGCGGGTTGCCGTGGAGCATGCGATACGGGTCGACGCCGGCGAGGCCGAACGACACGAACCGGCCACGCGGCTGGAGCCCGAGCCGTGACGCGGCGGCTTCGCTCGTCACGAGCATCGCGGCGGCCCCGTCGACGATCGCGCTCGAGTTTCCGGCGGTGATCTTGCCGCCTTCCTTGAATGCCGGCTGGAGCGACGCGAGCTTCTTGAGCGACGTGTCCCGGCGCGGGTTCTCGTCCACCGCCACGAGCACGGCAGCGCCGCCCGCGCCGACCTCGACCGGGACGATCTCCCGCTCGAACCGGCCCTCGTCGGTCGCGGCGATGGCGCGCCGATGTGACTCGTACGAGTACTCGTCGAGCGCCTCGCGGGAGATGTCCCACTCGTCCGCGATGACCTCCGCGGAGATGCCCTGCGGCACGACCTCCCAGCGCTCGTAGAGCTTCGGCGAGAAGCCCTCGAAGCCGTTCGCCGTGAGATTCGAGCCCATCGGCACGCGCGACATCGACTCGACACCGGACGCGACGACGACGTCGAGGTGGCCCGCCTGGATCGCCGCGGCCGCGTTGAACGCCGCCTGCATCGACGAGCCGCACTGGCGGTCGACGGACGTACCGCACACCGTCTCGGGCCAGCCGGCAACGAGTGAGGACATCCGCGCGATGTTGAGCGCCTGCTCGCCGACCTGGCTGACGCAGCCCATCTGAACGTCTTCGATCTCGCCGGGATCGAGGTCGAGCCGGCCGACGAGGCCGTTCAGGGTCTGCGCTGCGAGCTCCTCGGCGCGGACTCCGGCCAGCGACCCGTTCCGACGCCCGATGGGCGTCCGCACGGCGTCGACGATGAACGCGTCCGTCATGGCCGGAACGTAGCACCGCCCGGCGGGCGTAGAGTGCATTGCATGGCCGCGACGGCGACCGAGCGGAAGCTGCTGCTCGACGGCGAGTGGGTGGAGACCGGCGACTGGATCGACGTCGCGTCGCCGTACGACGGATCCCCGGTCGCGCGGGTCGCGAAGGCGGGCGCCGGCGAGGCCCGGGCCGCGATCGACGCCGCCGAGAGGGCCATGCGCGAGCCTCTCCCCGCCCACAAGCGCGCCGAGATCCTCGTCCGCGTCGCGGCGGCGCTCGGCAAGCGCGCCGACGAGGCAGCGCGCCAGATCTCGGCCGAGGCGGGCAAGCCGCTGAAGGCGGCACGGGTAGAGGTGGCGCGCGCGATGTCGACGTACACGATGGCGGCGGTCGAGGCCCGGAAGCTCGCGGGCGAGATGGTTCCGATGGACGCGTCGCAGGCGGGCGAGGGCAAGCTCGCGTTCACGATGCGGCTGCCGGTCGGCGTGGTCGGCGCGATCAGCCCGTTCAACTTCCCGCTCAACCTCGTCGCGCACAAGATCGCTCCGGCGCTCGCGGCGGGGTGCGCGGTCGTCCTCAAGCCCGCTTCCCAGACGCCGCTCTCGGCGCTGTTCCTCGCCGAGCTCGAGCAGGACGCCGGTCTGCCCCCCGGTTGGCTGAACGTGCTCGTCGGCCCGTCGTCCGAGATCGGGGACGTGATCGTCGACGATCCGCGCGTCGCCCTCGTCACCTTCACCGGGTCGGGCGCGGTGGGCTGGAAGCTCCGTGAGCGTGCGCCGCGGAAGCGCGTCAACCTCGAGCTCGGGAACGCGACGCCCGTCATCGTCGAACCGGACGCCGACGTCGACGACGCCGCCACGCGGTGCGCCGCGAACGCCTTCTCGTTCGCGGGCCAGAGCTGCATCTCGGTGCAGCGGATCTTCGTCCACGAGGACGTCTACGAGGACTTCCGCGCCGCCTTCGTCCCGCGGGTGGAGGCGCTCAAGGTCGGCGATCCGGCCGACGAGGAGACCGACGTCGGGCCGCTCATCAGCCGCCACGACCGGGATCGCGTGCTGGAGTGGATCGAGGAAGCGCGCGCCGGCGGTGCGACCCTTCTCACGGGCGGTGACATGGTCGGCGAGCTGCTCGCGCCGACGGTCGTCGAACGGCCGCCGGCCGACTCGCGGCTCGCGTGCGACGAGGCGTTCGGCCCCGTCTGCACGCTCGAGCCCTACGCGACGCTCGAGGAGGCGCTCGAGCGAGCGAACGCCACCCGGTACGGCCTCCAGGCCGGGATCTTCACCGCGAACGTGCGCAGCGCGCTCGCCGCCGCCCGGACACTCGAGTTCGGCGGCGTGACGGTCAACGAGGCGCCGACCTTCCGCGCCGACCAGATGCCCTACGGCGGCGTCAAGGAGTCAGGGAACACACGGGAGGGACCGGCCTGGGCGGTTCGCGAGATGACCGAGGAGCGCCTGGTCGTCCTCCAGCTGTGACCGTCGGGCGCTCTCGGCGCCGAGGACGCCGTCTATCCTCCGCCCGTGCCTCTCTTCAATCGCCAGCCACCCGCGCCCGCGGCAGGCGACCTCCGGCGCGAGCGGCGGGCGTTGCTCCTCCTGCGCGAAGATCGGCTCCGCGATCTCGGCGGCCTGACGCTCGAGATGTACCGCCGCGACCACTTCAACGAGGCACTCGTCGTCGAGCGCTGCGCGGAGCTGGTCGCGATCGAGGCGCGCGTCTCCGAGATCGACGCGCACCTCAAGGGGGCCGGGCTCCGCCGCCGACAACGTGCGATCTGCGTCTGCGGGGCGCCGATCCTGATCGGCGCCCGCTTCTGCCCGAGTTGCGGCCGCGCGTTCGACGTCGACGTCGTCGCCGCCGAGGACACGTCGGCGTGACCGCCGAGGCCCTGGCCTGCCCCCGCTGCCGAGCCCCGATTGCCACAGGGCAGGAGTACTGCCTCGAGTGCGGTCTTCGCCAGCCGGGGCGCCGACGCCTCGGGCCGCTGCCGACCGAGGCGCGTGGGCTGCGCCTGCGCATCGCCGGGCTCGCGGCCGTCGCGTGCGCGGGCGCCGCGGTCGCGGTCGCCGTCGCGGCCGACGACACCGGACCCGACCGCATCCGGACGGCGACCGGCGGCAGCGTCACCGCGCGAACGCCCGAGATCGAGCCGCGCAGCCAGCTCGTCGTGTGGCCCCGGGCGCGCAGGGGCTGGACGATCGTGCTCGCGTCGATCCCGAAGGCAAAAGGGCGAGACGAGGCCGTGGCGATCGCGCAGCAGGCTCGGGCGCACGGCCTGAGCCGGGTCGGCGTCCTCGACTCGTCGCGCTTCGCGAGCCTGCGTCCCGGGTACTGGATGACGTTCTCCGGCCGCTACCAGAACGAGGCCGACGCGACCGGCTCGCTGCGTCGCGCGCGGGCGGCGGTGAAGGGGGCACGCGTCCAGCGCGTCGAGCCCTGACGCCGGCGAGCCCGGCAACGGGCGCGGCACCGCTCTGTATGCAGTTCCGACAACGATCGTGACGAGTTTGTAACAGAGGGCCGAACAGGGTAGACTCCCCGTCCGACAGGCTCCGGCCGCCCTCGGAGGCGAGCGGCCAGGCGAACGACGGACGGGAGACGGGATCCGTATGGAAGCCAACCTCGCGCAGCTTCAGTCGTGCATGTATCAGTACTCGCGGGCGATCTACCGCTCGATCAAGGACCTGATCGACCCCTACGTGGACGACTCGACGCGCCTGGAGTACCGGCGTGCCGTGCTGTGCGAGTGCGAGGAGACGATGTCCCGCCTGGCCCACGATCCGCAGTACTTCGCGCGCCCCGACCGCTCGCTCTTCCAGGACATCCGGCGCTACTTCCCGATCACGGCGCAGGCATACGTTGCCTGGGCGGTCAAGGAGGGCGTCACCGCGGCCGTCGGCTTCATCGAGACGCAGCTCGAGGCGGGACTCCTCGACGGCGGCGTCAGCCGGTGCAAGGCGACGACGCGCAAGGGCAAGGCGTGCCAGCGGACGCCGCTGCCGGGCCGCGACTACTGCCCGTCGCACCAGCATCTCGAGCGCACGACGCTCGCGGCCGTACGGGCCGCGTAGGACGACCGATCCGGTCGTCAGACACCCGTCGGCAGCTCACCGCTCGCGTCCTCCGACACGCGGACGGGCGATAGGCTCCTGCGGGGATGTCGCACGACGCCGACAAGCTGATCCGGCAGCTCTCGCTCGTCGCCTTCCTGATGGCGGAGCGGCGACCGCTCACGGCTCGCGACGTGAAGGGCAACGTCGAGGGGTACTCGGAGATGTCGGACGAGGCCTTCGCGCGACGGTTCTACTCCGACCGGGCGGAGCTGACCGCGCTCGGCGTGCCGCTCAACTCGCAGCGGGACGAGTTCACGGGCGAAGAGCTGTACACGCTCCGCTCGGAGAACTACTTCCTCGACCAGCTCGACCTCGACGAGGACGAGCTCGCGGCGCTGCAGACGGCGCTCTACACGCTCGAGGGCAAGTTCGCGTATGCCGAGCCCCTCCGGCTCGCGCTCCAGAACCTCGCGCTTGGCCGACCCGGATTCAGGCATGCGCCGACCGCGACCGCCGAGCGCGTCCGCGTCACCGCGCCCGACTACTCGCCCGAGCTGGGCGCCCGCCTCTCGAAGCTCGAGGCCGCAATCTCCAAGCAGCGCACGATCCAGTTCCGCTACTGGTCGCCGGCGCGCGACCGCGAGACGGAACGGAAGCTCAATCCGTACGCGCTCCGCCTCGACGAGGGCGTCTGGTACGTCGTCGGGCACGACCTCGACCGCGACGCGACGAGGACGTTCCGCGTGGCGAGGATCCGCTCGGACATCCGGTTCGCCACACGTCGCGAGCGCGACTTCCGGCTCCCGGCCGAGTTCGACGTCGAGGCATACCGGATCGCGCGGCCGTGGCAGATCGGCGCACGCGTCGGCGTGGCGCGGATCGGCGTGCAGGGCGACACCGCGTGGTGGGTGCACCGCACCCTCGCGGACGCCGGCACCGTCGTCGACGGCGTCTTCGAGACCCCGTACTCGACGCTCGGGCCGCTCGTGTCGTGGATCCTCCGTCAGAACGGTCGAGCCGTTCCCCTCGAGCCGCCCGAGCTTCGCGACGAGGTGCGCGACGCGCTCCGTCAGCTTCGGGAGCGGCATACCGGAGCCGCACCGGAGCCCGCCCGCGAGCGGCGCGCCGAGCCCCGGCCGACCGTCGAGCGACAGACGGCCGGCCCGGTCGCGCCGGAGCGGTTCGGCGTGCTCCAGGCACTGCTCGCGCACCTGCTCGCGGCCTGCGGCGAGGAGCGAAGCGCCGATCTCGACGCGACGGAGCTCGCCGAGCGATTCTCGCTCCCGCGCGAGGAGCTTCAGGAGACCCTGTCGCTCCTCAACCTCGTCAACTTCGGGGGAGGCTGCTACACGGTCTACGCCGAGGTGCAGGACGACGCCGACCGCGTCCACGTCGACAAGGAGCTCTACGGCGACGTCTTCCGCAAGGCGCCGAAGCTGACGCCGCTCGAGGCACGGGCGATCCGGCTCGCGATCGAGTACATCGGCCCCACGATCGCCGCGGACGCCGACACGCCACTCGATCGCGTGCGCAAGAAGCTCGAGGAGACGTTCGGGCAGTTCGAGCTCGCGCCGACCGCGGCGACGCGCGCCGCCGACGACGAGGAGGCGCTCGTCCGCACCCTCTCGGAAGGGGCGGAGAAGCGGCGCCTCGTCGAGCTCGAATACCTGAAGGAGGGCGAGGAGGAGCCCGTCACGCGCCTCGTCGAGCCGTACACGATCGAGCGTGAGCTGCCGTACTGGCGCGTCCACACGTGGGACCGGACGGCCGACGGGCCGCGCACCTACCGCCTCGACCGGATGCGCTCTGCCCGTCTCGCGCGCGAGCGCTTCGAGCCCCGCGACGGGTTCGATCCGAACTATCTCGTGGAGCCGGCGGTGGCGCGGCTCTGGCATGCGCAGCCCATCGCCCGCTGGAAGCTCGAGCGGGGCGCACGCGCCCTGACGGACAAGTCCGCCGTCGCGGACCTCACGTTCAAGACGGAGGAGTGGCTGCTCTCCGAGGTGCTGGCAGACCGCGGCGAGACCGTCGTGCTCGAGCCCGCCGCGCTCAGGCGTACCGTTGCGGCCCGCGCGCAGTCGTTGCAGGCGGAGCTCGGCCTCAGCCCGCGTCGCAAGCGGACGGCAGAGCGAGCCTGAACCGCGCTCCCGGCCCCGTGTCGGGAACGAGCTCGAGCGATCCTCCGTGCGCTTCGGCGATCGCCCGGCCGAGCCACAGCCCGAGCCCGGACGAGCCGACGTCGCTCGCACCACGCGCGAACGGATCGATTCCCCGCGCGACGCCCGGCCCGTCGTCGGCGACCTCCATGATCGCCGACCCGTCGCGCGTGCTCACATCGATCACGACGACGGTGCCGTGGCGGAGCCCGTTCGCGACGAGGTTGGCGATCAGCTGCCGGAGCCGCGTCGGGTCACCGCGCACGGTCGCCGGGCCGAGGACCGAGATCCTGACGCTTTCGCCGGAGAACGTCTCTGCGAGGCTCCCGAGGTCGACCGGTTCGCGCCGCACGGAGACGATCTCCTCGTCGCCGAGGATCCGCTCGACGTCCCGGGCCGCCGCGAGACCAAGCAGCAGCAACCGTCTGCGCTCGGCCGCAGGCACGCCCGGCGCCGCCGCCGCGAGCGCCGACAGCGCGGCGACCGGGCTTCGCAGCTCGTGCGCGACGACCGACAGACGCTCGGCCGACACCCGGCCGGGAACACGGCGTGGCGTCAACGTCGGCCCTTCTCCTGCGCGGAAGGGGCGGCGATCGAGGCGAGCGCGCGTCGCGCCGCGGTCCGCAGCGCCGGCTCCGGGTCGGCCTCGAAGGCGACGGCAAGCCCGTCGGAGCCCTCGCGGCCGGCGTTGCCGAGTGCGACGAGCGCGTTTCGCCGAAGCCAGCGGGCATCGTTCCTCGGCACGTAGAGCCGGTCGAGCTCGGCCACGAGGTCGCTCCCGTCACGCTCGAGCCAGTCGGCGAGCGAGACGACCGGCTGGGCGTCCTCGGGGAGCGGATCGCCCGCACGCCGCTTCTCGACGCCGCGGTTCCACGGGCACACGTCCTGACAGATGTCGCAGCCGTAGACGCGGTCGTCGAGCGCCTCCATGACGTCGTCCGGCATCTCCCCCGCGCTCTGCGTCCAGTACGAGAGGCAGCGGGTCGCGTCGAGCACGCCGGGCTCGTCGGCGAGGAGTGCGTCCGTCGGGCAGGCCTCGATGCAGAGCGTGCAGCTGCCGCACCCCGCGTCGAGCGTCGGCGTCGGCTCGAGCTCGACGTCGGTGACGAGCGTGCCGAGGACGACCCACGACCCGTGCGTCCGTGTGATCAGCATGGTGTTCTTGCCGATGAACCCGACTCCCGAACGCTCGGCGCCCGCGCGGTCGACGTGCTGGTTCGCGTCGACGAGGACGCGGTACGAGCCGCCGAGTCGCCGTCCGAGGGCATGGAGGCGCTCGCGCAGGTCGGCGTAGTGGTCGCGCCAGGCGTACCGAGGAAGGCGGCCCTCGCCGGGCTCCGGCTCCCGGCCGGGGACGTAGTAGCAGAGCGCAGCGGAGACGACCGTGCGCGCGCCGTCGAGCAGCGTCTCGGGGTGGCACGAGACCTCGGGCTGCGCCATCGTGAAGCGCATCGACCCGAACAGGCCCCGCCCTCTGCGCTCCTCGATGTGGCGCTCGGTCGCCGTGTAGGGCGCGGCGGGCGCCGCGCCGACGACGTCGAGGCCGAGCTCGTCTCCGAGCCGGCGCAGCTCCTCGGCGGTCATGGAAGGATCGTGCCATGCTCGCTGCCCGCATCCACGAGGACGGCGGACCGGAGGTGCTCCGGTTCGAGGAGGCTCCCGACCCGGTCGCCGGGCGCGGCCAGGTGCTCGTGCGGCTCCGTGCCGCCTCGCTCAACCATCTCGACATCTGGGTGCGCAAGGGCCTCCCCTCCGTACCGAAGCCTCGGATCCTCGGCGCCGACGGCTCCGGCGTCGTCGCGGCGCTGGGCGAGGGCGTGGACGGTCTGGAGGAGGGCCAGCGCGTGGTGCTCAACCCGGGCATGGAGCACGGGGACGTCATCACCGTCGTCGGCGAGCACTCCGACGGGACGCACGCCGAGCTCATCGCGGTCGACGACGCCCAGGTCTTCCCGCTGGACGACGCGCTCACGTTCGAGGTCGCGGCGGCGTTCCCGCTCGTCTACGAGACCGCCTACCGGATGCTGGTCACGCGCGCGGCGGTCGAGGAGGGCGAATGGGCATTGATCTGGGGCATCGGCGGCGGCGTCGCGACGGCCGCGTTCGAGATCTGCCGTGCCCTCGGCGTGCGGACGATCGTGACGTCGGGAGACGACGACAAGCTCGCCAGGGCGGTTGCTTGGGGGGCCGATGTCGGCGTCAACCACGCGAAGGCCGATGTCGTCGGCGCCGTACGCGAAGCCACGGGGAAGGGCGTCGACGTCGTGGTCGAGTCGGTCGGAGAGGCGACGTGGGCACGGTCGCTCGCGGCGGTGCGGCCGGCGGGCCGCGTCGTCGTCTGCGGCGCCACGAGCGGCCCGAACCCGCCGGCGCAGCTCCATCGCTTCTGGTGGAAGCAGCTCACGGTACTCGGCTCGACGATGGGAACCCGTGAGGACTTCCTCGGAGCGTACGACCTCGTCCGCAGCGGACGCGTCGGGGTGCACGTCGACCGTGTCTACCCGCTGTCGGAGATCCGGGCCGCCCATGAGCGGCTCGAGGCCGGCGAGCAGCTCGGCAAGATCGTGATCGCCATTCCCGAGTAGAGGGCCGGTCGCTACGGTACGGCAATGATCACCAAGGACGACGTCGTCGAGGCGCTGCACGACGTGGAGGACCCCGAGCTCGGGATGGACATCGTCGAGCTGGGGCTCTACTACGACGCGGAGATCGAGGGCGAGCGGGTGAAGGTCATCCACTCGCTCACCTCGATGGGCTGCCCCGCCGGGCCGATGATCCAGGAGAACATCCACGAGGTCGTGGCGGCGCTCCCCGGCGTCGAGCAGGTAGAGGTCGAGCTCACGTTCGACCCGCCCTGGACGCCCGACCGGATGTCGGACGACGCGAAGTTCATCCTCGGCTTCGGCTGAGACGCGCGGCCTCGGGCGCGCGTCGGCGTCCTCCCCGCCATCTGGTATGACGTCGCCCATGAGCCGGCTCCGCGGAGCCTTCGCCGCAGTCGTTCTCTCGACCTGCGTTGTCGCCGCCGCCACGACCGCAACGGCGGCGGTCGGGTGCCCGGCGACGACCACCGATGCGTTCGGACCGTTCGGCCGCGGCTCGCCGCCGGTCCGCGCGAGCATCGGCAAGGGCCACGTCCTCACGGGCGTGATCCTGTCGTCGCTCGACTGCCGGCCGATCCCGGGCGCGCGCATCGAGCTGTGGCAGTCGAACAAGAAGGGCAGCTACGTCCGGGCGCTCAGCGCGACCGTCCTGGCCGATCGGAACGGGCGCTTCCGGTTCGAGGGCCCGTACCCGGCGGCGTACGAGGGTCGCCCCGCACACATCCACCTGCGGGTGGTCGCGCGGGGCTACGAGACCCTGCTCTCACGCTACGAGCCACACGGGGCCCACCGGGGAACCGTGCGGCTGGTGCTGCTGCCGCAGGCCGTCTGAGGGCCGGGCCACTCAGCCGAGCAGCCGCACCTCTTCGCGGCGCTCGCGGGCGAAGAAGTGGATGCCATCGTCGAAGCGCACCCAGTTGCAGCGCATGCACATGATCAGCGAGTGCGTCCTCGCCGAGTCCGCCATGAAGCGGACGCCGCGGAGCAGGTCGCCGTTCGTCACCCCCGTCGCGACGACGATCACGTCCCCCGGCGCAAGGTCTTCCTCCGTGAAGACGTGCCCGATGTCCTCGACGCCGACCTCCCGCGCCGAGTCGATCTGGGTGCGCGTCGTCGGCCAGAGCTGCGCCTGCATCCCGCCCCCGAGGCACCGCAGCGCAGCGGCGGTCAGCACCGCCTGGCGTGTCCCGCCGATCCCGATCGCGAGGTGGTCGTTCGTCCCGCGGATCGCCGCCGAGATCGAGGCGGTGACGGTGCCGTCCCCGATCAGCTTGATGCGGGTACCCGCGCTCCGGAGCTCCTCGATCAGGTCGTGATGCCGGGGCCGGTCGAGGACGAGCGCCGTGATGTCGAGCGGCTGGCGCCCGAAGCTCTCCGCGACCTTCAGGACGTTCTCCGCCACCGGCCGGTCGAGATCGATGATGTCGCGCGCACGCGGCCCGACGGCGATCGACCGCATGTACATGTCGGGCAACCGCCGGAGGGCGCCCTCGGGAGCGACCGCGAGCATCGCCATCGCGCCGACACCGCCACGCGCGACGACCGCGCGCCCCTCGATCGGATCGAGCGCGAGGTCGACGCGCTGGCCTCCCGCGCCGACCGTGCCGCCCGGCAGGAGCGTCTCGCCGGTGCGCGCGCCGATGACGACCTCGCCCTCGATCGGCAGCTCGTCGAGCGCGGACTTCATCCCGCTCGCCGCCGCGTCCTCCGCCGCCTCCTCGTCCGCCCGCCCGAGCCACCGGGCGCCGGCGAGCGCCGCCCACTCGGTCGCCCGGGCGTACCGAGTGCAGAGGCAGTCGGCCACGTGCCGACTCTAGACCCGCGCGAGCCGGTCGGCGGTCGAGAGAACGAGGTCGAGCACCTCGCCCATCGCCTGGTCGAGCGTCGAGTTCATGATCACGGGCACGTCGCACCGCTCCGCCCGCTCGATCAGCGCGCTCTGGATGAGGCGGATCTCGGGCATGCCGTCGATGTACTTCTCGAGCGGCCGCAGGCCCTCCGTCGCGTGGTCGCGGACCCAGAAGTGGCTTCGGTGCAGGTCCTCGTCCTCGATCGCGATCAGGCACTGGACCACGATCGCCTTGCCGCGGTCGATGTCGACCATCCCGGGCACGAGGTGCACGCCCTCGAGCACCATCGACCAACCCTCGGCCAGCGATCGGTCGATCGCCGCCTCGACGCCGACGAGGACGTTTCGCGTCTGGTCGAGGAAGCCGAGCAGCCGCGCGTCGCCCGCCTCCTCCTCCTCCGCCTTCGTGAGCGCGAGCCCGGCCTCGAAGCTCGAGTAGTGGACCGACGGCATGAACGCCGGCGAGAAGAACGCCCGCATCGTCTGCCGGATGAAGTCGGTCGACGTGACTCTCGTGATGCCGAGCCTGTGCGCGGCCTCGGTCGCGATCGTCGACTTCCCCGTGCCGGTCGCGCCGCCGACGAGGAGGATGATCGGCACGTCGAGCTGGCGGAGCGCATAGAGGCGCCGGAGCCTTCGCATCGTGCGACCGCCTTCCGCCTCTCCGAGGACCTCGGCCGCGAGATCCGCGAGCCGGTCGAGGTCGACGCGGTCCGTCCCTCGCTCGGCCATGTCCGCCTCGACGCGCCGGGAAAGCTCGTATGCGCGGGTCACGGTGAGTCCTGTCGCGGCGAGGGCACGGGACATCAGGCCTTTCGACCACGGCGGCCCCTCCTCTCCACCGAGCGGGAGGGGCGCGAGGTACCGGCGCTCGCTCACCGCACCGCCTCGGCCTCGACGGACAGCGCCTCCGACGCCAGCCGGTCGAGCTCGGTGTCGAGCGACCCCTCTCCCGGGAGCGAGACGACGTCGTTCGCGGCGATGACGATCCGTATCCCGCGCCGGCTGGCCTCCTCCGCGACGACGTCGACCGCAGCGGCCTTGAGCTCCACGACGAAGATGTCCGCGTCCGCCGCAGCGAGGTCGTCCCGCAACCGTTGCCGGTCGGAGAGACTCCCGGAGACCGACGTCACGCGCGCACCGTGCTCCTGCTCGAGGTGGGCCGCGAGTCGATCGTGGTGCGTCGCGGGCGCGGTGCAGAAGAACGCGACCCGTTCGCCCGAGACCGGCTCGAGTGGCCGCGGCCGGAGCACCGTCCGGACGATCTGCGTCCACGGCCGCAGGTTGCCGCGGATCGCGCGCGCGAGCTCCTCGTGCGGCGCGTCGTCCTCGGCCATCGTCACGACGACGAGATCGGCGATCCGGGCACGGAAGGCGTTGAGGTAGCCGGCGCCGATCTCGACCGGCTGCGCCGCGGAGACGACGAGCACCCGGCGGTCGGCCGCCACCGGCGGCAGCGCCGCGCCGCTGCCATCGAGGATCACGAGCTCGGCGCCGAGGCCCGACGCGGTCGCGACACCCTCGATCACGTTGGACACGGCCACCGCTCCCGCGAGCCCGCCGCCGCAGCGCCGGCACCCGACGGTAGTCACGCCGGCGACGACAGCGGTCTCGAGGTGGTCGGACGCGGCATGCCGCCCCTCGCGCGAGACGTCGAGGAGCGCCTCCACCGTCGGTCGGACGAAGACGACCTCCGGCTCGGGCGGGCCGCCCCTCCCCATCGCGACCACGACGACCCGGCGTGTCAAAGCGAGCCGCTGGGCGACGTGGCCCGTCACCGCCGTCTTGCCGACGCGCTTGCCGGTGCCGACCACGGCGAGCGTCGGCACGTCGACCGGCAGGGCGGCCGGCGGGTCGAATCGGAAGTCCGGCCCCTCGTACGGAACGCCCACGGCCAATGCCCGGCTCGCGAGCGCGAGCCGCTCGGGCGGCCCGAGCACCGGCTCGTCCGAAAGGTCGAGGACGACCTCCGGCAGATACCTCTCGATCGCGGCCTCGAGCGACCGCTCGAGGGGAACGCCGTACTCGGGATCGCCGCCTCGGAGCTTCTCGGTCCCCCCGACGAGCACGGCGGCGACGACGAGGTCGTCGATCTCCTCGAGCGCCGCCCGCACGACGGGCGGGTAGTGCTCGCCGTCCACGATCGCGACGACGCGCCTCATCCCCGCGTCGTCACCTCCCGCTCGATCCGGCCGGTGTACTTCTCGTACTCGAACGTCTCGGTCGAGAACTGGATGATCCGCTCCTCGCCGTGGAAGGGATGTCTGCGGGAGATCGAGACGTGATTGCCGTGGATCTCGACCACGTTGTAACAGGGCCTGGTGTTCCCCCTGAGGCGGAGAGACGAAACGGTGCCCGTGGTGACGACGAACAGGTGCTCGAGGCGCCACGCGTACGGCACGTGCTTGTGCCCCGAGAGAACGAGGTGCACGCCGGCGCGGAGCAGGCACTCGATCGCGTCGCCCGCGTCGTACACGACGTTGCGCTCGCGTCCCGTCCCAGGCACGGGCAGCAGGTGGTGATGGAGGACGAAGATCTTCAGCTTGGCCGGCTCGGCCGAGAACTGCTCCTCGATCCAGGAGTACCGTCCTCTCCCGATCTGCCCGTGATCCAGGTCCGGCTCGGTGGAGTCGACGGCGACGACGGTCACGCCGTCCTTCCGCAGCACGGACGAGCGGCTCCCGAAGAGATCCTCGAAATGGACGTAGCCGACGTTCCGGGCGTCGTGGTTTCCCGGGATCACGACGAACGAGTCGCAGTCGATCTTGTCGAGGTACTGGCGGGCGAGCTGGTACTCGTGCTTGAAGCCGAACGTCGTCAGGTCGCCGGTGCAGACGACGATGTCGGGCCCGAGCTCGTTGATCTCGGAGATCGCCCGCTCGAGCAGGGCATTCTCGAAGTAGGGGCCGCCGCAGTGCAGGTCGGACAGGTGAGCGATCCGGAACGCGCGTTCGCCGACGGCCATCGGACGCAGTCTACGGCCGCAGGGACACGGCCGGAAGAGGCCGTCCGGGCCGCTCGCTACCCTCGGGACGGTGCCCGAGTCGCCCAGGGAAACCTTTCAGTTCCAGGCATATCGAGGCGCCGAGCCGCCTCGGTTCGTCAACGGCGCGGAACGGGAGTGCGCGTGCATCCTCGACTGGTACGGGATCCCGTGGGAGTACGAGCCGCGGTCGTTCGTCCTCGAGCGCGACGCCGAGGGCCGCGTCACGCGGGCCTTCACGCCGGACTTCTACCTCCCCGAGCAGGACCTCTACATCGAGGTCACCGTGATGAAGCAGTCCCTCGTGACGCGCAAGAACCGCAAGCTCCGGGAGGTCAGGCGCCTCTACCCCGAGGTCAAGGTGAAGCTCTTCTACCGGCGGGACATCGAGCGCCTGGCACAGCGGTATCGCTTGCGGATCGCGTCGTGAGGCGGCCGAGCGCCGCCGACCGGCTGCGAGCCGACGGGCAGCCGATCGGCGAGCTCTACCTCGGCCGCGAGGAGATCGCGGCGCGCGTCGGCGAGCTCGGGCAGGAGATCGGAGAGGCGTACGCGGGGCGCCTGCCGCTTCTCGTCGCGCCGCTCAAATCGAGCACGGTCTTCCTCGCGGATCTCTCGCGCGCGCTCGACCTCGACCACGAGATCGACGTGATCGAGCTCGCGCCGTACTCGAGCGGCAGGTCCGGCGGCGGCGTGCGCCTCCTCAAGGACCTCGACCGCCCGCTCGAGGGCCGGGACGTCCTCCTCGTCGAGGACGTCGTCGACACGGGTTTGACGCTCGGCTTCCTCACCCGCTCCTTCGCCGAGCGTCGCCCCGCGAGCCTCGCAGCCGTGACGCTCCTCGACCGCCCCTATCGCCGCCTCGTCGACGACATCCCGCTGCGGCACATCGGTTTCACCGTCCCGGACGAGCTGTTCGCCGGCTACGGCCTCGGGCTCGACGAGCGCTGGCGCGCCCTTCCGGACCTGCACGTCGTCGCCGTCGACGAGCTACCGGCGGCGATCGACGCGGCGTAGGGCCGCTAGAGGTAGCCGAGCGGGTCGACGGCCGAGCCGTCGACGCGCACCTCGAAGTGCACATGCGGTCCCGTCGAGTTGCCCGTGCTGCCCGAGTACGAAACGACGTCGCCCGCGGCGACTGACTGCCCGACGCCGACCGCGAGGGACGAGTTGTGCGCGTAGGCCGTCGAGAGACCGTTCCCGTGGTCGACGACCACGAGGTTGCCGTAGCCGCCCATCCAGCCTGCGTAGATCACGGTGCCCGCGGCGGCCGCGCGCACGGTCGTGCCCATGCCGACGGCGATGTCGATCCCCTCGTGCATCCGGCCCCAGCGGAGGCCGAACCCGCTCGTCACGGGCCCCGACACCGGCCAGCTCAGGACGCCGCTCCCCGAGCGCACGGTGACCGGCCCCGATGACGCCTGCTGCTGTACCTCGCGGATCCGCGCCGCGAGCGCCGCGCTCTGCTCCTCCAGCCCGTCGATTTCCGCGAGGGTCGAGTCCCGATCCTCCTCGATCGACGCGAGCGTCGCCGACTTCTCCCGCCTCGCCGCCACGAGCGCGTCCCGGCTCGCGACGAGGCGTGAGACGACACCCTGCTGCTCGTTCGTCGCGGCCGCGACGGCGGCCTCGACGTGGCCTGCCTCGACGCGGGCCGCCTTGGTGCGGCGTCGCGCGTCGGCGACGCCGTCGCGGCTGGCCCTCACGCGTGTGGCGATGCGCTCGTCCTGCCGGCCGATCCGGTTCAGGAGGTCGAGGTTGTCGAGCAGGTCGCTGAAGGTCGCCGTCCCGAGGACGAACGCCATCGCGTCCGGCCCGTCGGTCATATAGAGGTCGCGCACGCGTTCCTCGAGCCGGCCCAACGCGACCCGGTACTCGCCGCGCAGCCGCCCGAGGCGCTCCGTCTGCTCCGCGATCGTGCGGTCGAGCGTCGCCAGGCGCGCCCGTGCGCCCGCGAGTTGCCCCTGCAGGACGGAGAGTCGCGCCTGCTGTGCCCGAACGCCTGCCTCCAGCTCCCGCACCTCCCCGGCGACGGCGCTGAGCTGTCCGGTGAGGACGCCTGCCTGGCGATTCGCTGTCGCGGCCCGGCCGCGCAGTGCGTCGATGCGGCTGTCGACGCGGGCCTTGTCGGTGCCGGGATCGCCGGTCGCGGTGCCCGCGAGGAACAGCAGAGACGTCATCAGGACGGCTCCGGCGGCCGGACCGAGCCCGGCTCGACGACCCATCACGCGCTGTTCGCGCTCTCCGCCCGAGTCCCTTCCGGCGCCGCGCCGCGGACGCGGTCCAGCTCGCGGAGCGCCTCCGCCGCGTCCCGCCGCAGGATGTTCACGACCGCGCGGTAGTCCTCGTCCGTGATGCGTCCGGCGCGATGGTCGGCCTCGAGCTCCTTGAGCGAAGCGAGCGCACGGTCGCGCGTTTCCTCGGCGTCGAGCCGCGCACGCTCGGTCGCGTCGAGCTCGTGGAGCTCGTCCGACTCCGGCATCGGCTCGCGGAGGAACGGAAGCGCGACCACGACGACGCCCGCGACGGCCAGCGCCGCGCCGAGCAGGAGCCAGGGGCTCACGTCGTCGCGCTGCGCTCCCGGCGCTCGCCCGCCGTCGCGTAGCGCGTGGCGAGCCGCCGTTCCTCCCGCGCGTCCGGCCAGAGCGTGATCACCGAGCCGAGCACGAAGACGATACCGGCGAGCCAGATGAGGTTGATCAGCGGCTTGACGAAGATGCGGAAGAACACGGTGCCGTCGTCGTTCACCTGCTCGGCGATGACGAACAGGTCCTCACCGGTCAGCTTGTCGGAGCGGATCCCGACCTCGTTCGAGACCTGCTGCTCGACGCTGTACGCGTTCTTGCCCGCCTGAATCGTCCCGAGCGAGTCGCCGCCGCGCCGGACGCCGAGCACGGCGCGGATCTCGGTTGCGTTCGCCGCGTCCTTCTCGGTCAGGTTCCGGTACGTGAGCGTGTAGCCACCGACGGAGAGCGACTGGCCGCGGGCGAGCTTCCCCTCGACGACCGAGTCGTAGGCGCTCGAGCCGACGACGCCGATCGCGAGGAGAACGACCGACGCGTGGACGACGTAGCCGCCGTACCGGCGCCGGTTCCGCCCGACGAGACGGCTGAACGCCGTGGGAACGCTCTCACCGGTGAGCGCACGGCGCGCGGCGGTGCCGCGGGCGAACTCGACCACGATGGTCGCGAGGACGAAGGCCGAGAACGTGTACGCGATCAGCCCGGGAACGGAGGAGCCCGCACCGACGGCGATGAGTGCGACACCCGTCGCGAGCGCGACCGCGGCGGGCCACGCGAAGATCCGCGTCAGCCCGCGCAGGGAGGCCCGCCGCCAGGCGACGAGCGGCCCGATGCCCATCAGCAGCAGGAGGGGCAGGCCGAAGATGCGGAGGAAGAAGTCGAAGTACGGCCTGCCGACGACGACCGCCTCCCCGCGCACCGCCTCGGAGACGATCGGCCACGCGGTCCCCCACAGAATCGTCAGGCAGAGCGCGACCAGGAGGAGGTTGTTGTAGAGGAACGTCGCCTCGCGCGAGACGAGGGACTCGAGCCGGGCAGTCGTCCGGAGCTGCGGGAGCCGGAGCCAGATCATCGTGACGGAGAAGACCACCGCGACGACGATGAACCCGAGGAACCACGGCCCGATCGCGCTCTGCGTGAAGGAGTGGATCGAGCTGACGACGCCGGAGCGCGTGAGGAACGTGCCGAACAGCGAGAGGCAGAACGCGAGGCTCACGAGCGTCACGTTCCACACGCGGAGCATCCCTCGCTTCTCCTGGATCATCACGGAGTGCAGGTACGCCGTCGCCGCGAGCCACGGCATGAGCGCGGCGTTCTCGACGGGGTCCCAGGCGTAGTAGCCGCCCCAGCCGACCTCCTGGTACGCCCAGTGCGCGCCGAGCAGCTGGCCGACGCCGAGCGCCGTCCACGCCACGATCGTCCACCGTCGCGTCGTGACGATCCAGCGCTCGTCCGTCCGCCCGGACAGCAGCGCCCCCATCGCGAACGCGAACGGCACCGCGAGCCCGACGTAGCCGAGGTAGAGCAGGACCGGATGCGCGACCATGTACGGGTTCTGGAGGCTCGGGTTGAGTCCGTTCCCGTCTGCGGGCGTCGGGATGGTGTCGAACGGACTCGAGACCGCGACGAGAAGCCAGCCGAAGCCCACGGCGATCCCGGCGAGGACCGGGGTCACCCAGACCACCAGATCGCGTGCGCGCTTCCGCGCGAACCACACGGCGAGCGCCGCGTATCCCGTGAGCACGAGCAGCCAGAGCAACAGGGACCCTTCCTGGCCGCCCCAGAACGCCGAGAGCTTGTACGCGAAGGGCAGCGCGCGGCTCGAGTGGCCGGCGACGTAGGCGAGCGAGAAGTCGTCTCGCAGGAAGCCCGCGACGAGGACGAGTGCGGCGACGAGCGTCGAGAAGAACGACGCGATCAGCGCGTTCCGCGCCGAGAGCGCGAGGCGGCGACGTCCGAGCGCCGCCGCCGCGGCGCCCCCGACGAGCGCGTAGACGGACAGCCCGAAGGTGACGATCAGGGCGGCGCGTCCCAGCTCGGCCATCGAGCGCTAGGTCTTCGCGGCCTGGTACTTCGACGGGCACTTGGTGATCATCGAGCCCGGCTTCGTGACGAACGTGCCGTCGGCCCGCTGTGTCCCCGTCACGACGACGTCGCGACCCACGCGGAACAGGTCGGGTACGGAGCCCTTGTAGACGACGGCGACCCGCTGCTTGTCCTTGCCCTGGATGTCCTCGAGGACGAACCGCAGCCCGCCGCCGTGCGCGTCACCGGTCGGCGTGCCGACGACGCGTCCCGCCAGTGAGACCTCGCCCGTCTTCGTCGCGAGTTCGCTCGGCGAGACGGACGGCGTCCCACCTCCGGCGAGCGACGTGTAGAGGAGGAAAACCGCGAGCACCGCCGCGACGGACAGCGCGACGACGAGCCTGGCAGGCGACGAGGACCGTGCCATGGAGGACAGTCTAGAGACGGCCGCAGGGACCGGGTGGCCGGTCGGGACCTCGGTTCTACGCCGCCTCGGCGGCGTCGCGCTCGCGCCTGCGGGGCACCTCGTACCCGTGGTCGAGGCAGAGCGCGCCTGGCGCGTCCTCGGTGAGCGCGTCGCAATACCCCTTGCCGTACGCCGCCCGCATGAACGCGGAGACCACCTCGAGGTTCCACTCGGCGATGTCGGCCGCCTCGCGCCAGAGGTCGGTCAGACGAAGGTCGATGTCGAGCTCGAGAAGGTCGATGCGTGTGGGCTGGAACATGTCGCGAGGGTACGGGACCCGTCGGACGACATCCACCGTTTGCAGGGGGTTAGAGTCGCCGGATGGGCCGAGTTCGCGTCGGGCCGGCGCGCATCCCAGACCGCGAGAGCCCCGAGCGCGCGATCGAGCTCGTCCTCGAGCGCGGCTACGACGCCTGCGAGATCGACTTCGAGTCGGGCTTCTGGATGGACTACCCCTGGGCCGAGCGGCTCGGCGAGCTCGGCCGCGAGCACGACGTCGCGCTGTCCGTCCACGCGCCGCTCTTCGCGTGGGTCGGCCACCTCGAGACGAGCGGACGGAAGTGGTCGTCCGCACTCGGCGGGCTCGACCGCAGCGCCGGGATCGCGGCCGCGTGCGGCGCCGAGGTCGTCGTCTTCCACCCCGGCTTCCTGCTCGGTCGCGACCGCGACGCCGCCGTCGATGCAGTGGTGCAGCAACTGGCCGTTGTGCGCGAGCGCCTCGAGGGCAAGGGACGCGCCGTGCCGTTCGGCGTCGAGGTGATGGGCCGGGTACGTGAGCTCGGCTCGCTCGAGGACTGCGTCGAGATCAGCCGTCGCGCAGGCTGGGTACGGCCGGTGGTCGACTTCGCTCACATGCACGCGACGAGCGACGGCGCGTACACGGAGGCCGAGCCTTTTCGCGAGGCGCTCGAGCTCGTCGACGGCGTCCTGCCGGCCTCGGCACCGTTCCACGTCCACTTCTCGGACATCGCCTTCGCGAACCGCAACGAGACGAAGCACCTGCCCTACGGCGACGGCACCCTCCGCGCCGACCCGCTGCGCGAGGCGCTCGAGGGCTTCGACCGCCCCGCGACGGTGATCTCGGAGTCGCCCGACGAGCGCTCGACGCAGGCGATCCGGTCGGCGCTCGCCGCCTGAGCACGTCAGATGATCGGCGCGGCGCCCTCCGGCTCGAGCAGGCGGGCGAGCCGCTCTTCGACCACGGCCGCCTCGTCGTCCCGCCCGCGGTCGCGGAGGAATCGTGCGTAGGCGGCGAGCGGCTCGGGCTCGGAGTTCCGGTAGTCCGTGGCGGCGAGCGAGTCGATCGCGTCGCGCAGGAGAAGCTCCGCCTCGTCGTCCCGCCCCTGGGCCGCCCGGACGAGCCCGAGCACCATGCGGACGTTCGCACGCGACATCGAGTCCTGCATCCCGACCGTCTCGACGGCCGAGAGTGCCCAGCGCTCCGCCTCCTCGACGTGGCCCTTCGCGAGGACGAGCTCCGCGAGCGTCCGCTGCGCCTCGATCACCTTCGCGCGCTCCTGCAGCGCGAGCAGCGACCGCACGGCCTCGCGCACGATCTGCTCGGCCCGGTCCGGGTCGCCGCCCTGCCAGACCGCGAGGCCTTCGAGCTGCTGCGTCCGGCCGGCGTCGGACGCAGCGCCGATCTCGTCGAACAGCTCGCGGGCCGCGCGGAACTCTCTCTCAGCCTCGTCGAACCTGTTCCGCCGGAGGTGGATCGAGCCCCTGACCCGCGCAACCCACGCGGTCGCGGAGAGACTGCCGCTCGACTCCGCGAGCGCGGCCGCCCGGGCGAGCAGCGCCTCGGCGCGAGAGAGCTCGAGTCGAGCGACGTGCGCGGCGGCGAGCTCGCCGAGCGCGAGGCTCTCGAGGTCGGGCCTGCTCGCCTCGCGCGCGATCTCGAGCGCCTCGCCCGTGTAGCGCTCGACGCTCTCGACGTCGCCCTCCCACCAGCCGATGCTCGAGAGCAGCGTGAGAGCCTCCGAGCGCGCGTCGCCCGGCGCCCCGGCGAGCAGCCCGAGGGCCTCGAGGCCGAGCGTCCGGCCGCGCTCGACGTCGGCGTGGCGGTTCAGCACGATCTCGGCGAGCTGCGTGAGCGCAAGGCCCTCGATCGTCCGGTCGCCGGCCGCCTGGGCCAGCGCGCGCACGTCCTCCATCTCGTCCGCCGCGGCCGGAAGCTCCCACAGCCGCCAGGCCGCGCGTGCAGCGTGGAACCGGCGCTCCAGGCTCGACTCGAGCTCGTTCGCACGGAGCAGCAGCCGGCGGGCGGTGCGGTTCGCCTCGCGGGCGAGCGCCCGGCAGCCTGCGCGCTCGAGCACGTCGGCGGCCTCCGCCCGCAGGTCGGCCGGAACCTGGCCGTCCAGCTCCGCGAGGAGCGCGGCCGCACGGTCGAGGTGGAAGGCCTGGGCCTCGACGAGCTCGTCGGCCGTTCGCGATCGCAGCCAGCCCGCGAAGGAGCGGTGGAGCCGCGCGCGCTCGCCCTTGGCGAGCCCGCCGTAGGCGACGTCGCGGATGAGGACGTGGCGAAAGCGGAACGCCGTCTCGCCCGAGATCGTCGAGAGCGGCTCGCGCGTCAGCAGCTGGCGGTCGACGAGGTCGTCCAGCGCCGCGTCGAGGTCGAGCCCGGGGTCGAGCTCCGCGATCGCGCCGCGCCAGAAGACACGGCCGACGAGGGCGCCGTGCCGCACCACCGAGCGGGAGTTGGGCGGCAGGCGGTCGATGCGCGACGCGATCAGCGCCTGAACCGTGTCGGGGATCCGCACGGCACCGCCGTCGCGCTGCTCGGCGAGCATCCGCACGGTCTCCTCGACGAAGAGCGGGTTGCCCTCCGTCTTCTCGAGCAGCGCCTCCCGCAGGCCGGCGGGCAGCGCCGCACCCGCGACGAGGCCGTCGACGAGCTGCTCCGCCTCGTCGTCGGAGAGCGGAGCGAGGTCGATCGAGATCGACCGGCGACGGCCTCCGCCCCAGCCGGGCCGCGCCTCGAGCAGCTCTGGCCGGGCGAGGCACACGATCAGGACGGGAGCGGCGTCGATGCGGTCGGCCAGGTGCTCGACGAGGTCGAGCAACGGCTCCTCCGCCCAGTGCAGGTCCTCGAAGCCCAGGACGAGCGGCTGCGCCTCCGCCAGGTTGACCGCCCACTCGTGCGCGGCCCAGGCGATCTCCTGGCCGCGGCGGGACCCGGACACCGTGTCGAGCACACCCGCGGCGAGGCCGAGCAGGTCCGCCACGGCGTCGCTCGAGCAGGCTTCCCGGAGCTTCTCGAACGCCTCTTCCGGCGAGTCGTCCGGCGAGATGCCGGCGGCGCCCTGAACCATCTCGGCGAGCGGCCGGTACGCCAGGCCCTCCCCGAAGGGAAGCGAGCGCCCCGTGAGCACCGTGGTGCGCTCGAGCCCGGCGAAGAACTCGCGCGCGAGCCTGCTCTTGCCCATCCCCGGGTCGCCGAAGATGGTGATGAGCTGCGCACGACGGTCGCGCACCGCGCGTGCGTAGGCGTTCTCGAGCAGCTCGAGCTCCTCCTCGCGCCCGACGTACGGCGCGACGACGTTGAGCGGCCGTCCCATCGGACGCTCGGTGCACACGACCCGTCGCACCTCGAGGCCGTCGCGGAGGCCCTTCAGCCGCTCGCTGTCGCGCACCTCGGTGACCACGCGGTCGGAGGTGAGGCCGTGCGCGGTCGGGCCGATCAGGATCTCGCCGGGGGCAGCCGCCTGCTGGAGGCGGGCGGCGACGTTGATCGCCTCCCCGGTGGCGAACGTCGAGTCGCCGTCCTCGACGACGAGCTCGCCGGCCTCGATGCCGATGCGCACGGGCAGCTCGCCGTCCCCGTTCGCCACGATCGCCACGGCGGCCCGGACCGCCCGCTCGGCGTCGTCCTCGTGCGCGGTCGGCGCGCCGAAGACGGCGAGCACGGCGTCGCCGGCGAACTTCTCGACGGTCCCGCCGTAGGCGTCGATCTCCGACTTTACGCGCTCGAAGAAGCCCGTCACCCGTCGCCGTGCCACCTCGGGGTCGCTCGACGAGACGAGCGCCGTGGAGTCGACGAGGTCGACGAACAGCGCCGTTGCGAGCTTGCGCTCCATGTCTCGAAGTCTAGGTTCGGAGCCCTCGGCCGGGCGGGCGGTTTGCCGCACCGTGGTTCCCACTAGCATCCGCCGCGATGCTCGACCCCAAGGTCTTCAAGGCGTACGACGTGCGCGGGATCCACCCGACCGAGCTCGACGAGGACGGCGCCTACCGCATCGGGCGCGCCTACGTCGAGCACTTCGACCCCGGCACGATCGCGGTCGGCCGCGACATGCGCGTCAGCTCGCCGTCGATGGCGGCGGCGGTCGTCGAGGGCGCTGCCGACGGCGGCGCGGATGTGCTCGACCTCGGGATGATCGGCACGGAGATGCTGTACTTCGCCGTCGGAGACCGAGGTCTGGACGGGGGCATCGTCGTCACCGCCTCGCACAATCCGAAGGAGTACACGGGGATGAAGATCGTCCGCCGCGGGGCGCTCCCCGTAGGCGGGGACTCCGGACTCGAGGACGTCCGTCGCGCGGCCGAGGCCGGTTTCGGCGAGGCGACACGACGCGGCGAGATCCGCCCGGAGGACGTCTGGGACGGGTTCGTGGCCAAGGTCCTGTCGTTCGTCCACGGTGACGCGATCCGACCGCTCCGGGTCGTGGTCGACGCCGCGAACGGGATGGCGGGGACGATGCTGCCGCGTGTCCTCGGGCAGCTCCCGCAGCTCGACGTCGTCCGTTGCTTCTTCGATCCGGACGGCTCGTTCCCGAACCACGAGCCGAATCCCCTCCTGCCCGAGAACCGGGAGTTCATCGTCGAGCGGACGCGCGCCGAGGGCGCCGACCTCGGTGTCGCGTACGACGGCGACGCCGACCGGTGCTTCTTCGTAGACGAAACCGGCGAATTCGTGCCGGGCGACTTCGTCACGGCGCTGCTCGCGCGCGCGATGCTCGAGAAGGAGCCGGGCGCGAAGGTCATCTACGACGTCCGCGCCAGCTGGGCGGTGCCGCGTGCTATCGAGGACGCGGGCGGGATCCCGCTCGTGAACCGGGTCGGTCACGCCTTCATCAAGGAGCGGATCCGGGAGGAGGACGCGCTCTTCGCAGGCGAGGTGTCGGCGCACTACTACTTCCGCGACTTCACGCAGGCGGACACGGGGGTGGTGCCGTTCCTCGTCATGCTCGAGCTGCTCTCCCGCGCCGAAGGGCCCCTCTCGCACCTGCTGGCACCGTTCCGCTCGCGCTACTTCCTGACCGGCGAGATCAACACGCCGGTCGCCGACGTGGCGCTCAAGCTGCGCGAGCTCGAGGAGCGCTACGCCGCGCAGGGCGGCCGGATCTCCCACCTCGACGGCGTCTCGGTCGACTTCGACGACTGGCACTTCAACGTCAGGCCCTCCAACACCGAGCCGCTCCTCCGTCTCAACCTCGAAGCGCTCGACGCCGCGACGATGGAGCGGCGGCGCGACGAGGTGCTCGATCTGATTCGCAACTGATCCCGCACGGAAGAGAGACGACGATGCCCACACTCCTGCAGTTCGACTTCTCGATGCCCGGCCCGTGGGGCGACGAGATGGCCGTCGCGTTCGGGGACCTCGCGGGGATCATCGAGCGCTCTCCGGGACTGCGGTGGAAGATCTGGACCGAGAACGAAGCCGAGGGGATCGGAGGCGGCATCTATCTGTTCGAGGACGACGAGTCCGCACGGGCGTACCTCGAGGAGCACACCGCCAGGCTCGAGGGGTTCGGCGTGAAGGAGATCCGCGCGAAGCTCCTGCACGTGAACGAGCCTCTCACCGAGATCACGCACGGCCCGGTCTAGCGCCTCGTGACCTCCGCTCCCGAGCTCGGCCGGGTCACGGACCGGCGGCCGCCGTTCAAGTACTCGGCGCTGACGCGGGTCTGGTTCTCCGACACCGACGCCCAGGGCGTCGTCTACTACGGCCGCTACCTGCCGTACTTCGACCACGCGCGCACCGAGTACCACCGTCACCTCGGCACCCTCGGGATGCATGGCATCGCCGGAGCCGAATTCGTGATGCGCGCCTCGAACGTCGAGTATCACGCGCCCGCGCGATTCGACGACCTGCTCGAGTGCTTCATGCGCATCAGCCGCCTCGGCCGGACGAGCGTCACCTACGAGGGCGTCGCGCTCCGGCTCCCGGACGACGCGCTGATGGTGACGGCGTCGCAGACGCTCGTGCTCGTCGACGTCGACAGCCGGCGCCCGGTGCCGCTGCCCGAGCATGCCCGAGAGCCCATCCGCGCCTTCGAGGGCTCGGACCTGGAGGAGTGAGCGCGGGGCGCGCCGCCGAGCGCGACCACGCCGGCGCGCCCGCCCGGAATCATCCGAGCGGGCGCGGCGCGGCTCCCCTCCCCCACACGTCTTGTATTGGCGGTTCGGCGCCCCGTCATCCCTCGTTCAAGTGATCCAATCCCCCGAACGGGGTACCACTCACTCTTTCGGCTACACCCCTCGAAGGAGGGAAATCACCGGCGCATCGCGCGCACGAGGGCCACGGCGTCGTCGCGCGCGAGCTTCCCCTCGACCCGGATCGTGATGCCGTCGCGGTCGACGAGGAGCGTGTTGCCCGCGAGCCAGCCCTGGTCGTCGCGGATCGTCCCGTCGGGGGCGACGAAGAGCACGGCGTGCGGTCCACCTTCGAGCCAGACCGCGGGTTCGCCGTCGACGGCGAACCGTTCGACCCGACTCGCGCTGCCCGCGAGCTTCTTCAGGAGCGCCGGATCTCCCACGCGGCCGGGGAACTGCGTGACGAGGAGCCGGACGCCGCCGCCTGCGCGCCAGACGTAGCTGACCCGGAGCCCGGGCGCCAGCCGCACCTCGCCCGGGGACGGCTCGTCGGGTGGTGGCGCCGCCAGCGCGAACCCAGCCCCGGCCCGTGCGTCGGAGAGCGTCGTCCGCTGGCCCAGCACGTCGAGATCGCGCTGCGCCGGAAGAGCCGGAAGCTCGTCGACGCGAACGATTCGAGCCGCGCCGATCCCGAGCCAGTCCAGGATCGCCGTGCGTGCAGGCGGCACCGCGAGAGCGGCGAGCAGCGCGGCGATGACGACGGCGAGAGCGATCGCGAGACGGTGCGGCGGCCGACGCACCCGACGCGGCGGCTCCTCACCCAGCCGCGCGCCGACGGCCGCGGCGACGTCGGGCGTCTCCGGCCACGGGATGCCCCTGCCGAGGGCGCTCAGCTCGCGCTCGAGGGAGCTCACGCGCCGTCCTCCGAGACGAGCCCACGCAGCCGCTGCAGCGCCCGGGAGGTCCGGGACTTGACGGTCCCCGGACGGACGCCGAGCGCGGCGGCCGTCTCGTCCTCGCTCAGCTCGAGGAGGAACCGGTGGACGAGGACCTCGCGGTCTCGTTCGTCGAGGTGCCCGAGCGCCCGGAGCAGCTCGGTCGTCCGCGCGTGCGACAGGACGGCCGCCTCGGGGGAGGGAGCCGCGTCCCCCGAGGCCGCCGCCGCGCGCACAACGAGACCTGCGCGCCTGCCCGCAGCGCGCCGGCGGTTCCGGGCCTCGTTCGCGACGATCTGCAGAAGCCATGGCCGAAACGGCGCGCCGTCGCGGAAGCGGCCGAGTGCGCGGTACGCCTTCACGAACCCGTCCTGGACTGCCTCCTCGGCGTCGCCCCGCTCGCCCGAGGCGACGTAGGCGACGCGAAACGCGATTCCCTGGTGCATGCGCACGAGCTCCTCGTAGGCGGCGGCGTCGCCACGCTTCGCGAGCGCGACGAGCGTGCTCTCGTCCGGTGGTCGGCTCCCCACTCGTTTCTTCTACACCGGGCGAAGCCGCGTGGTTCCTGTAGCGTCGAGCACATGAGCGAGCGCTGGTCGAGCCTTCGCGTCGACGACGTGCCGGCGATCAAGGTCGCGGGCGAGCTCCGGTGGAAGCCGATCCGCCGTATTCTCGGAATCGAAGCATTCGGCATGAACGCGTACAGCTCCGACCACGTGGGCGACGACGTCGTCGAGCGCCACAGCGAGGAGCGTCTTCGGCACGAGGAGGTCTACGTCGTGCTCACAGGACGCGCGACCTTCGAACTCGACGGCGAGACGCTCGACGCGCCGGCGGGGACGATCGTGTTCCTGCGCGACCCGACGGTGCGGCGCTACGCGACCGCCGCCGAGCCGGGAACTACGGTGCTCGCGGTGGGCGGGAAACCCGGCGAGGCCTACACGCCGTCGGCGTGGGAGTGGTACTTCGAGGCGGAGCGGTTCCGCGACCCCCTCGACACCGAGGCCGCGCTCCGCCTGATGGACGAGGCGAACGAGCGGTTCCCCGACCACGTCGGCGTCCTCTACTCGACGGCGTGCTGGGAGGCCCTCGCCGGCCGGCCCGACGATGCGTGGGCGACGCTCCAGCGGGCGATCGAGCTCGATCCGAAGGCGCGCGAGTGGGCGCTCGGCGACGACGACCTCGCCTCGATCCACGACCGGCTGGCCACGTAGCTCACGGCAGGGCGCGGGCCGCGCCCATGTCTCAGCTGTTCGGCGTCATGCGATAGGCGTCGAAGACGGCATCGAGGTTCCGTAGCGCCGTCAGGAGCGAGCGGAGGGCCTTGACGTCGCCGATCTCGGCCGTGTACCAGTTCCGCGCCATCCCGTCCTCGACGCTGCCCCCGTAGGCGACGATGTTGGCGCCGTGCTCGGCGAAGGTCCGGGCGACGTCCTCGAGGAATCTCGCGCGATCCCAGCCGTCGACGGCGACCTGGACACGGAAGCTCGACGACGCCGTGCCGCTCTCCCACTCCACCGGGGTGAAGCGTTCCGGGTTCCGCATCAGCGCCTTCACGTTCGGGCAGTCGGCCCGGTGGATCGTGATGCCGCGGCCGAGCGAGATGTAGCCCTTGATGTCGTCCCCGGGCACGGGCGTGCAGCACTTCGCCAGCCGGATGAGCACGTCCTCGACGCCCGGGACCACCACACCGAGGGACGTCCCGGTGACGATGCGCTTCCGCGCGGCCGGCTTCGTCTGGATCACCGGCTCCTCGGTGACGTCGTCGACCTTGAGCCGCTGGAGCACCTTGTTGACGACCTGCCCTGTGCCGATCTTCCCGGACCCGAGCGCGAGGTAGAAGTCCTCGGCCTTCTTGAAGCCGAACTCGCGGATCACCGAGGCGAGCACGCTCGAGCCCTGCAGCTTGCGGTAGGGCAGGTTCTGCGCCTTGAGCGCCTGGTCGAGCGCCTCGCGGCCCTTCTGCTCGGTCTCGCCGCGCGTCTCGCGCTGGAACCACTGGCGGATCTTGTTGCGGGCGCGCGAGGAACGCGCGAGCGAGAGCCAGTCCCTCGACGGGCCGCGCCCCGACTTCGAGGTAAGGATCTCGACGAAGTCGCCGTTCTTCAGGTGGTAGTGCAGCGGCACGATCCTGCCGTTGACCTTGGCGCCGACCGTGCGGTGGCCGACGTCCGTGTGGACCGCGTACGCGAAGTCGATGGGGCCGGCGCCGGCGGGCAGGGTCTTGACCTCGCCCTTCGGAGTGAAGACGTACACCTCGTCGTCGAAGAGATCCGTGCGGAGCGTCCGCATGAACTCGGCGGCGTCCTGCTCGTCGCCCTGCCAGTCCATCAGCGAGCGGACCCACGTCAGCCACTCGTCGTCGCCCTTCCCCGCCTTCCCACGCTTGTAGAGCCAGTGCGCGGCGACGCCGAGCTCGGCCTCCTCGTGCATGTCGCGCGTCCTGACCTGGATCTCGAGCGGCGTCCCGGTGGGCCCGATCACCGTCGTGTGGAGCGAGCGGTAGCGGTTCAGCTTCGGCATCGCGATGAAGTCCTTGAACCGCCCGGGCATCGGCTTCCAGAGCGAGTGGATGATCCCCAGTGCGCCGTAGCAGTCGCGCGTTCCCTCCTCGCCCGAGCGGTCGACGATGACACGCATCGCGGTGAGGTCGTAGATCTCGTTGAACTCGCGGCCCTTCTTGGCCATCTTGTCGTAGATCGAGTAGAAGTGCTTCGCCCGGCCGGAGATCGTCGCGGGGATGTCGGCCTTCTCGAGCTCGAGCGTGAGGATCGTCGCCGCCTGGTCGACCTGCGACTCGCGGTCGGCGCGCCGGTCGGCGACCATCGCCTTGATCTCCGCGTACTTCCGCGGATGGAGCGCCTGGAAGGACAGATCCTCGAGCTCCCACTTGAGCGCGTGGATGCCGAGCCGGTGCGCGAGAGGGGCGTACACCTCGAGCGTCTCCTTCGCCTTCTGCACCTGCTTCTGCTTGCCGAGGTACTCGATCGTCCGCATGTTGTGGAGGCGGTCGGCGAGCTTGATGAGGATGACCCGCACGTCCTGGGCCATCGCCACGATCATCTTCCGGTAGTTCTCCGCCTCCGCCTGCTCCCGGCTCGAGAACTGGATCCGGGTGAGCTTCGTGACGCCCTCGACGAGCTGCGCGATCTCAGCCCCGAACTCGGCCCGCAGGTCGTCGAGCTCCGCATCGGTGTCCTCGACGACGTCGTGGAGGAGCGCGGCGGCGATCGTCTGCTCGTCGAGGTGCAGCTCGGCGCAGATGCGCGCGACGCCGTACGGATGATGGATGAAGTCCTCTCCGGAGCGTCGCGCCTGCCCACGGTGGCGCTCCTCGGCGGTCGCGAAGGCGCGCCGGATGAGGTCGCGATCGACGTCCGGGTTGTACGTGCCGACGGTCGCGAGCAGCTCTTCGACGAGGTCCTCGTGATGCTGCTGGGTACCGACGACCGTCATGGACCCAGTGTACGGCTCGAGTGTTCGAGTTCCCCCTAAGGGGGGAAGGACGCGGGACGCGGGAGACGAAGGGTACGGATCATGCGGCTCCTGCGGGACTATCTCGAGCGGCGGCGTCTGCGCCGGATGCTCTTCATGCTGGCTGCGGCGTCACGCCGCTGACGGTTTCCCGGCTCTGAGACGGGGGTACCCACGGACAGCGCCCGTGCGCTCCTGCCCGTGCGCGCAGACGTCTCCCGAAAGGAGCACGGCGTGGCCACCAAGACCCGCACGATGTTCGAGACCCGAAACGACCTGCCTGCCGCGAGCCGCGAGAAGCTCGTCGAGCTGCTGAACGCGCGCCTCGCGGACACGCTGGACCTCTACAGCCAGGTGAAGCAGGCGCACTGGAACGTGAAGGGCCCGGATTTCATCCAGCTGCACGAGCTCTACGACATGGTGGCGGAGACGGTGCTGCCGTTCGTCGACGAGATCGCCGAGCGCGCGACGGCACTCGGCGGGCTCGCGACCGGGACGGTGCGGATGGCCGCCGAGGCGACGTCGCTGGACGAGTACCCGCTCGACGGCACCGACGGACAGGACACCGTGCGCCTCGTCGCGGACCGACTGGCTGCCTACGGCGCCGCAGCGCGCGAGGCGATCGAGACGACGGGCGAGGAGCTCGGCGACATGGACACGGCGGATCTCTTCACGGACATCTCGCGCGCCGTCGACAAGCACCTCTGGTTCGTCGAGACCCACCTGAACGGCGAGACCTGAGCCGCGCGCTCAGGCGGCTCGGGGCAGCTCGACGTCGGCACGCTCGAGCAGCTCGCGGAAGCACTCCGACTCGAGCAGTTGCCGGCGCGCGCCGCCGGCGAGGTCGAGCTCCGCGAAGACGCGCCGGGCCTCCGGCGTCCAGGCTGTCTCCCCGGCTTTCCACTGCTCGGCGAGCCAGGCGCGAAGCTCCTCGTAGGTGCCGGCGGCGTCGAACAGGCGCCGCACGACCAGCTGCGGGGCGACAGTGCCGTTCCACCGGTTCTCCTTCAGCCTGAAGGCCACGTCGAAGCGCGCAAGCTCCTGCAGGCGGTCGAGCTGCGCGCCGAGACCGAACGCGATCGCGGATCCGCCGTCGCGGCCGTGTTGACGCACGCGGAACCGAAGGTGCTTCCCCTCCCCCACCGTGCCCGCAGCTGTCGCCTCGACACTCGCGACGAGGAGGGTCGGCTCGGGATTGCCGAGCCCGAACGGCGCGAGGCGATCGAGCTCCTGGGCGAGGTCGAGCGTCAGGTCGCCCGCGGGGACGACCGCATCGACCATCGTGACGGGCCCGAGGTCGAGCTCGTGGAGCACGGTGTCGGCATGCGCGCCGAACGCGTCGGCGAATGCCTCCAGGGACCCGGTCTCGAGCGACAGGCCCGCGGCGGCGCGATGACCGCCGAAGCGGCCGAGGAGCGAGCTACAGGCGGCGAGTCCACCGTGGAGGTCGAAGTCGGGGATCGAGCGTCCCGATCCCTTCCAGGAGTCGCCGCTCCGCGCGATGAGCACCACGGGACGGTGGAACCGCTCGACGAGGCGCGAGGCGACGATGCCGATGACGCCCTCGTGCCAGCTCTCGTCCCAGACCACGTAGCCGCGCCGCGCGCGACGCTCGGGCGGCCACGACTCGACCCGTGCGACGGCCTCGCGGAGAATCCGCTCCTCGACCGCCTGGCGCTCGCGGTTCAGGTCCTCGAGCGTTCCCGCCAGCTCACGCGCTCTCGCGGCATCGTCGGTGAGGAGCAGGTCGAGTGCCACGTCGGGACGGCCGAGGCGGCCGGCCGCGTTGATCCTCGGAGCCAGCCTGAACGCGACGGCGGTCGCGTCGATCGCCGCGGGGTCGACGCGCGCGCTCTGCATGAGCGCCTTCAACCCCGGCCGGCTCGTCCGCGCGATCGCCCGGAGCCCAGCGGCCGCGAGCGCCCTGTTCTCCTCGACGAGCGGCACGACATCGGCGATCGTCGCGAGGGCAACGAGGTCGAGTACGCCCGCGACGGTGGGGTGGTCGTCCCCGAGCAGCGCGCGCGCCAGCGTGTACACGACACCGGCGCCGCAGAGGTCGGGGCACGGGTACTGCGAAGGCCGCGTCGCGACGACCGGGCAGTCGGGAAGCGTCGCACCGGGGCGGTGGTGGTCGGTGACGACGACGTCGAGGCCGAGCTGGTGCGCACGAGCGACCTCCTGCGCGGCGGTGACGCCGCAGTCGACCGTCACGACGAGGTCGACTCCCTGCTCCGCGAGCTGGTCGATCGTCGCCGCGGCGAGGCCGTACCCCTCTTCGAAACGGCTCGGCAGGCGCCACTCGACGGTCGCGCCCGCCTCGCGGAGGACGAGCACCGCGACCGCCGTCGCGGAGATGCCGTCGACGTCGTAGTCGCCGTGCACGCAGATGCGCTCGCCTGCGGCGATCGCCGCTCGGATCCGCTCGACCGCGCGACCCATGTCACCGAGGGCGAACGGATCGTGACGCGGGAGCTCCGCGGCGAGGAACGCACGTGCGACCTCGGGTTCGTGCAAGCCCCGCCGGACGAGTACCGTGGCGGTCGTCTCGCTGACACCGAGCGCCTCGGCGAGCGTCTCGACACGCCGCCAGTCGCACGGTCGGGTGATCCAGCGGCCCTCCTGCATCGCCCACCCGACGGTACGGTCCGCGTCGGACGGCGCTCTGTCTGCTTGCGCGAAGCGGGAATCAGCCGAAGCGGACTCCCCGCCGCCTGATCCCCTCCTGGGACCGGGGCAGATCCCGGAAGGCGCCCGCTGGCGACTACCGCGTCCCCTTCAGCGTTCGGATGCCGCCGCGAAGCGCCGTGTCCTCACGCGCGTCGTTCGCGGCGCTCGCGCATGAGCTGCAGGACGATCTTCACCCACAGCAGCACGACGGCCGCGGACGCGCCGATGACGCACACGGCGAGCGGCGCGAAGAACGCCATCTGCTCGAGCGAGTATTTCGTGACGGCCGCGCCAACGAGCCAGATGAGCAGCACGGCGGCGACGACGGCGGCGACGAGACGTCCGTTCTTCACACCCGCAAGCTAGCGTGCGATCGATGCCCGACGTGACGTCGAACTACTCGTCCGGAGACGACTACACGCTCGAGTTCCTCGGCTACCGCTTTTCGTTCGGCGCCCCGGACTTCGAGGAGCGCGTGGCTGCCTCGGCGGTGCGGCTCGGGCTCGTGCCCTCGAACGACCTCGACGAGGACGAGACGGCTGATCTCGTCGAACTCGCGGCGGACGGGCGCATCGCCGACGCGCGCAGCCCGCTCGGGTCGTACCTCGTCCGTCACTGGGAGCGACTGGCGCTCGTGGAGGGCGAGTCGCTCGTGTACTGGCTGCGGAAGCTCGTGTTCCGCGGCGCCTACCTCGACCACCGGGTGAAGGAGGGCGTGCTCGAGGTGATCTGGGACGACGAGAGCGGCGAGTTCGCCTACGCGGAGCCCGCAGGTGGCCGCGCACTGCTCGAGCTCGCCCCGACGCCGTCGTGGCAGGCGCTCCAGTTCCGGCGCGACTAGCGCGGCTCTCAGGCGGCCGGCTGCGTCGTGAACCCGAGCGACTGCTCGGGCTCCGGGGTCGCGATCCGAAGCTCGCGGATCGCGCCGAGGGGAACGATGACGACCTCCGGCTCGTCGCCGTCGCCGTGCGGGGTGAAGCTGACGAAGCCGAAGCCCGGCTCGGCCGAGAGGGTCTTCAGGCGGTGGAGCGACCCGTCCACCAGCTCGATGCTCACCTCGGCGTCCTCGAGCGAGTGCTCGTTCTTGAACGACTCGACCCTCCGGAGGATCCGCTGGACGAGCTCGTCGAGCGGACCCGCCATCCCGGGTGTCCAGATGACGCCGCTCAGAAGAGGCTGCCCTCGTCACGGGCCGCGCCGAGGTGCGCGCGGCCGTGCTCGGTGATCACCCGGCCCCGGGGCGTGCGCTGGAGGAACCCGAGCTGCAGGAGGTACGGCTCGTAGACCTCCTCGATCGTGTCCGGCTCCTCACCGAGAGCCACGGCCAACGTCGAGAGGCCGACCGGGCCCCCGCTGAACTTCTTCGCGACGGCGTCCAGCAACTCCCGGTCGATCCGCTCGAGCCCCTGCTCGTCGACCTCGAGCAACGCGAGCGCCTCGCGCGCGACGGCCGTGGTGATCGCCCCGGCGTGCCTGACCTCGGCGACGTCGCGGACGCGCCGCAGGATCCGGTTCGCGATCCGCGGCGTCCCGCGTGAGCGCGCGGCGATCTCGTCCGCAGCGTCGTCGTCGATCTCGACGCCGAGGATCCCCGCCGAGCGCCGCACGATCGCGCCGAGCTGGCCAGGCTCGTAGTAGCCGAGCCGGAACGTCATGCCGAAGCGGTCGCGCAGCGGCGTCGTGAGGAGGCCTGTCCGGGTGGTCGCGCCGACGAGGGTGAACGGGGGCAGGTCGAGCGTGAGCGTCCGCGCCGCCGCACCCTGGCCGAAGACGATGTCGAGCCGGAAGTCCTCGAGCGCCGGGTAGAGGATCTCCTCGGCCGAGCGGTTCAGGCGATGGATCTCGTCGACGAAGAGGACGTCGCGCGGCTCGAGCGCCGTGAGGATCGCGGCGATGTCCTTCTTCTCGAGGGCGGGGCCGGCGACCGTCCGCAGGCCGACGCCGAGCTCCTCGCGCACGATCTGCGCAAGCGTCGTCTTCCCGAGCCCGGGCGGTCCGGCGAGTAGCACGTGGTCGAGCGCCTCGGCGCGGGCCTTCGCTGCGTCGAGCGCGATGCCGAGCTGTTCCTTCACGCGCTCCTGCCCGACGAAGTCGTCGAGCCGGCGCGGGCGCAGCGTTCGCTCGGCCTCGTCCTCCTCGGGCCGGAGCGCCGGTGCGAGGAACTGGCTCATGCTGCGGCTCCTCGGAGCGCGAGCCGCACGCGTTCCTCTGCCGGGAGGTCGGTGTCGACGTCGGCGAGCGCGCGCTCGGCGTCGACGACGGAGTAGCCGAGCTCGACGAGCGCATCCCGGGCGACGACGTGCCCCGGAGCGTCGCCGAGCGCGGACAGCGCAGGCTCGCCGACAGCCCCGAGCTTCTCGCGGAGCTCGAGGACGATCCGTTCGGCCGTCTTCTTGCCGATCCCGGGGATCGCCTGGAAGCGCGCGTGGTCGCCGAGCGCGATCGCCCTGCGCAGCTCGGCGGCCGGGGAGCCGGAGACGACGGCGAGTGCGACCTTCGGCCCGATGCCGCTGACCGTCAGAAGGTGCACGAACAGCTCGCGCTCCTCCGCGTCCGCGAAGCCGTAGAGCTGCAACGCGTCCTCGCGCACGTGGAGGTAGGTCTCGACCGTCAGATCGGCGCCTGCCGTCGCCCGCCGCAGGACGGCCGGAGTTGCGGCGACGAGATAGCCGACCCCGTTCACGTCGAGGACGAGGCCCTCGGCCGAGCGTCCCGCCGGGCGACCTCGGAGTCGCGCGATCACGCATGCCTCCTCACGACGCCATCCGGGCGAGCGGCGGCATCGAGGCGTGGCAGATGGCGACGGCGAGCGCATCCGCCTCGTGCGAGGTCGCCGGCTCGACGTCGAGCGAGAGCAGCATCCTCACCATCCGCGCGACCTGGCCCTTGTCCGCACGCCCGTAGCCGCAGACGGCCTGCTTGACGCGGGCGGGCGCGTACTCGGTGCAGGCGACACCTGCCGCCGCGGCCGCGACGAGCGCGGCGCCGCGAGCCTGCCCGACGAAGAGCGCGATGCGGGCGTCGGCACCGACGAACGACTCCTCCAGGGCGACGGCGTCCGGCGCGTGCTCCGAGATGAGGACGGTGACTCCGTCGAAGATCGTCCTGAGCCTGAGCTCCGGGCGCTCCCGGGCGCCTGACGTCCAACACCCGTGGGCGAGAGCCCTGATGCGCCCGTCGCTTTCGTGGACGATCCCGTACCCGCATGCTGCCGTCCCTGGGTCGATGCCGAGGACTTTCACGTCGAGAGGGTACGAAGCGCCTCGGACGCTACCGTGGCGCCGTGGACATCGTCGACCTGAGCGCGCTCGACGGGCGCGGGCCGGCATGGGGCACGGCGAGCGAGGACTTGAACGCGACGCTGCTCGTGTGGCGTCCAGGCGAGGGCCAGCCCGAGCACGAGAACGACGCGTGCGATGTCGCAGTGGTCGCGCTCGCCGGCGCGGGCACGCTGACCGTGGACGGAGTCGTGTACGGCCTCCGCGCGGGCACACTCGCGATCGTCCCGCGCGGGGCGACGCGGAGCGTCGTCGCGGGGGCCGACGGCCTCCGGTGCCTCACCGTGCACCGGCGGCGGGGCGGGCTCGCGATGAGGGATTTCCGCGTCGCCGGAAGCACGACGGCCGAGGCTGACGCCATGCCCGGGACGCAGGGGTAGCTGCGCCTGGCGTTCAGCCGGCGACGGCCTCCAGGACGGCCTCCGGGATGTCGAAGTTCGCGTAGACGTCCTGCACGTCGTCGTTCTCCTCGAGTCCCTCGACGAGGCGTACGACCTGCTTCGCCGTCGACTCGTCGGCGATCGCGACGGTCGTCTTCGGCACCATCGAGAGCCCGGCCGACTCCAGCGCGTATCCCGCCGTCTCGAGCGCCTGGCGGACGCCCGAGAGCTCGTCGGGCGACGAGGAGACCACGAACGTGGTGCCGTCGAGCTCGACGTCGTCGGCACCCGCATCCGCCGCCGCGAGCACGAGCTCGTCCTCGTCGATCCCGTCTGCGCCGACGAGCACGACGCCGCGCCGCTCGAACTGCCACGCGACGGCGCCCGTCGCGCCGAGGTTACCGCCGTGCTTCGAGAACAGGTGCCTCACCTCGGACGCCGTGCGGTTGCGGTTGTCGGTCAGCGCTTCCACGATCACCGCGACGCCCTCGGGCCCGTAACCCTCGTAGACGACGGTCTCGAAGCTCGCACCGTCGGTGCCCTCGCCGGCGCCCTTCGCGATCGCGCGCTCGATGTTGTCCTTCGGCATCGAGTACGACCGTGCCTTCTCGATCGCATTCTGCAGCGCGAGGTTCGAGCCCGGATCGGCTCCGCCTTCCTTGGCCGCGACCATGATCGCGCGCGAGAGCTTCGAGAAGAGCTTGCCGCGCCTCGCGTCGGCGGCGCCCTTCTTGTGCTTGATCGTCGACCACTTGCTATGCCCTGACACTCGTCGCCTCCGTCACCAGCTCGAGAAACCGTTCGTG
>DATAPC010000072.1:0-3556 GCA_036265415.1 Gaiella sp.
TTCCGTCGAACGCGCACTTCGACCGCTACGTCCTGCCGCTCGTGCCCGGGCTCGCCGTCCTCGCCGGTTCGCGGAAGCCCCTTGCCGTCGCCGCCCTCGTCGCCGCGGTGGTGCCGCTCTGGTGGTCGGTCGCGGACGCGCGGTCGCTCACCGGCCGCGACCCTCGTCTCGACGCGGCGGCGTGGATCGCGGCGAACATCCCGACGGGCGACCGCGTCGCCGCCGACACGTCGACCCTGCCGCTCCACGGCCGACCGGTCGTCCGGCTCGCCCTGCCGGGGCCCGGGCGCCCGTTCGACGCCCGCCGGGATCTCCGCGTGCTGCGGGCGGACGGCGTCCGCTGGGTCGTGCTCGGGGGCAGCGTCGCCGACCGCATCCTCGCTGCCGCCCCCCGTTACCCGCGGGAGGCACGCTTCTACCGTGCGCTCGAGCGCATGCAGCCCGCGTACGCGACCCGCGCCGAGCCCGGCCGCCGGCTCCGACCGTGGCTTCGCGTCTACCGCATAGATTGAACGCCGTGCAGGGACGCGGAGCGACGCTCGACGGTCTGGCGGTCGGCACGGCGGTTTTTTTGTCCGGGGCCGTGCTGCTCGGCGTCGAGATCGCGGCCAGCCGCGTGCTCGCGCCGACCTTCGGGAGCTCGCTCTACGTCTGGGGTGCCCTGATCGGTGTCGTGCTGACCGGCCTCGCCGTCGGCTACTGGCTCGGCGGCACGCTGGCCGACCGGTGGCCGTCGCCCTACCTCTTCATCGGCGCGATCGCCCTCGGGGCCGGTCTCGTCCTGCTGATCCCCGTCGTCGACTCGTGGGTGCTCGAGCAGGTCGTCGCGTGGGATCCAGGGCCGCGGCTCGACCCGCTCGTGGCGTCGATCATCCTCTTCGGGCCGATGAGCGTCGTCCTGGCCTCGGTCTCGCCGATCGCCGTACGGCTCGCGGCGCGCGACATCGCGCGACTCGGACGCACGGCGGGCCGGTTGTTCGCGATCTCGACCGCCGGCTCGATCGCAGGCACCTTCGCCACGTCGTTCTGGCTCGTCCCCGAGTACGGCACCGACCAGGTGCTGGCGTTCGGCGCCGTCGTCCTCCTCTCCGCCGCTGCCGCCGTCTCGCTGCTCCAGCGGCTCTGGATCCCGGCCGCCGGCCTCGTCGCAGCAGCCGGCGCCGCCGTGCTCGCGGTCGCCGCGCTCGCTCCCGAGACGACGGGCACGGTGCTCGCAGGCTCGGCGGCCCGGAACTGGTCGCCCCTCTACCGCGAGCGCGAGGTTCACACGCCTCGCAAGCTCGACCCTGCCGAGGTCGGGCTGGGAGGCGAGGGCTTCACCGTCCGGGAGGCGCGCGACACGCGCTACCACCGTCTCCTCGTCGTCGAGGACGGCGAGTCCCGCTATCTCCGCTTCGACAGCTCGTTCCAGAGCGGGATGTACCTCGGAGAGCCGTTCCGCACGCGCTTCTCCTACAGCGACTACCTCCAGCTCGGCCTCGCATACGACCCGGACGCGACGAAGATCCTCGTGATCGGCCTCGGCGGAGCGGCCGTGCAGAAGCGGGTGTGGCGCGACTTCCCCGACGTCACCGTGACGACGGTGGAGCTCGACCCGGACGTCGTCCAGGCGTCCCACCGCTGGTTCGCGTTCCCGCGCGACCCGAGGCTGCCCGTCGTCGTCGACGACGGCCGCCGGTACCTGCAGCGCACCGACGAGCGCTTCGACGTGATCATGGTCGACGCCTTCTACTCGGACGGGGTGCCGTTCCACCTCACGACGCTGGAGTTCGTCCAGCTCCTCCGTGACCGGCTCGAGCCGGGCGGTGTCGTCGCGACGAACGTCATCGGCGCGATCACCGGCGGCAGCTCGCAGATCACGCGTGCGCTCTGGAAGACGTATGCCTCGGTGTTCCCGACCGTCGAGCTGCACCCCGTGTACGAGGGACCGTCAGACCGGCGGTCCGACGACATCCGCAACATCATCCTCGTCGCGACGGAGCGCGCGGCACCGTCGACCGGGCGCCTCGCGGCGTCGTGGGCGGAGACGCGGCGAGCGCGCGCGCCTCGGGCCCCCGAGCTGCGCGCGGCGATCAGGAACCGTTGGCCGCGCGACGTCGTGACGGCCGACGTGCCGCTCCTCACCGACGGCTACGCGCCGACGGACGCGCTGCTGATCGGCTGAGACCGCTTCACGGCGCCGAAAGCGTGTGCGCGACGTCGAGGATGTCGGGCGGCACGGGGCGCATGGCCCCGCAGGCGTCCTCGAGCGCGACGTCGACGATCTGGGTGCCTCGGAGCGCCACCATCCGGCCGAAACGGCCGGCGGCGACGAGATCGGCTGCAGCGACTCCGAGCCGCGAGCCGAGCACACGGTCGGCGGCGCTGGGCGTGCCTCCGCGCTGGATGTGCCCGAGGACGGTGACGCGCGCCTCGAAGCCGGTGAGCTCCTCGAGTCTCGCAGCCACGACCGCGGCGACGCCGCCGAGCCGCTCGAACCCGAAGACGTCGAGCGGCGCGACGACCTGCGCGCCTTCGGGCGCCGGAATGCCTTCGGCCACGACGACGACCGAGTAGCGGCGGCCGCGCGCGGCACGCGAGCGCAGGAGCGCGGCCACTTCCTCGAGGTCGTACGTCTCCTCGGGGACGAGGATCGCATCGGCACCGGCGGCGATGCCCGCGTACGTGGCGATCCATCCCTGCGTCCGGCCCATCACCTCCACGACCATCACGCGGTCGTGCGACTCGGCCGTGGTCGTGATCCGGTCGATCGCCTCCGTCGCGATCTGAATCGCCGTGTCGAACCCGAACGTGATGTCCGTTCCCGGGATGTCGTTGTCGATCGTCTTCGGTACGCCGACGAGGCGCACGCCCTCCTCGGCGAGACGCAAGGCGGTACGCAGCGTCCCGTCCCCGCCGACCACGACGAGCGAGTCGATCCACTCGCGCGTGAGCGTCGCCTGCAGCGACGCGGCGCCCTCGCCGTGGACGTAGGGGTCGCGCCGGGACGTCCCGAGGATCGTGCCGCCGCGCTGGAGGATCCCTCGGACGGCGTCGCGGTCGAGCCGTCGCACCCGCCCCTCCATCAGCCCGTCCCAGCCGTCGAGGATCCCGATCACCTCGGCGCCGTGCCGCTGCGCCGCCCCGGCGACGACCCCCCGGATCACGGCGTTCAGCCCGGGGCAGTCGCCGCCCCCGGTCAGGATCCCGATCCGCTGCACGTCGGCCATCCTAGATTCACCCTGCGCAGGCAACGAACGACGGCCTCAGGTGCGACCGCGACAGCGGGGCCTGCGAACTAGTACAGGAACATCGGCTTGCCGGTGACGTGGCGAACCTTGGGGCGGTACTCGCGCGCGTCGTAGAGCTCGTCGACGTCGACGCGCTTGACGCCCTCCCGCGTCGCCGTGATCGGCACCGATGTGTACGTGCCGCTCCGGAGGGCGACCATCCGCCCGGACGAGCCCTCGAGCGCCAGGTCGGCGGCCATCACGGCGTAGTTCGTCGCGACCATCAGGTCGAGCGAGTCCGGAGCGCCCGAGCGCATCAGGTATCCCACCACCTGGACGATCATGTT
>DATAPC010000073.1:0-8282 GCA_036265415.1 Gaiella sp.
GGCACGCTCGAACCGAGGCGCCGCGTCGGAGGCGCCCTGCAGCGCGCGGAGCGCCGGGACGACGAAGAGCAGCGCGCCGACGAGGGACGACACCGGGTTGCCCGGCAGCCCGAACACGAGCGTCTCCCCGCGCGCCGCGAAAGAGATCGGCTTCCCGGGCCGCATCGCGACGCCCCAGAAGACCTCCTCCGCGCCGAGCTCGGCCAGGATGCGTCGGACGAGGTCGTGCGGCCCGACGGATACGCCGCCGGACGTGACGAGGACGTCCGCCTCGAGGCCCCGGGCGAGCGCGTCCCTGTGGGCGGCCTCGTCGTCCGCGACCGTCTCGCGCTCCAGCACGATGCCGTGCCGCTCGAGCAGCGAGGCGAGCATGACGCCGTTCGACTCGTAGATCTCGCCCTCGCCGAGCGCCGCGCCGGGAGGGCGGAGCTCACTGCCCGTGGTCACGATCGCGATGCGCGGCAGCCTCGCGCAGCGGGGCTCGGCCACGCCCGAAGCGGCGAGGGCCGCGATGCGGGGCGGCGTCAGCAACGTGCCCGCTCGCAGCACGGACTCACCGGCGCGCACGTCGGCGCCCAACGGGCGGATGTTCGCACCTCTGACAACGGACTCGACGACGGTGACCGTCCCGTTTTCCTCGGTCGCGTGTTCGATCGGGACAACGGCGTCGGCCCCGTCCGGCACGACGCCGCCGGTCGCGATGCCCATCCCCTCGCCCTCGCCGAGCGGCCGCGGCGCGGGACGGCCGGCAGCTACTCGCGCAACCACCGGCAGCGTCCCCGGCGTGTCCGCCGCGCGGAGGGCAAAACCGTCCATCGCGGAGCTCGGGAAGCGCGGGAGGTCGATCGCGGCCTGCGCGCCCTCGGCGAGCGTCCTCCCGGACGCACGCTCGAGCGGCACTCCCTCCGGCGGCAACGGCCCGACGCGGTCGAGGACGCGCGCCAGCGCCTCGTCCACGCTCAGCAGGCCGGCCACGGCGCTGACGGTACACACGGGGTACGCTCGGCGCGTGATCTCTGTCGTCGTCCCCGTCCGCGACGAGGAGCTGACGGTCGAGCCGCTCTACGACGAGCTGGCGCGCGCCTTCTCGGACCGCGGCGAGCCGTGGGAGGTCGTCTTCGTCGACGACGGCTCGCGCGACGGGACGCACGCGGCACTCGTCCGCCTCCACGCCGCCGCGACGAACGTCAGGGTCGTCCGGCTCCGGCGGAACATGGGCAAGGCGGCGGCGCTCGACGCCGGCTTCCGCGAGGTCGAAGGCGACGTCGTGGTGACGATCGACGGCGATCTGCAGGACGACCCGGCCGAGATCCCGCGGCTCCTCGCGAAGCTCGACGAGGGCTACGACCTCGTCACCGGCTGGAAGGTCCGTCGCAACGACGGGGTCGCCCGGCGCGTGCTCTCCCGTGTCTTCAACCGGGTCACGGGCTGGATGTCCGGCGTGCGGCTCCACGACATGAACTGCGGGCTGAAGGCGTTCCGACTGGACGTCGCACGCGAGCTCGACCTCTACGGCGAGCTGCATCGGTTCATCCCCGTGCTCGCCGACGACCTGGGCTTCCGCGTCACGGAGATCGCCGTGAACCACCGCCCGCGGGAGCACGGCCGCAGCCGGTACGGCATGGAGCGGTACGCCCGCGGCTTCCTCGACCTGCTCACCGTCACGTTCATGAGCCGCTACCGGCACCGGCCGCTCCACCTGTTCGGCGGGCTCGGGCTCGTGCTGGGCTCGCTCGGAACGGCGATCCTCGTGTACCTCACGGTCGTCAAGCTGACCGGCGAGCCGATCGGCCGGCGCCCGTTGCTCCTCCTCGGCGTGCTGCTCGTCGTCGTCGGCATCCAGTTCCTCTCGCTCGGCCTGCTCTCGGAGCTGGTCACGAGCCAGCACCGCGAGCGGCTCCGCGCCCTCGACGACCGCCGCTCGCGGCTCGTGGACGAGATCCTCCGCTGACGATCGCCGCGTGAAGGCCCTGTACTTCGGGACGTACGACCGCACGTCCCCCCGGAACACGCAGGTCGTCTCCTGTCTGCGAGGAGCCGGGGTCACCGTCGTCGAGCGCCACCGGGACGTGTGGGGACGGCACAACTGGTCGATCGGGCTCGCGCAGCTCGCCCGCGTCGTGCGTGCCGAGGGCGCGCTCGCCCGGCGGCGCGAGGACGACGCCGACGTCGTGGTCGTGGGCTACCCGGGCCACTTCGACATGCCCGCCGCACGGCGGATCGCGCGTGGCCGGCCCGTCGTCTTCAACCCCCTCGTCTCCCTCTACGACACGCTCGTCGGCGACCGCGCCCGGTTCGGTCCCCGCTCGCCGGCGGCGGGCGTGCTGCGGGCGATCGACCACGGCGCCTTCCGCAGCGCCGACCTCGTCGTCGCGGACACGGAGGCGCACGCGGCGTTCTTCCGGCAGGCCTTCGGGCTCGCGGAGCACCACGTGGCCGTCGCACTCGTCGGCGCCGACGAGCCGCTCTTCCGGCCCGGCTGGCACCCGCCGCAGCCGTTCCACGCGCTCTTCGTCGGCAAGCTGATCCCCCTGCACGGGCTCGACACGATCCTCGCTGCGGCCGAGCTCGTCCCGGCCATACCGTTCCGCGTCGTGGGCGAGGGCCAGCTCGGGGGGCTGCTCGAGCACCGGCCGCCGAACGTCGAGCACGTCCCGTGGATCGAGTACGACGAGCTCCCCGACGCGTACCGCGGGGCCGGGTGCGCCCTCGGGATCTTCGGGCTCGGGGACAAGGCGGGCCGCGTGATCCCCAACAAGGTCTTCCAGGCGCTCGCGTGCGCCCGTCCGGTGGTCACGGCGGACACGCCGGCCGCCCGCGAGCTCCTGACGAACGACCGCGACGCCCTTCTCGTCCCGCCCGGCGACCCACGCGGTCTCGCCGAGGCCGTGCGCCGCCTCGCCGACGACCCGGCCCTCGCCGAGCGGATCGCGGCGGCGGGACGGGCGACCTACGAGACCGCGGCGTCCGAGCAGGTGCTCGGCGAGCGCTGGCGCGCGCTGCTCGAGCGTGCGGTGGAGCGCGGTTGACCGCACCCGCGCGGCTCGTCGTTGCGGGTACGGCGGCCTTCGGGGCCGGCCTGTCGTCCCTCGCCGTGCTCCAGCACCGAGCGTTCTGGACGGGCCGCTTCGACGTCGGCAACCTCGTCCAGGCCGTGTGGTCGACGGCCCACGGCGACTTCCTGTCGGTCACCGGCCTCACGGGGACGCAGTTCTCCCGCCTCGGTGCCCACTTCGACCCGATCGTCGCCGCGTTCGCTCCGCTCTGGTGGCTGTGGCCGGATCCGGCGCTCCTGCTCGTGACCCAGGGCCTCGCGGTCGCGACGGGCGCCGTCCCCGTCTACCTGCTCGGCCGCCGGCACCTCGACTCGGAGTGGGTCGCGGCGGGGATCGCGCTCGCCTATCTGCTCCATCCCGCGACCCAGTGGCTCGTCCTCGACGACTTCCATCCGGTCGCGCTCGCCACGCCGCTGCTCCTCTGGGCCTTCTGGTTCCTCGACTCGGGCCGGCTGCTGCCGTTCGCGCTCGTCGCGGGGGCCGCCTGCCTGACGAAGGAGCAGATCGGGCTCGTCGTCGCCGCGATGGGGCTGTGGTATGCGCTGCGGCCCGAGGGGCGCCGGGCCGGCCTCGCGATCGCCCTTGCCGCGACGGTCGTCTCCCTCGTCGCCGTGACCGTCGTCGTGCCGCACTTCGCCCCGGGTGGTGGGTCGCCGTTCGAGGGACGCTACGAGTCGGTCGGCGGGTCGCCCAGCGGCATCGCGAAGACGGCTGTGACGGATCCCGGGGCCATCGTCTCGGAGGTGACGCACGGCCACGACCTCGCCTATCTGGGCGACCTGCTGCTCCCGCTGCTCGGGTTGCCTCTGCTCGCGCCGCTCGCCGCCCTCACCGCCGCACCGGAGCTCCTCCTGAACCTCCTCTCGGGAACGCGGACGCAGACGTCGATCCACTTCCACTACACGGCGGGCGCGCTGCCGGGGCTCTTCGTGGCGACGATCCTCGGTGCCGCCCGGCTCCGGCGTCGTCTGGCGGCCGCGCGGTGGCCGGAGGGACGAGCGGTGGTCCTCTCCACGCTCCTCGCCGGGGTGCTGCTCGGCCCGCTTCCCCTGTGGCGCCACGTCCCGTTCGGCTCGGATCTCGGTACCCACGAGCACGTCGTCGGCCACCACGCGGCCGTGGCGCGGCGGGCGGTCGCTCTCGTCCCCCCCGATGCGGCCGTGAGCGCGACGAACACGCTCGGCGCGCATCTCTCGGAACGCCGTCGCATCTTCAGCTTCCCCGTGCTCGCCGAGGCGACGTGGGTGGCGGTCGACCGCCAGAGGCCGAGCTACCGGGACACGATGGACGCACCCATCCGATTCGACCGCGCGCTGGCCGCGCTCCGCGCCCGGGGGCGCTTCGCGGTCGTCTTCGACGAGGACGGGATCCTCGTGCTGCGGAAGCGCTCTACAGCGGAATCGTCTGCGGGAGAAGGTACGCCGTGAGCGCGAGGGCGGCGGCGCGCGCGAGGCGATCGTCGTCCTCCGGCGCGGCCAGCGGGACGGCCCAGGCCAGGTACCAGACGACGAGGTAGGGCGTCGTCGCGAGGACGAGGCACGCGGCCCGGCCCAGGCACGCGCGCCCGCGATGGGCCTCGAGGGCGAGCCAGGCGAGACCGAGCGCGAGGAGCGTCAAGGCCACGCCGAGCGCGGCGGCGTGGGGGAGGCCGACGTCCTCGAGGCGCGACGGCAGCGCATAGCTCGTCTGCCGTGCCGCGTTGTCGGCCAGCGGGCCGAACGCCCCCAGCCAGTGGAGTCCGTAGCGCACCGTCGCGAGCGCCGCGACGACGGCGGCGGTCGCCCCGAACCCGAGCATCCCCGCCGAGCGGCCTCGCGCCCGGTCGGCGAGCGCGGCGAGCGCGAAGAAGACGAGCGGAATCCACTTGACGAGCGCGGCGAGCGCCCACAGGGAGCCGCCCAGCGCGGCGCGACGGTGGGCTGCGAGCGCGACGGCCCCCGCGACGAGCGCGCCGACGAGGGCGTCGTTGTGCCCGCCGCCCCCGGCGTGGATCGCCAGGACGGGGTTCCAGCCGACGAACGCCGCGGCGAGAGCCGGTCTCCGCGACGTGCGCGCGACGGCCAGGGTCGCCGCGAGCACGGAGACGGCGGCCAGCGACTTGAAGATCCATGCGGCGGCGTCGTGGGACGAGCTCGCGAGGCGTGCGACGGGCTCCGACACGAGCGTGAACGCCGGCCCGTAGACGGTCGTCGTGTCGCGCCAGTCGGCGCCCACGTATGGCGCCGCCGGGCTCGCGGGAAGCGCCGCGGGTGGGTCGACGTAGGGGTTGCCCCCGCCCTCGGCGGCGATCCAGCCGTAGCCCCAGTAGGTCCACGCGTCGGTCGAGAGAAGGAGCGGCGAGGCGAGCGGCAGGAGCTGCACGGCGGCGGCGAGCGCCACTGCCGCCCCCAGTGCGAGCCCGCGCCGCCGCAGGAGCGCGAGTCCCGCGAGATAGGCGCAGAAGGCTGCGGCGAGAAGCACGAGGAACATCCACGCCGACCCCTGGACGGCGGGGCCGCCTCCACGGGGGACGAGCGGCGAGTCGTCGCGCCACGCGAGCGCGGACGCCAGACCGACGAGAGCGGCGGTCGCGCATCCGGCGGCGACCGCCGCCGTGACTCTCACGGCTCGCCGGGACGGCCGCCGTTCGTCGACGAGCGCGTCGCGCCCGACCGCGTTGCCGCCGCCGGCGTGTCCGCGGGCTTGGGAGCGGGCGCCTCCTCGGTCGTCGTCGGGGCGGGTGCCGAGGGAGCGACGTAGTACGGGTCGTAGGAGAGTGCCCACGGCCCGCGCTGCCAGGAGCGGTACGAGACGGCCTGCGTCGGCGGGGGGAAGTCCCGAGCGGGCAGACGGGCGAGCGCCGGATCCATGAAGCGCCGCCAGATCTCGGCCGGGAACGACCCGCCGGAGACCGAGATGCCGTGGACGTTCTCCATCGGGACCTCGCCGCGCGTGTACCCCATCCAGACGGCCGTCGCGACACCGGGTGTGTAGCCGACGAACCAGGCGTCGGCATGCTTGTCGGTCGTGCCGGTCTTTCCGGCGACCGGCCGGTTCAGCGCCGCGCGGGTTCCCGTCCCATAGCGGACGTTGTCCTCGAGGATGCCGGTCACCACGGCCGCGACGCCGTCGGAGAGGACACGTGTCCGCCGGTGGTGGGACGCCCACCGGTCGTCCGTCTTGCCCTTGACGACCACCCGGCGGATCGCCGTCGGCTCGGAGTACATGCCGCCGGCGGCGAGGGTCGCGTACGCCGACGCCATGTCGAGCGGCGACACCGCCACCGACCCGAGCCCGAGTGCCGGCGGAACCTGGCCGCGAACCTCGAGCGGGGTGCGGACGCCGAGGCGGCGGGCGAGCGAGGCGACACGTGCGGGGCCGACGTCGAGCGTGAGCTGCGCGTACACGGAGTTGTCCGAGCGAAGCGTCGCACGCTCGACCGACGTCCACCCCGTGTAGCTCTGGTCGTACGTCCGCACGCACCACCAGCTGCCGTCCTCGCACTTGCCCACGGGGGAGGGACGGTAGGTGAACGGCGCCGAGACGTAGTACGTCGATGCCGGATCCATGCCGCGCTCCACGGCGGCCGTGAGGACGAAGGTCTTGAACGTCGATCCGGGCTGCCGGCGCGCCTGCGAGAGCAGGTTGAACTGGTTGTTCGCGCGGCCGGGGACGACGGCGGTCATCGCGCGAATCGCGCCGTTCGCCGGGTTGATCGAGACGATCGCGGCCGCGGGGTCGGTCTTCCGGGTCAACGTGCCGCGGATCGCGCGCTGCGCGAGGCGCTGCCAGCGCGGCTCGATCGTGGTGTAGACCTTCAGCCCGCCCGAGCGGACCGTCTCCGCCCCGTAGGCCTTCACGAGCTGGTCGCGGACGTAGCCGAAGAAGTACGGCTCGCGGATCTGCTCGTAGAGCTTTCCCGGACGCAGGCCGACGGGCTGACGGCGGGCCCACGCGTACTGGCCCTGGGTGATCATTCCCTCCTCGCGCATCGCTCCGAGCACCTGGTTGCGTCGCTGGACCGCTCGGACCGGGTCGGCGAGCGGGTCGTACGTCGTCGGGGCCTGCGTGAGGCCCGCGAGGAGCGACGCCTGGGGCAGCGTGAGCCAGCGGGCCGACTTCGAGAAGTACGTGCGCGACGCCGCCTCCGCGCCGTAGGCGAGGTTCCCGTAGAAGACCGAGTTGAGGTAGCTCGCGAGGATCCGCTGCTTCGACCACGCGTCGTCGAGCTTCACGGCGAGGCAGGCCTCGGTCACCTTCCGCTCGACCGTCCGCTCGTTCGAGATGTAGAGCGTGCGGACGAGCTGCTGGGTGATCGTCGAGCCGCCCTCGACCACGCGGCCCGCCTTCACGTCGCGCCAGAGCGCTCGCACGATGCCCTCGGCGTCGACGCCTCCGTGCTGGTAGAAGCGGCGGTCCTCGATGGCAACCGTCGCCCGCGTGAGCCAGGGCGAGATGTGGCCGAGCGGGACGACCTCGCGGTTCCGCTCGGCGGGGATCACGCCGAGGAGTGACCCGTCGGCGGCGTAGACGAACGTGTTCTGCCCGATCCGCACCGGGTGGAGCGCGTCGAGGTCGCAGCGCGGGCCGAGCGCCAGGACGGCGGCGCCGGCTGCGATCCCCGCGGCTCCGAGCACGATCACAAGCGCGACCACGACGAAGGCGAGCTTCCGGCCCCGCTTCGGTGCCGGGCGGCGCCGGCGGACGCGAACCGTCGGGGCCGGGGGACGGCCCGGACGGGGGCGCCTCGTGCCGCTCATGCGGCGATGGTAGCCATGTCCCGATCTGGGTTCCGTCCGCGCACGCCGACCCCTTGTCGCCTCGCCGCGGTTATCGTCGCACGGTGCGCGCCGCGCCCGCATCGTCGAGGCCGGCGCTCGCCGCTCTCTCGATCTTCGTCTGGAGCCGGCTCGCTCTCTGGGTCGTCGCGGCAGGAACCGTCCTGCTGTTCGACGACCACCTCAACCCGCGTCGCGGGCCATGGGACACCGCCCGGCTACACGAGCTCGGTGCGGCGGTCGACGTGTGGGCCCGCTGGGACAGCAACTGGTACCTGCGCATCGCCGAGAGCGGCTACAGCTGGCCGTCGAGCACGCCCGCGTTCTTCCCGCTCTACCCGCTGCTCGTCGCGGGCCTCGGCCGCGTGCTCGACGACCGCTTCCTGCTCGCGGGGCTCGTCGTCTCGCTGGCCGCGTGCGCCGCGGCGTTCGTGCTGCTCCACGGCCTCGCCCGCGAGCGGCTCGGACC
>DATAPC010000074.1:0-22470 GCA_036265415.1 Gaiella sp.
GTCGGCAAGGATCTCGCCGACGCCATCTGGGCCCATCCGAACGACACGTACCGCTTCGCCGACGTCCCGAAGACCGGTGTCACCGTCTCCCGCGGCATGACCCACGACGGCCTCGGCAAGTACATCTCCCAGGTCGTCACCAAGGCGCCGGGCGAGACGAGCGACGTCGTCGGCATCCTCCGCGACACGAAGACGGACGTGGTCGTCAACTACCTTCCGGTCGGTTCCGAGGCGGCGACGAAGTGGTACGCCGAGCAGGTGCTCGAAGCAGGGTGCGCGATGGTCAACTGCATGCCGGTCTTCATCGCACGCGAGAAGTACTGGCAGCGCCGCTTCGAGGAGAAGGGCCTGCCGATCATCGGCGACGACATCAAGTCACAGGTCGGCGCGACGATCACGCACCGTGTCCTCACCTCGCTCTTCCGCGAGCGCGGCGTGCGCCTCGACAAGACGATGCAGCTGAACGTCGGCGGCAACTCGGACTTCCTCAACATGCTCGAGCGCGACCGCCTCGAGTCGAAGAAGATCTCGAAGACGAACGCCGTCACCTCGATGCTCGACTACGACATCGGAGAGAAGAACGTCCACGTCGGTCCCTCGGACTACGTGCCCTGGCTGACCGATCGCAAGTGGGCATACATCCGGATGGAGGGCTCGTCGTTCGGCGACGTGCCGCTGAACGTGGAGCTCAAGCTCGAGGTGTGGGACTCGCCGAACTCCGCCGGCATCGTGATCGACGCCGTGCGGCTCGCGAAGCTCGCGCTCAACAACGGGATCGCGGGCGCGCTCGAGGCACCGTCGAGCTACCTCATGAAGTCGCCGCCGGTGCAGATCGTCGACAGCGAGGCGCACGAGAACACGGAGCGCTTCATCGCGAAGAACGCGCTCAAGGCCGAAAAGGCTGCGAAGGCCGCCACGGCGTGACGCAGGCGTTCGGCGTCAGGTGTCCGACTCGCCGTCGGACACCTGACGTCCACCACGGACGCGCGGCGCCGAGTCGTCGGCGACGAAGCCGACGCGTCTGTGCGACGCGTCGCAGAACGGCTTGTCCCTCGAGTGTCCGCAGCGGCAGAGGGCGATCGCGCCGCCCTCGGGCAGCTCGAACCGCCGCCCCTCGAGGTCGACGATCGTGACCGGCCCGACGACCTTGTAGGGCCCGTTCGATCGCACGGTGATGGTGACCTCCGTCACCCGAGCGCGAGTAGACCACCTCGCCCGCCTAGAATCGGGATCCGTGCCGCTCCGCATCTGCCTCGTGACGCCACATGCGTGGTCGGTACCGCACGACACGAACGAGCACGTCGCCGGCGTCGCCGACGCGCTGCGGGCGCTCGGGCACGACGTCGTCGTACTCGCCCCGTCGCTCAGGTCGTCCGAGCTGCTGGCGGGACGGCGCGCTCTCCAGGCAGGCGAGCTCCACGGCGTTGTGGCCGTCTCGCGCGCCGTGCCGGTGTCGCCGCGGTCGGCCGTCGGCCTCCCGGTCGGAGTGCGGGCGAACGTGGCGACCGCGCTCCGCCGTGGCGGCTTCGACGTCGTCCACGGCTTCGACCCTGCGATTCCCGGGCTCGCCTACCAGGCGCTGCTCGAGGCGGAGACGACGACCATCGCGACGTTCGTCGATTCGGAGCGGCTGGGCCATCCGCCGCGCCGCAACCAGCGTGACCGGCTGCTCGCGCGGATCGACCGGCTGGTCGCGACGAGCGACGACGTCGCAGCCCGCGCGGCCGCTCGCTTCCCGGGCGCCTATGCCGTCGTTCCCGCCGGCGTCGATCTCGAGCGATTCGCGCCCGCGCACAAGCAACGCGTCGTTGTCATCGAGACCTCCGCGGGCGGTCTCGCGGTGGTGCGCGCCGCGCTTCGGGCGCTCCGCACCCTCGACGGGTGGGAAGCGATCCTGCTCCGGACGGCCCGCCTCGCCGTGCGACCGTCGATCCCGCTCGCCCTCCGCGACCGCGTGCGCGTCCGCACAGCCGTGCGCGGGGAGGCGCGCGCGGAGCTCCTGCGCGGCGCTGCGATCGTCGTTCCGTCGCCCGACGGACTGCGCCGGCTCCGCGACGAGGCGGCCGCCGCGGGCTGTGCTCTCGTCGAGCCGCCGGGCGTCGAAGGGCAGCCCGAGCTCGCGACGGCCGCGGTGCTCCGGTACGCCGAGGACGAGCGGGCGCGCGAGCGCGACGCCGCCGGCCACCGGGCCGCCGTCGCGGCGGGGAGCTTCGCGGTCGTCGGCGAGGAGCTCGAGCGGCTGTATGTCGAGGCATGCGGCAGGCGGCGAGCCTCTCGCCGCCACACCACCGAGCCGCTCGCCGACCGGGATTGGATCGTCGCGGACCTGCACATGCACACCAGCTGGTCGCACGACTGCTCGATCGAGCCGGGCGCCCTCGTGGAACATGCCGAGTCGGAGGGCCTCGGCGCGATCGCGGTGACGGATCACAACGTCTTCGGCGGGGCGCTCGCCACGGTCGACGCCGCGCGCGGTGGACGTCTGATCGTGATCCCGGGGGAAGAGGTCAAGACCGATCGCGACGGCGAGGTGATCGGCCTCTTCCTTGCCGAGGAGATCCCGCGCGGCATGTCGTTCGCCGACACGGTCGCCGCGATCCGCGAGCAGGGAGGCGTTGTCTACGTCCCTCATCCCTTCGACCGGATGCACGCGATTCCGGCGCCGGCCACGCTCCACGGGCACCTGCCGGAGATCGACGTCCTCGAGGTGTACAACGCGCGGCTCCTGTTCGACACCTACAACGACGAGGCGCTCCGCTTCGCCCGCAAGTACGGGCTGCTCCAGGGGGCAGGGTCGGACGCGCACGTGCTTCCGGGCGTGGGCACCGGCGGCCTGAGGATGCGCCGGTTCGACGGCCCGGAGGAGTTCCTCCTCTCGCTGCGCACCGCCACCGTGCTCCGACGGCCGAAGTCCCTCGCCTACCTCCAGTCGCTGAAGTGGGTCGCACAGGTGCGCGAGCGTGTCGGCGACCGCCGCTAGATCGAGAGAGGCTGTCGTGCGTCGGCGCCGAACACCGCTTCGATGAGCGACGAGCGCGCCACACGGGCCGGGCGGCAGAGCCGCCCCCGGCGCGCGACCGGAGCAGGCCCGCCGTCGGCGGTCGACGAGATCCAGGAGCGCTACCTCAAGCGTGCGATCGGCGAGATCAACGACCTCGGGGACGAGCTGCTCGCCGTCGGGGACGAGCTGCACGTCCCCGTGCTCGGGAGCGGCCACCCGCTCGCAGATGTCTTCCTTCTCAAGCACAGCCCGACGCAGAGCGAGATCTCCGAAGGTGTGGCGTTCTTCGGCCGCTCCGGCCAGGCGCTCCTGAAGTCGCTCGAGCGGCTCGCGGTCGACCCACTCGCCGTCTACGGGACGAACTGCCTCAAGTTCGGCACCGAGTCGGCGGAGGAGGCGCGGGGCTGGCTGACCCGCGAGCTGCACATCGTCCAGCCGAGGCTTCTCGTCGCGATGGGCGCCGAGACGGTCGCGTTCGTCAACGCGCTCGCGTTTCCGCTCGCCGACGAGCTCGACGCCGGGCGATCCGGCGAGCTCCAGCCCTTCACGCCGACGATCGAGGCGCTCGTGACGCCTGACATCGACGCGTCGCTCGACGAGCAGAGCGCGAAGACGAGGTTCTGGAACGCCTTCAAGACACTCGGTGCCTGGTGGGCCGAGTTGCCGCCGTACTGAGAGCGCCCGCCGGGGCGTCCCGTCGGAGCATCGTCGGGGCCGCGGCCTTGCTCGCGGCGCTGGCCGCCTGGGACGCATTCGCCGGTCACCTGCCGGACGTCGCCGAGCGATGGGACGTCCTGCTCGTCGCCGCTCTGCTGTTCCCCGCCACCTTCCTCGTCCCCTGGCTGCTCCTTCCCCTCGCGACCGTGCGCGGGCTCGTCGGCCTCACCGTGGTCGCCGCCGCGCTTGCGGCGCTGTTCGACCTGGCGGGCCTCGAGGGCGGGTTCAACTCGGCGAAGATCGTCGCTTTCACGCTCTTCGGCTTCTGGTTCGTGCAGATGCTGGAGGCGCTCTCGTGGGTCGTCGTGGTGGCGGCGGTGATCCCGTGGATCGACATCGCCTCGGTCTACCAGGGCCCGACGAAGGTCGTCGTCGAGGAGAAGCCCGGGCTCTTCGAGCGGATCGCCGTCTCGTTCTCCGTCCCCGGAGAGGATGCGGCCGCGCGCCTCGGGCCGCCGGACGTGATCTTCTTCGCGCTCTTCCTCGCGGCAGCCGGGCGCTTCGGGCTCCGCGTCGGCGCGACGTGGATCGCCATGACAGCGTGCCTCTCGGCGACGCTCGGGCTCACGTACGCGTTCGATCTCAGAGGTCTGCCCGCCCTTCCCGCGCTGTCCGTCGGGTTCGTCCTCCCGAACGCCGACCTCCTCTGGCGGGCCTTCAGGACGGAGGGGCGCGGCGAGCGCCGCGCCCCTCGGTAGCCGGGCTAGCAGTTCTTCTCGACCCAGGCCTCGATGTGCTGGGTCGCCTGCCGCACCTTCGGCGAGTCCATCGACTGCGACAGCTCCTGAAGCTTGGCCAGCGCCTCGGGGCTCGGAGCCTTCCCGCTCGAGAGGTCGACGCCCTTCAGCGCCTCGGCGATCTTCTTGAAGTTCGCGGCGATCACCTGGTAGTCGGCCTTGATCTCGTCCGGCACCTGGTCGGCGATCTCGTCGAAGATCTTCGAGGCCTGCTGGAGGTCGCCCGTCTGGCCGCTAAGCGACTCCGAGAGCTTCTGCGAGATGCCGGCGAACTCCTTGCACTTGCCGCCGAGCACGAGGTCGCCGCTCGCAGCCGTCGTCGTCGCGGTCGTGCCGGTGGCCGTCGTCTCCTCGGTCGTGGTCATCGTCTCGGCCGCGACCGTCGTCGCGGTCGTGTCCGGCGACGACTCGTTGCTCGAGTCGCCTCCACAACCGGCCGCGACGAGCGCGAGCACGGCGATCGGGATCACCAGCAGCCTGCGTGCGTTCACCTCGTGTTCACCCCTTTGTCGTCGTGAGCCCATGACTCACTCCACCGCATCACCGGCATCATGCTCCTCGGCAGAGGACGGTGCACGCGTGAGGAGCGAGACGCTCTCGATGTGCGGCGTGTGCGGGAACATGTCGACGGGCGTGCAGCGCACCAGGTCGTAGCAGTACTCGTCGCGCAGCACGGCGAGGTCCGACGCGAGTGTCGTCGGATTGCAGGAGACGTAGACGACCCTCCCGGCACCCAGGGCGCCCGTGCGCCGCAGCGCCTTCCCGGCGAGCCCGGCCCGCGGGGGATCGACGACGACGACGTCCGGCTGCCCGGCGTGCTCGGTGAGCTCCTCGAGCGACTGGCCGACGTTGCCTGCGAAGAAGCGGGCATTCGGGATCCCGTTCGCCTCGGCGTTCTCGATCGCGCACGCGACCGACTCCTCCGAGATCTCGACGCCCCACACCGCGCCCGCATCCGCGGCGAGCGTGAGCCCGATCGTCCCGGTGCCGCAGTAGAGGTCGTACACCGTCTCGCTTCCCGTCAGGCCGGCGGCGTCGCGGGCGAGCACGTAGAGCGTCTCCGCCATCTCCGTGTTCGTCTGCAGGAAGGCGTTGGGACGGATCCGGAACCGGAGGCCGAGCAGCTCCTCCTCGATCCACGGCTCGCCCCAGAGGAGCCGCGTAGGAAGGTTCGTCACCTCCGCCGGCCGGTCGTTCACGGCCCAGTGGATCGACCGCACCTCCGCAAATTGCGTCAGCGTCTCGAGGAGGAAGTCAGCGTCGAAGCGCTCGCCGGGCGCCGTCACGAGCAGGACGAGCACCTGGCCGGTGTTCCGGCCTTCGCGGACGACGAGGTGGCGGAGGTAGCCCGACCCGCTCGCCTGGTCGTATGGCTCGAGACCTTCGCCTCGGGCCCACTCCTTGACCGCCTCGCGGATCGCGTTGCCGCTGCCCGTCGTGAGCAGGCACTCCTCGACGTCGATCACCTCGTCCCAGCGACCCGCCCGGTGGAACCCGAGAACGAGCCCGCCCTCCCCCTGCGCAAACGAGTACTCGAGCTTGTTGCGGTAGCCGTAGACGGAGCGCGCCGGGACGATCGGCTCGAGCGGCGGCTCCGCGAACCCACCGAGGCGCACGAGCGCGTCGCGCACCTGCGCGTGCTTCGCGTCGAGTTGCCGCTCGTAGGCGAGGTCCTGGAAACGGCATCCGCCGCAGACGCCGAAGTGCCTGCACGGCGCCTCGACGCGGTCCGGGCCTGGCTCGAGGAGCGCCGTACGGGTCGCCTCGGCGAACCCCTTCTTCACCTTCGTCGGGCGCGCACGAACGAGATCGCCCGGAAGCCCGCCGCGAACGAAGACGACGAACCCGTCGACACGACCGACGCCGTTGCCGCCGTACGCGAGCGAGTCGACGCGGACCTCGACCTCCTCTCCTTTCCGTACCGGCGCGGCCATCGCCGGAGGGTAGCCGTCCGTCTCTCGACCTCCGCCGCCGGGCGCGTAGCCTTGCGGCACATGGCTCGAGCCGTCGTCAGAGCCGAGCGGCTGTCGAAGGACTACGCGGGCCACCGAGGGGTCGACGACCTCACCTTCGAGGTCGCCGAGGGCGAGGTCTTCGGCTATCTCGGCCCGAACGGCGCGGGCAAGACGACGACGATCCGGCTGCTCCTCGACCTCATCCGGCCGACGAGCGGGCGGATCGAGCTCTTCGGCCTCGACGTGCGGCGGGCGGGCCCGAAGGCACGCGGCCGGCTCGGCTACCTCCCCGGTGACCTTCGCCTCTACGAGCGGCTCACGCCGCGCGAGCACCTGCGCTACTTCGCGTCCCTCCGCGGGATGTCGGGGCTCGGCGACGGCGAGGGGCTCGCCGAGCGGCTCGAGCTCGAGCTCGACCGGCCGATCCGGGCCCTCTCGAAGGGGAACCGGCAGAAGGTCGGTCTCGTCCAGGCGCTCATGCACCGCCCGGCCCTCGCCGTGTTCGACGAGCCGACCTCGGGCCTCGACCCGCTCGTGCAGCAGGTCGTTTACGAGCTCGTCGCGGAGGCGACGGCCGACGGCCGTACGGTGTTCGTCTCCTCCCACGTGCTCTCCGAGGTGCAGCACATCGCCCACCGCGTCGCGCTGATCCGCGACGGACGGCTCGAGCTCGTCGACGACGTGGAGTCGCTTCGCCAGAGAGCGCGGAGCCGCGTCGAGGTTTCCTTCGCCGAGCCGCCACCCACGGGAGCGTTCGACGGCCTCGAAGGCGTGCGCGAGGTGGGCCGCAACGGCGACGTCGTGCGCCTGACCCTCGAGGGATCGGCAGACCCGCTCGTCAAGGCGCTCGCCCGATACGAGGTGCGCGCGATCGACAGTCACGAAGCCGACCTCGAAGAGGTCTTCCTCGAGCTCTACCGGAGGCCGGCCGGTGCTCGGTAGCGTCTTCGCGAAGTCCCTGCGCGACGTGCGCAGGAGCTTTGCCTGGTGGTCGCTCGGCCTCGCCGGCTACGTCGCGCTCATCGTCGCGGTGTACCCGACGATCCGCGACAACCCCGACCTGAACGAGCTCGTCGAGAGCTATCCCGACGCGCTGAAGGCGTTCATCGCGTTCGGCGGCCGGCTCGACTTCACCTCGGCCGCCGGGTACCTCGGGAGCGAGCTGTTCGCCTTCATGATCCCGGCGCTGTTCCTCGTCGCGTCGATCGGAAACGGCGCGGGGACGATCGCGGGTGAGGAGGAGCGAGGCACGCTCGATTTGCTCCTCTCCGCGCCGCTCTCCCGCACGCGGGTCGCCGTCGAAAAGCTCGGCGCGATGTGCGTCGAGCTCGCGGGCCTCGGGCTCGTCCTCTGGCTCGCGCTCTGGATCGGGGCGCGTGTCTTCGGGATGGACGTCGCCGCCCGCCATCTCGCCGCAGCCGTGGTCGTGCTGGTCGTGCTCGCGGCCGCGTACGGGTCGATCGCGTTCACGCTCGCCGCCGCGACCGGGCGCAACGCGCTGGCGGTCGGCGTGACCGTTGCGCTCGCGGTCGCGGCCTACCTCGTCAACTCACTCGCCTCGCTCGTGGACGCGCTCCAGCCGTTCCGCACGCTCTCGCCCTACTACCACTACGCGGCGGCCGACCCGTTGCGCGAGGGCCTCGACCCCTGGCACACGCTGTTCCTGCTCGTGGTCGGAGCGGCGGCCGCCTCGGTGGGAGTCGTCCTGTTCGCGCGGAGAGACGTCGGGACGTAGCCGCCTCAGGCGAGCACGCTGACGTGGACGGACCGCTGGCGGGGGCCGTCGAACTCGCAGAAGAAGATGCCCTGCCACGTCCCGAGCGCCATCGAGCCATCCTCGCGGAGCGGAACGAGGACGCTCGGGCCCATGAACGCCGCCCGCACGTGGGTCGGCGCGTTCTCCTCGCCCTCCTCCACGTGCTGCCACGGCCAGTCACTCGGGACGATCCGCTCGAGCGCCGTCTCGAAGTCGCGGGCGACCATCGGGTCCGCGTGCTCGTTGACGGTCACGCCGGCCGTCGTGTGGGGGACGTAGACGAGCACCGCCGACCCGCGGCGGCCGTCGATCGCCTCGCGGACGAGCCGCGTGATATCGACGAGCTGGCTCTGCCGTTCGGTCGTGACGCTCAGCGTCTGCACGCGTCAGAGTGCGCCGCCCGCGGCGGGCGGCGCGCCGGCCCCGAGCGGGTTCTCGCCGCCCGACTCGCGTGCGAGGAAGTCCTCCACGTGCATCACGCTGTCCTTCGAGCGTGCGACGACGTCGAGGAGCGCGGACATCGACGAGACCTCCTCACGCTGCTCCTGCAGGAACCAGTGCATGAACTGCTCGGCGACGAGGTCGCCCTCCTCGCGGGCGGTGAGCGCGAGCTGCTGGATCTGGCCGGTCACGCGCTTCTCCTGGTCGAGCGCGAGCTGGACCGGCGCGACGACGTCCGCGAAGTCGGTCTGCGGTGCCTCGACCGCGGGAACGACAACCCGCTCGTCGGCGTCGAGGAGGTACTGCACCATCATCATGGCGTGGTTCCGCTCCTCGACCGCCTGCCGGTAGAAGTGCGCGGCGAGCTGGGGAAGCGTCTGGGCGTCGTAGTGCACGGCGATCGCGACGTACTGCTGCGACGCGCCGAACTCGTACGCGATCTGCTCGTTGAGGGCATCCGTGAATCGCGACATGGCGAGGACTCTAGAGGCTCGGTCGTGTCACGGCACTGCTCGGCGCCGAACGGCGGAGGCGGCCCGGGGCCGCCTCCGCGGGAAACGGGTTGACGCCTCGCTCAGTTTGAGGACGCGTCGACGTCGGCGGGCGCCGAGCCGAGCTGGATCCGTCGAGGCTTCGCCTCCTCGGGCTTCGGCACGCGCACCTCGAGCACCCCGTCCTTGTACGCGGCCTGGATCTTCGCGTCGTCCACGCCCGCCGGCAGTCCGACGGCGCGGGAGAAGCTCCCGTAGCGCCGCTCGTAGCGGAAGAAGCGCTCGCTTTGCTCCTCGGTCGCGCGGCGCCGCTCGCCGGTCACCGTGAGCGTGTCGTCCGCGACCTCGATCGAGATCTCGTCCTCGGAGAGGCCCGGGAGGTCGAACGCGTACACGACGTCCGTCTCGGTCTCCCACACGTCGAGGGCGGGCACCCAGCTCTGCGTGCTGCTGCCGCGGCCGCGGCCCTCGATCAGCCCGTCGAAGAGCCGGCCCATCTCGCTCTGCATCTGAGCGATCTCGCGGAACGGCTCCCAGCGTACGAGTGTCGTCATGATGATCCTCCTTCGCGAAGTTCCAACTAAGTCGAGTATAAAATATGCGTGGCCTGATAGCAAGTTCTCTCGGAGTACGATCGCGCCATGGCGGGCATCCCCGAGGCGCTCAAAGGCCGCAGCTTCACGCGCGTCGCCGACTGGAGCGCGGACGAGCTGCGCACGGCACTCGACCTCGCCGACGAGCTCAAGGTCGAGCGCGCCCGGCGACGGGAGCTCCGGATCCTCCCCGGCCGGACCGTTGGCCTGATCTTCCGCAAGCCGTCCACGCGGACGCGGATCAGCTCCGAGGTCGGGATCGCGGAGCTGGGTGGCATGGCCCTGTACGTTCCAGCCGCGGACCTCCAGCTCTCACGCGGGGAGTCGACGCGCGACACGGCGCTCGTCCTCTCCCGGTTTCTGAGCGCGATCCTGATCCGGACGTTCGACCAGGCCGAGGTCGACGAGTTCGCAGAGCACGCGACGGTGCCGATCGTCAACGGCCTCACGGACGCCGCCCATCCACTGCAGGCGCTCGCCGACGCGATGACGATTCGGGAACGGTTCGGTGCGCTCGCCGGCGTGCGGGTCGCGTATCTCGGCGACGGGAACAACGTCTGCCGCTCGCTGATGCGGATCGCCGCACGGAGCGGCGTCGAGTTCGTCGCCGCGTGCCCGGACGGCTACCGCCCGCGTGAGGAGAGCGTCGCCTCCTGCCGAGAGGAGGCGGCCGCGAGCGGCGGGAGCGTCGAGATCGTGACGGACGCGCGCGAGGCGGTGGCGGGCGCGCATGTCCTCTACACCGACGTCTGGACGAGCATGGGCCAGGAGGCCGAGCACGCGCGGCGTCTGACCGATCTCGAGCCGTACCGGCTCGACAGCGAGAAGCTCGCGCTCGCGGACCCGGACGCAGTCGCGCTCCACTGCCTTCCGGCGCACGTCGGCGACGAGATCACGGAGGACGTCCTCTACGGCGACCGCTCGCTCGTGTGGGAGCAGGCCGAGAACCGACTCCACGTCTACAAGGCCGTGCTCGCCCTCACGGTCCGCTGACGATGCGCTTCGACGACGTCGTGCGCGAGGCTCTCGACAGCCTGCCGCCGCACATCGCCGCAGCGCTCCGCAACGTGGCGGTCGTGGTCGAGGACGCGGACCCCGCGGACCCCGACCTGTACGGCGTGTTCGAGGGGGTCCCCCTCACCGAGGGCGGGCCGGCGCCGGGCGAGCTCCCGAACCGGATCGCGATCTTCCGGCGGCCGCTCGAGGCCGACTTCGACGACGTGGACGAGCTGCGCGAGGAGATCCGCATCACCGTGCTGCACGAGCTCGGCCACTACTTCGGGCTCGACGAGGACCGCCTCGCGGAGCTCGGATACGAATGAACACCGTCCTCGACGTCGTCACGTGGGCGGCCGTGATCCTCGGCGCGGTCGTGATCGCGCTCTTTGTCTTCGCACGCCGCGGCTGAACGCGGTTTATCCCCGGGAATGATCGGGGAACGACGTTCGTTGTGTCGTCCATGGACATCATCTCGCGGTTCCACACGGAGATCGAGGAGTTGAGCGAGCGGCGCGTCGCCCTCTGGAACTCGCTCTCACAGGGTCGTGACCCGGTCGTCGTCGACGAGATCAAGGCGCTCGACGTACGGCTCGAAGAGCTCTGGGCGATGATCCGCGCCGAGCGGGCCAGAATCCGCTTCGGCGAGCGCGACGAGATCGTCCGCAGGGCCCGGGCCGAAGAGCGGCTCGAGCGAGCGGCCTGACGTAGGGAGAACCCGCAGTCGAGGCGTTTCCGGCAGGGAATGCTGCGGGTTCGCCGTACCATGTGGTCGTGCTCGTCCGACGCCTCGACAGCGAAGACGATCCGGTCGCGAAGGAGCGTCAGGCGCTCGCCGACCAGCGCGCGGCTGTGGACGCGCTGAAGCGCCAGCTGGCGGAGCGCGTCGCCGCCGTGAAGGAGCGGGAGGACGAACTGCGCGCAGCCATCGCGCGCGTCGAGGCCGGCAAGGCGCCGGGCGTAGCGCTCCCTCCCCGAGTCGATCCGAATGCCGACCGGCTCGCCGCGCGGGCGGCGGCGCTCGCGGAACGCGAACGGGCGGTGGCCGCTCGCGAGGCGGCACTCGCCTCCGGCGGCGAGCGTCCATCCTCGACCAACGGCGACGCCGCGCTGGCCGAGCGAGAAAGAGAACTGGAGGCGCTCGCCCGCGAGCTCGACGCGCGCGAGCGCGCGATCGAGGAGCGGGAGCGCGTCCCGCGCGACCCGGACGCCGTTCGGCTCGCCGAGATCGAGTCCCGTCTCGACGAGCTCCGGTCGGCCGAGGAGGCGTTCCTCCGCACGAGGCGCGAGCTCGCCGACCACTCGGATGCGATCGCCGCGCGCGAGCAGCTCCTCGCGCAGCGCGAGCGCGAGCTCGACGAGCGAGAGGACGGCTGGGGCGGCGCGGACATGCGCGAGCTGGAGGCCCGGCTCCGCAAGCTCGAGACGCAGCGCACCGCTCTCGGCCAGACGCAAGGGTTCAGCGGTGGTTTCCGCCGGCTCGAGCAGGAGGGCGCCCGCCGCCCGCCGGCTGCCTGAGCCGGGCCTCCGAACGCCAGTACGACGATGTGTCGTGCGGCTCGCAGGCCCGTGAGGAAACCCACAGCGTCGTCACAGCGAAATCCCAGGTCGCGCAGGCTCAATGAGTCCGAGACTCGACCGAAGGAGAGCCGATGAGACGCAAGCTCATGACCGTAGGCGCCGCCGCGCTCGCTGTGGCGGGCGGCGGCGCAGCGATCGCCGCGACGACGGCGAGCTCGCCCCAGGAGGAGAGCAAGGCGGTCGTCGAGGACGCCGCCAAGCAACTCGGGGTCACGCCGAGCAAGCTCTCGAGCGCGCTGAAGCAGGCGCTCGAGAATCGCGTCGACGCCGCCGTCGCCGACGGCAGGCTGACGAAGGAGCAAGGCGACGCCCTCAAGGCGCGGATCGAGGCCGACGACTATCCCATGCTGGGCGGCTTCGGGCTCGGGCATCACGGCGGCCCGGGCCTGCGCACGTTCGGTCACCTCGATGCGGCGGCGTCGTATCTCGGGCTGACCGAGGCCGAGCTCGCCACGGAGCTCGCAGGCGGCAAGACGCTCGCGGACCTCGCGAAGGCGAAGGGCAAGGCGGTGGACGGGCTCGTCGCGGCGCTCGTCGCCGACGAGAGGCAGGAGCTCGACGCGGCGGTCGCGGCCGGTCGCATCACCAAGGCGCAGGCGGACGAGCTGCTCGCGGGCGCGAAGCAACGCTTCACCGACCTGGTGAACGGGACGCTGCCCGACCGTGGCCACGGTCCCGGCGGCCCGCCCGGCGCGCTCTGGTTTGGCTCCCATCACGAAGGCCCGACCATCTGAGGACGGGCGGAGTTCAGGTGCAGTGGAGGAGAGGCCCCGCCGGGCCTCTCCTCCTTCGAGACCCGCCGGGCGCGCGCTACCCGCGCAGCACGGTGCCGCTGCCCGTGACGTTCGTCGTCACCTGCGCCGGGTCGCCGCGGTAGAAGATCGCGCCGCTCCCCGACACCGTGGCGTCGAGGCTCTTCGTCGCCGTGACGACGATCCGGCCCGAGCCGCCGAGCACCGCATGCACGTTCCTGGCGGTCAGCCCCTCGAGCTGGGCGTCGCCGGAGCCGCTGTGGTCGACGTGGAGCGTCGTTGCCGCGCCGCTCGCGCGGAGGACGCCGCTGCCCGGAAGCGCGACCGTCAGCTTGTCGCTGTCGATGCCGTCCGCCGAGACGATGCCGCTGCCGCTGAGTGTCAGTGCGTCGAGCGACGGGACCGTGACGTCGACGTTCATTGGGCTCCTGGTTGAGAAGCTTCCCGGGATCGTGCCGATGACGAGCCTGCCGCCCTCGACCCGCGTCGTGACGTGGTCGAGAAGGTTGTCGTCGGCCGAGACGACAACCGACGGCTTGCCGCCGACGTGGATCGTGACGTCGTTGCTGCCGGCGAGGTCGACTGCGGCGAACGACGCGACGTCGCGCGTCTCGGTCGCCGGCACCCCCGACCCCTCGACGCCGACGCCCGTCGACGTGTCGCCGACGCGGCCGTTGATGACGAGGCCGATGACGATCCCGGCGCCGACGAGCGCGGCAGCCGCGGCCGCCAGCAGCCAACGCCGGTGCGGCGCCCGGCCGTGGAGCGGTGTGGGAGCGACGGTCATCACTCCTCCTTCCGGTCGTGCGAGCCTCACGCGTCGTCCGCGCAGGCCCAATCCGCCCTCCGTCGGAGGGCGGCCCGAGCATCGCACCGGCCGGAGCGGGCGGCATCGGGCCGTCCACGGAGCTTCGGTGCGGGAAGACCGCATCCACCGCGGAGGGCCACCGTCGCCGGCGGCCCTCCGCGACTCGGGCGGCCTATGCCCCGACGGGCTCGGCCTCGCGCGCGGGCACGTCGACCTGGAGGCCCGCGTCGGCCGCACGCACCTGCGTCTGCTCGGCGCCGAGCTCGCCGCGCACGATGTTGGCGCCCTGGGCGAGCGCGGCCGCCTTGTACATCGCGATCGGGCGCGGGACGCCCTGACGGCCGAAGCCACAGTCCGACGAGAGCACCAGCTTGTCCGCGTCGAGGTACTCGAGCGCAGTGCGGATGTCGGCCGCCACGTCCTCCGGCGTCTCCACCTGCAGGCGCCGGTGGCTGATCATCCCGACCGCGACCTTCTTCGGCAGCTTCCCCTTGTACGGCGCGAAGGCGGGAAGCAGCGTGTGGCCGTTCTCCTTCGACTCGATCGTCCACACGTCGGCCTTGAGCCGGTTGAGGTAGATGTCGACCGACGGCTCGTACGAGATCTGCGGATCGAAGCAGTGCTGCGCGCCGGGGTTCCCCCAGCACGTGTGGACCCACAGCTCGCAGTCGTCGAGCCCCTCGACGGTGTGGTTGAACAGGTCGACGAGGAAGTCGAGCACCTCCGCGGGAGCGCCATAGGCGGCCGAGGAGTGGATCGCGGGCTCTTCGATCTGGATCACCTTGCAGCCCGCGGCCTGGAGCTCGCGCAGCTCGGCGTTCAGGATCGTCGCGATGTCCCACATCAGGTCCTGCTTGTCCTGCGCGTATGCGTCGGTCTTGACGGTGAGGACCGTCGCGGCGAGGTCGGCCGCGATCGTGCCGAACTTGACCGGCTTCTCCGAGCGGGCCTGCGCGACGCGCCAGATCTTCGCGAACTCGAGCGGGACGCGCGGCCCGATCTTGTCGGTGACCGCGTGGTACTTCCAGCCGCCGACGATCTCGTTGAGCCACGAGCCGATCGGATACGACCAGCCGAACGTCGTCTCGGTGTCGTGCTCCGAGACGCCGGAGAAGCGCTCCGAGGGATACGAGAACCAGGACCGGCCGGCGAGGTCGGCGTCGAGGTGGTAGTCGCCGTTCGTGAGGATGTCGAGGCCGGCGAGCTCCTGGTCGCTCAGCACCGAGCTCACCGCGTCGACGAACTGCTCGCGGTAGGCGACGTCCGCCATCCCCGACGAGAACGGCCGCTCGAGCAGGTTGCCGGTGAACCACGACGGCCGCGGCCAGGAGCCCGTCACGGTCGTCGGGAGGACGCGGTCCTTGGTTGCTATCAGCACGTCGGCTCCTTTCGGTCGGGCGGTCAGATTCCGCCGGGAGATGACTGGAGGCGGCGACCGTCGCCCCGCCGTCCCGTGACGACCCAGATCGCCTCGGCGGGACGGTCGCCGATCGTCGACAGCCTGTGCGGCGCGGAGGCGTCGAAGGAGATCGAGTCTCCCGGCCCGAGCTCGTAGCGCTCGAACCCGACCTGCACGCAGAGGCGGCCCGCGATCACGTATGCGTACTCCTTGCCGCCGTGCCGGATCAGCGAGTCCTCGGGGCACGACTCGCTCCCGACGTCGTAGACGACGCGCAGGAACTCGACGGAGGGGTCCGCGGCCGCGGTCAGGCGCTCCCAGGTGACGCCGGACTCCAGGTTGATCAGCGCCCGCGCATCCGGGGTGACGAGCGGCGAGGAGGCGGATTCGGCTGCCGTCACCGACGCTCCGTCGTCGGAGAACAGGTCACCCATCCTCAGCCCGAGCTCACGGACGAGCGAGTAGAGGGTGCTCACGCTGGGGTTCACCTTGTCGCGCTCGATCTGGGAGATCAGGCTGGCGGAGACCCCGATCCGCCGGGCGAGCTCGCGCAGGCTCAGGCCGAGCTGCTCCCGTTGCGCACGGAGACGCGGCCCGATGTGGGAGGGCTCGTGGAGCTCCGGGGGTCGGGCGACAGCGTGGGCCGTGACGTCGGTCACCCCAGTCGCCTCGCGATCTCCGTCGCGATCCGGTCTGCGCGCGGCAGGTGCGCGTCCTCGAGCGGCGGGCTGTACGGCACCGGTGTGTCGGGCGTCGTGATGCGCCACATGTCGTCGACGTCCCCGAGACCACGCTCGGCGACGATCGCCAGCACCTCGCCGCCCCAGCCGCCGGTCAAGGGGCCTTCCTCGACGACCACCACGCGCGTCGTCTTCTCGAGCGACGCGAGGATCGTGTCGCCGTCGAGCGGCCGCAGCGTGCGCAGGTCGACGACCTCCGCCTCGATCCCGCCGGTCGCGAGCTGCTCGGCGGCGGCGAGGCACTCGTGGACGCCGCGCATCGCGGAGACGAGCGTGACGTGACCGCCCTCGCGCACGACCGCCGCCTTGCCGATCGTGGCAGGCGTGCCGTTCATCTCGCCCTCGACCCCGTAGAGGCGCTTGTGCTCGAAGAAGAGCACCGGGTTGTCGTCGTCGATGGCGGCGCGGAGCAGCGCCTTCGCGTCCGCGGGAAACGCCGGGGCAACGATCTTGACGCCCGGAACGCCCATGAACCACGACGCCGGCATCTGGGAGTGGATCGCCCCGAAGCGCCCTCCCGCGCCGACGACCGACCGGATCACGACCGGCACGGACACCTCGCCGCCCGTCAGGAACCAGTACTTCGACATCTGGTTGACGATGCTGTCCATCACGAGCGGCAGGAAATCGCCGAACATGATCTCGACGACGGGTCGCAGCCCGTTCACGGCCGAGCCGAAGGCCGCGCCGGCGAGCGCGAGCTCCGAGATCGGCGTGTCGAAGACGCGCTCGGACCCGTACTTGTCGTGGAGACCGGGCGTCACGGCGAAGACGCCGCCCGCGACCGCGACGTCCTCTCCGAAGAGGATCACCCTCTCGTCGGCTGCGAGCGCCTCGTCGAGCGCCTCGCGGAGAGCGCTCCGGAAGTCCATGGTCGCCGCAGCCGGGGCTGCGGCGCGCGGTGCGGGAGCTTCGGCCTCCGGAGCCGGCGGCGAGGCACCGTCGACGAGGGTCGCGATCGGCTCGCCCGGGAGCGCGGCTCCGCCCTCGGCGACGAGGATCGTCTCGAGGACGCCGTCGCTCTCGGCCTCGTAGACCACGGTCGCCTTGTCCGTCTCGACCTCGAGCAACGGCTCGCCGCGGGCGAACGACTCGCCCTCGGACTTGAGCCAGCGCAGGACGACGGACTCCTCGCTCGAGTCGGACAGCTTGGGCATCGCGAGCTCGCGCGCCACGAGTCAGTCCTTGAACTCCGTGAACCCGTGGGGCTCGGGGAACGGCGCGTCGAGCCCGCGCGCTTCCATCTCGGTGAGCTGCGCCGCGACCGACGCCTCGACCTCGTCGAGGGCCGCCGCTTCGACGCCCGCTTCCTCGAGGCGCGCGCGGAGCAGCGTCAACGGGTCGCGCTCACGCCAGCGGTCGAGCTCTCCCTCCGGCCGGTACTTGCCCGGGTCGCTGCGGGAGTGGCCGACGTACCGGTACGTCAGCGCCTCGACGAACACCGGCCCGTCGCCCGACCGGGCGCCGTCGACGGCCCGGCCGGCCGCCTCGCGCACGGTCCAGACCTCCATCCCGTCGATCGTCCTCGCGGGCACCTCCATCACCTCGGCGCGCGCTCGCAGCTCGCCGGCGGTGACGTCCTGGAACGGCGTGTACTCGCCGTACCCGTTGTTCTCGCAGACGAGCACGATCGGCAGGCGCTGCACCTTGCAGAAGTTGAGGCACTCGAAGAAGTACCCCTGGTTCATCGCGCCGTCGCCGAAGAAGGCGACCGCGACGCCGCCCTTGCGCCTGAGCGCGAGGGCGGCTCCGGTCGCGGCGGCGATGCTGCCGCCGACGATGCCGAAGCTGCCGATCAGCCGGTCCTGCGGGGACGTGACGTTCATCGACCCGGCCCGCCCGCCGTTGATGCCGGTCGCGCGGCCGAGCATCTCGTCGAGCAACGCCTGCGGGTCGACGCCGAGTGCAAGCGCGTGCCCGTGGCCGCGGTAGGTCGCGGCGACGCGGTCGCCCGCGTCGAGGACGCTCGCGAACCCGACGGCGACCGCCTCCTGGCCGGAGTAGAGATGAGTCGTCCCGTACACCTCGCCCCGCAGGAACAGGGACTGGACGAGCTCCTCGAACCCGCGGATGACCTGCATCCGCCGGTAGAGGTCGAGCTCGAGCTCGCGGTCGAGGCCGTGCGCGGTCGCCGTCATGCCCTCGCGGCCCCCTCCCCCAGCCGCTCGGCGAGATACTCCCAGTCGCGCTCGAACCGATACGAGTGCCGGTCGGGCGGACCCGGCGCCGAGGTCTCGAGCCATTTCACCGTCCCGCCGCGCGTCTCGTAGAACGCGTGCACACATCCGACGCCCGTCCAGAAGACGTCGCCGGCGCGGAGCGTGTAGCGGTCGCCGTCGGCGACGACGTCGACCTCGCCCTCGAGCATGTAGTACGCCTCCTCGAATGGATGGTCGTGCGGATGCGCGACGGCGCCCGGCTGGTAGCCGACCATGAACATCGTGTGCAGCTGGGCGTCCAGGCGCTTGTCGACGAGCATCTTCACAGTGATCCCGCTGTAGAGGAGGGCAGCCGTCGCCATGCTTGCAGAGACCGTCGGCTCGCCGACGCTCGCGCCGACCCGAAGGCGCTCGACGTCCATGTCCCCCGCCTTGAGATGGAAGAGGTTGCGGTTGCGCGGGTCGCGCAGGTCGAACGGCTCGCCCGGCTCGTCCGGAGCGCCGCCGAGCCAGAACGTGTCCGGCGGCTGCTCGCGCCCGCGCGGCCGCGGGGACGCCATCTCGATCCACTCGGCCCGCTCGTCGGCGCGCCAGGCGTGCGCGACGCCGACCGGGATCGCGCCGCATGCGTCCGGCTCGAGCCGGATCCCCCGGCCGTCGAGGTAGAGCACCGGCTCGCCGGAGAGGACGTAGAAGCTCGACTCGAACGAGTGGACATGGGTGTCGACGTGCCCGTCCTCCAGCGCGACGAGGGTGAGCCCGGTGTGCGTCGCCCCGGTCGCGCCGCCGACGAGGACCATCCTGGTCAGCCCCTCGCTGTGGTCGGGAAGCCCCGGCTCGAGACGGACGTCCTCCCTCCGGACGAGTCGGTACGCGGTCATACCGCGGCCGTCGACTCCGTCGCAACGAGGAGGTCCGCGCCCCGCACGTAGCTCTTCCCGGCGACGAGCAGCTCCTCGGCAGGGAAGCGCGTGAGCACGCGGTTGCCGTCGTTCGTGACGACGACCTCCTCCTCGATGCGTGCCGCGGAGTGGCCGTCGGTGGCGGCGCAGTAGGTCTCGAGCGCGAAGACCATGCCCTCCTCCAGCTCGACCGGACAGTCGAGCGAGTGGACGCGCGAGATCATCGGCGGCTCGTAGAGGCCGACCCCGACGCCGTGTCCGAACTGGAGGCCGAAGCACGCCTCCTCGTTCGGGAAGCCGAGCTCCTCCGCGGTCGGCCAGACGGACGCGATCTCGTCTGTGGTCGTCCCGGGGCGCACCAGGTCGATCGCGGCGTCGAGCCACTCCCGGCACTGCTTGTAGGCGTCGAGCTGCGACTGCGAGATCCCGCCGACGTTGAAGGTGCGGTAGTAGCACGTGCGGTAGCCCATGAACGAATGGATCACGTCGAAGAACGCCTGGTCGCCCGGCCGCAGCAGGCGGTCGGAGAAGACGTGCGGATGCGGGTTGCAGCGGTCGCCCGAGACGGCGTTGATCGCCTCGACGTGGTCCGAGCCCATCTCGAAGAGCAGCTCCTGCGCGCGCGCCACGATCTTGTGCTCGTACGACCCCGGGCGCAGCATCCGGTAGATCTCCTCGTAGACCCCGTCGACGATCCCGCAGGCGTGGTCGAGCAGGGCGATCTCCTCGGCGGTCTTGATCTTCCGGGCCTCGAGCATCACCCGCGAGCCGTCGGTGACGTGGATCCCGGCACGTTGCAGCGCCTCGAGGGCGACCATGTCGGTCATGTCGATGCCGAGCGCCTCGCCCTCGAGACCACGCTCGCGCAGCTCGAACGCGACGTACTCGGCGAGCCGGTCGGGGACGCCCGTCTCGACGGGCATCGCCCCGCGCATCGGCGCGACCCCCGCGCGGAAGTTCTCGGGCGGCAGCCAGGGCGCGTACATCTGATGGTGCCGTGCCGCCGAGCCGAAGTCCCAGAGGATCGGCTCCTCGCCGCGCGGGAGCAGCACCCAGCGTGCGTTCTTGTCACGCGCCCACTCGCCGATGTGCGTGCTCGTCACGTAGCGGATGTTGTTCGGGTCGAACAGCAGCAGGGCCCCGAGGTCGGACGCGTCGAGCATCTGGCGCGCGCGCGCGAGTCGGTCCGCACGCAGGCGGCCGAAGTCGATCCGCTGCTCCCAGTCCACGGCCATCGTGGCACCGCGGGACGCGATGTTCGTCATCTGGCTGTCACCTTCTCTCACCTGCTCCGGTGGATTCTCGGGCCGCCTCGCGGAGCGCGAGGTAGAGCGCCATGAAGTCCTCGTCCGCGTGACCGCCGTCGATCGTGCGCTCGAGCAGCAGGCGCAGCTGTCGCGTGAACGGCAGCACGAGCCGGCGTTCCTCCGCGATGTCGAGCACGAGGTCGACGTCCTTGAGCATCATCGCCGTCGTGAACGTCGCCGAGTAGTCGTCACGCAGCAGGGCATCGCCCTTGTAGCCGGTGAGCGGCGAGCCGACCGCCGACGCGTTGATCACCTCGAGCAGGCGCTCCCGCTCGACACCGCCGGACTCGCCGAGCACGACCGCCTCGCCGAGCAGCTCGGTGATGCCGCCGACGAGGACCTGGAGCGCGAGCTTCACGACGCGGGCCCGCTCGCCCTCGCCGACGTAGAACACCTTCGGGCCGATCGCGCGGAGCAGGGCATCGAGCCGCCGCGCGGCCTCCTCCGGGCCGGAGACGACGAGCGTCAACGTGCCGCCGCGGACGACCGTGGGGTTGCCGCTGACCGGCGAGCGGAGGAAGTCGACGCCGGCCTCGGCGGCCCGTTCGGCGACGCCTTCGGAGGCGGTGACCGAGACCGTGCTCATGTCGACGAGGGTCGTGCCCGCGCGCGACCCTGCGAGCACCTCCGGCGCGACCGCCGCGAGCGCATCGTCGTCCGCCAGCATCGTGATGCAGACGTCGGCCTGCGCGAGCGCGTCGGCCGGCGCGTCGAGCACCCTCGCGCCGCGCGACTCGAGCGGCTCGGCGCGCGCCCGCGTGCGGTTCCAGACTACGAGGGGATGGCCGGCGTCGAGGACGCGCTCGGCGATCGGAACGCCCATCTTCCCGAGCCCGACGACCGCGACGGGTGGCTCGCTCACAGGAGCAACGTCCCGCCGTCGACCTCGAGGTTCTGGCCGTTCACGCCGCCGTTCTCGAGGAGGAAGACGGACGCCTGGACGATCTCGTCCATCGTCACGGTCCTGCCGATCGGCGTCCGCGCCGCGGTTCGCTCGACGGCCTCGGTCTTCTCCGCCCACTCCGGCGAGTCGCCCACGATGCCCGGGTGGATCGCGTTGACGCGAACCGGCGCGAGCTGGAGGGCCAGCGTGCGGACGAGGCCGGTGACGCCCCCGTTCACGGTCGTGACCGTCGTCGAGCCGGGGTACGGGCGTCTGAGCGCCTGCCCGCCGAAGAGGAGGATCGATGCCCGCTCGGTGAGGCGCGACGCGAGGGCGTGCACGACCTCCGTGTAGCCGACGAGCTTGAGCGTGACGAGGCGGATCGCCAGGGCGATGTCGTACTCGAGCACGCTGTTGTGGTCCCGTTCGATCGCCGCCAGGACGAGGTGGTCGACGGGCCCGACGTCGGCGAGCGCAGGCGCGATCCGCTCGGGCTCGGCGAGGTCGAGCGCGATCGGCGTGACCGTCCCGGGGCCGGCGATCGCGGCGGCCCGCTCGGCGCAGCGCTCGAGCTCGCGGCCTGTGATGACGACGTTCGACCCACGCGCGGCGTACGTCTCGGCAAGGCGCAGGCCGAGCCCGGACGTGCCACCGACGATGACGACGGCTCCCTCGCTCACGGCGCCACGATAGTCCGGCCGTGCAGCCTCAGTCAACACGCCAGACGCGAGAACCCCGCCTTCGAGCCCCTGCTTGCACTGATCGCGAGCGAGGTGGTAAGAATCGCGCGACGGAAGTTCAGTGTGTCTGGACGGAGCGGCGTTTCCGGGCCGCGTCGACAGGAAGGTGGTGTGGTGCCGAAGCGCGTACTGCTCCGCGGCGGTCATGTCCTGACGCTGGATCCGGGCCTCGGCGACCTCTTCGGCGCAGACGTCCTCGTGGAGGACGATCGCATCGCGGCCGTCGGGCACGGACTCGACGCAGTCGACGCCGAGGTCGTCGACGCGACCGGCTGCATCGTCATGCCCGGGTTCATCGACTCGCACCGCCACACCTGGGAGACCGTGATCCGCGGCATCGCGCCCGACGTGAGCCTCGGCGGCTACTTCGACATCGTGCTCGACCAGCTCGCGCCGGCCTACCGGCCCGAGGACGTCTACGCGGGCAACTACCTCGGCTCGCTCGAGGCGATCGACGCGGGCGTGACGACGCTGCTCGACTGGTCGCACATCTCGAACACCCCGGAGCACGC
>DATAPC010000075.1:0-3699 GCA_036265415.1 Gaiella sp.
GTGTTGTTGCGAGCCGTTTGTGAGTCGGAGACTGACGTTGGTGGCGAGCAGGCTTCCCGTTGTTTGGCGAGCAGGATTCATCAGAAGCGGAGTCCTGCGCTCGGCTCCCCGCCAGACCCTCAAGACCTGCGTCGCCGCACCTGGCGCGACGTGTCGCTGCGAGCGGCAAGCAGTCGATCAGGCCGACAGTGTGCGGAGGCGGAAGCCGCCGTGGTGCTCGTACGACGACGTGACGACGGCGAGGACGTCGCGGGCGGCACGGTCTCCGATGCCGAGTGACGGCGCGTCCGCGATCGGGGTGCCGAGCAGCGCCGCCAGAGCACGGAGGCCATCCGGAGCGAGCCCGATCCCGCCTCTGTCGCATGCGGCGCACACGGCGCCGCCCGACGCGGGGTGGAACGCGACGAGACCCGACTCGGCGCCGCACTCGACGCAGCTCACGAGGTGCGGGAGAAAGCCCGAGAGCCACAGGAGCTTCAACTGGAAGGAGAGGACGAGCGGGTCGAGCGCCGGTCGGCGGCGGGGTTGCGCCTCGCAGGCGTCGAGGGCGTCGAGAAACCGCGTCAGGGCCAAGAACGCACGGTCGTTTCGCTCCTCCTCCGTGAACAGCCTCAGCATGGCCTCCAGTCCCACGAGCCCGACCTGGAGGCGGTACGCATCGGTCCTCACGGCGTCGTGCGATCGGACGAGCGAGGCTCCGGTCACCGTCCCGAGCTCGCCGCGGCCGCGGTGGATCGAGAGCTCCACGTGCGAGAACGGCTCGAGCCGCCCGCCGAAGCGACTCTTCGTCCGCCGAACTCCCTTCGCGACGACGCCGACCCGGCCGCTCACCTGCGTGTACACGTGGAGCACGCGATCGGCCTCCCCGAACGCGAACGCGCGGAGGACGACCGCCTCCGTGATGGTCGGCGGGGCCATGGGACGAGTCTAGGCCGCCGCGTGGACGCGGCCGGGGCTCGCACTGCTCACTGCCGCGTCTCGTGGAGAACTCCGGGCGGGCGCGTGCTCGGCTCGGCGCCTCGCCCGGGCCTGCGCGGGCAGGACGCAGTCCTCCGCACGCACTCCTCCGCACGCACGTCTCCTCTGCACTCCGTTGCTGACGACTCGGCGCGGCGCTCCACGCCCGGTCGCACGCCTTGTCCGAAACGGACATGTCCGGCCGTGCGCCTCTCGGGCCGCCGACCTCCTCCCCACGGCTCATAGCCTACCGTGACAACACGTGCCAGTGGGTCACGGGAGTGTGCCAGGACTGTGCCGGTTCTCCGGATAGCCTCTTTGCGTGCGCGAGTCGTGCGCCGAGGCCGGACGACGGACGACGGACGAAGGCGATCAGACCGTCTGACAGCGGGGGCAGAGCCATGTCCCTCGCCCGGCGACCACGGTGCGCTCGATCGGCCCGCCACAGCGGTCGCAGGGCTCGCCGAGCCGGCCGTAGACATGGAACTCGCGTTGCATCGTCCCGCTCGAGCCGTCCGGCGTCGTGTAGTCGCGAAGCGTCGATCCCTGCAACTCCACGCCGCGCCGTAGCGCGGCTCGGATCGCACGATGCAGTCGCGCCACCTCGTCGGGCCGGAGCTCTCCGGCCGGGCGGCGAGGATGGATCGCCGCACGCCAGAGCGCCTCGTCGGCATAGATGTTCCCGACGCCCGCGATCCGGCGCTGGTCGAGCAGGAATGCCTTGATCGGCGCGCGACGGCCGGCGACGAGACGTCCCAGCCGCGCCGCCGTGAAGGACGGAGCAAGCGGCTCGGGGCCGAGGCGCGAGGCGAGGTACGGGCGAAGGTGTGCCTCGTCGAGGAGCTCCCACGTCCCGAAGCGACGGACGTCCCGATACCCGACCTCGGCGCCCGTGTCGAGGACGAGTCGCGCGCGCCGGTATGCGTCCTCGGGAAGCGATCCGGCCGGCGCATGGCGAAGCGAGCCAGTCATCCGGAGATGGACGACGAGCGTGCGGCCGCTCGCCATGCGCCAGAGGAGGTACTTGCCGCGGCGCTCGACCGTCGCGATCCGCTCTCCGACGAGCGCGTCGGCGACCATGGCGGGCTCGACCGGGCGCGTGAGCCGCACGTCGAGGATCTCGGCCAGCATGATCGTCGCCCCCTCGAGCACGGGGGCAATGTGACGACGAACGGTCTCGACCTCCGGAAGCTCGGGCACGGCGCCATCGTACGGGCCACTGCCCGTCGGCTCCGCTCAGACGTCGGGGGCCCGCCGGGGCCCACCACGGTGCACGAGCGGCGGACGGTGCACGGGACGCGCGTGGCCGGAGCGACCGGATTCTCGGCGAACGCCGGATCGTTTGAGCGGCTCGTTCTCGTCCTTGGGCCGCGGCGGGACGACGAGCTCCATCCCGTCCGGCAGGACGATTTCCGACTCGACCTCGTGGCGCCCTCCGCTCATGCCGCCTCCTCGATTCGCCTGTCGACATCTAACGCGGGCGATCGACGCCGGACGAGGCGCTGCCCCGTACTCCCGCGGTACGGCTTTCCGCACCGCTGACCCGGGCTACGATCGCGGGATGCCTGATCGGCTACCGAGATCGCTCCTCCACGTCGAAGGCGCGGTCGTCGCAGTCGCCGCCGTGACGCTCTACTTCCATCTCGGATACCCGTGGTGGCTCCTCCTGGTGCTCGCCCTCGCTCCCGACCTCTCGATGGTCGGATACGCGGCCGGCCCCGGCGTCGGCGCAGTCGTGTACGACATCGCGCACACGTATGCGATCCCGGTCGCGCTGGGTCTGGTCGGTGTCTTCGCGGACACGGATCTCGCCGTGCAGATCTCCCTCGTCTGGGCCGCGCACATCGGGTTCGACCGGGCAATCGGCTACGGCCTCAAGTACCCGTCCGGCTTCCAGGAGACGCATCTACAGCGGGTCTGACGGAGACCGATGTCGTGACGCAACCGGCCGAAAAGACGAGCAAACCCGGGTTTGTCGTGTTCCGGCAACGAGACGACGACACGTGGGAGCTGGTCGGCGAAGTACCGCGGCGCGCCGGGCTCCCGGCTCGCAGGGCCCGCGCGCAGGCCGTCCTCGACGCCACGGGCGGCGAGGCCGCAGCCGGCGCTCGGTACGCGGCCGTCCTGCGCAGCGAGTGGCGGATCGCCCTCGACCACTGACAGCCGAAGGCGGCGTCAGCCGACGACGTCGAGCAGGATCCCGTGATCGGCGGCAGCGTCGTCGCCGATCTCGTAGGCGGCGAGCACCGCCGCAGCTGCCCTTCGCGCCGCCCCCTCGTCGCGAGCGTGCACCTCTGCCAGGTCGTCGCCGGCCAGGACGGTGTCCCCGCGCTTGGCGAAGCAGCGTATGCCGACGGCGTGATCGACGTCGTCCGTCTTCGTCGTGCGGCCGGCGCCGAGCTCGAGCGCTGCATTTCCGACAGCGAGCGCGCTCACCCGGGTGACGACGCCTTCGCGTGGTGCCGCGACGTACGTCTGAATCGGAGCTTGCTCGAGGACGGAGGGATCCGGATCGCCGCCCTGCGCCCGGATCCATCGCTCGTACGTCTCGAGCGCGCTGCCGTCGTCGACTGCCGCCTCCGCGCGCCGACGCCCCTCCGCGAGGTCGATGCCCAGATCCGAGTGCGCGAGCAGCTGCGCGGAAGCCTCGAGCACGAGCGCGGTGAAGTCCGCGGGACCGTCGCCGCGGATGGTGTCGCGCGCCTCGTCGACCTCGAGCGCGTTCCCGACGGCCCGGCCGAG
>DATAPC010000076.1:0-40825 GCA_036265415.1 Gaiella sp.
GATCGAGCTTCGACCCGCCGGCAAGAAGATCACGCGGCTCTCGCTCCTTTCCGGCGGCGAGAAGGCGCTCGGCGCGATCTCGTTCCTCTTTGCGCTCTTCCTCGCGCGCCCGTGCCCGTTCTACCTCCTCGACGAGGTCGAGGCCGCACTCGACGATACGAACATCGCCCGCTTCGTCGAGCTCCTGCGCCGATACGCGGACCGCGCGCAGTTCGTCGTCATCACGCACCAGAAGCGGACGATGGAGGCTGCGGACGTCCTCTACGGCGTCACCATGGGCGGCGACGGCGTCTCGCAGATCGTCTCGCGCCGCCTCCCGCGCGAGCAGCACGCCGCCGCGACGGCCTGAGCGGGAAGGGCTGCCGGCCGCCCGGCGGGACGCTGTCGGCCGACGGCGTGGTGTATGCGTCACTTCGATGATGTAAGCTCAAGGGGATGAAGCGACTCCAGATCATGATCGAGGAAGAGCTCGACGACGCTCTCGCCGTCCAGGCCCGACAGGAAGGCACCTCCAAGGCCGCACTCATCCGGCGGTACGTGGGCGAGCGCCTGCGGCCGCTGCCGCCGATCGAGGACGACGCGCTCTGGGGTCTGATCGGTATCGCCGAGGGCGCGGAGGGAGATTCGGAGTCGGTGGACGACGTCGTCTACGGCGCGCGCCCGAAGTGATCTTCGTCGACACGTCTGTCTTCGTCGCCGGGATCGCGGCGCGGGACTCGCACCACGGCGAGGCGGTCGAGCTGCTCGGAACCCATGGAACGTCGGGGCTCGTCACGTCGAACCACGTCCGGGGCGAGACGTGGACCTTCCTGAACCGCCGCTACGGGCACCGGGTCGCCGTAGGCTTCCTCGACATGCTCGACCGGACCCGGCAACTCGGCGTCCTGGCCGTCGACCACGAGCTGGAGACGCAGGCACTGCGCTGGCTGAGACGCCACGACGAGCGCGCCTACTCGTTCGTGGACGCGACGAGCTTCGCATTGATGCGGTCACAGCGCATCAGCAACGTGTTGACCTTCGACGACGACTTCAGCGCCGCGGGCTTCGTCGCGCTGCGCGCCTAGGAGCGCCATGTCGAGGACGTGGGCGGAGCTGCTCGGGGACGGCGAGGACGGGGCGCGCGAGGCGGAGGAGCGGAGCGGCTTCTTCTCTCGCCTGCGCGACTCCCTCGGGAAGAGCAGGCGCGCGCTCGTCGCGGAGCTCGGGGCGTCGTTCGATCCGAACGAGGAGGACGCGTGGGAGCGGCTCGAGGTGGCGCTCATCCGGGCCGACGTCGGCATCCCGGCCACCGCAGAGCTCATCCGGCGTCTCGAGGCACGCGGCGAGCTGACCGACCTCGGGGAAGCCCTCGCAGAGGAGGTCGAAGCGCTGTTCGGCGAGCCGCCGCTCCTCGCACACTCCGCCGAAGCGCCCACGGTCGTGCTCGTCGTCGGCGTCAACGGGACGGGGAAGACGACGACGATCGGCAAGCTCGCGCGCAAGCTCTCCGAGCACGGCCGCTCGGTGCTCGTCGGCGCGGCCGACACGTTCCGTGCTGCCGCCGAGGAACAGCTCGAGATCTGGGCCGAGCGGGCGGGCGCAGACTTCGTGGGCGGCTCGCGCGGCGCCGACCCGGCCGCGGTCGCGTTCGACGCGCTCGAGGCCGGCCGCGCCCGCGGCACGGACGTCGTCATCGTCGACACCGCCGGTCGGCTCCACACGCAGGGAAACCTGATGGAGGAGCTTGCCAAGATCCGCCGGGTGATCGCGGGCCGCCTGGACGGTGCGCCCCATGAGACCTTGCTCGTCGTCGACGCCACGACCGGCCAGAACGGTCTCCAGCAGGCGCGGCTGTTCTCCGAGGCCGCGGGCGTCACCGGTGTGGTGCTGACGAAGCTCGACGGGTCGGCCAAGGGCGGCGTCGCGATCGCGATCGCCCACGAGCTCGGCTTGCCCGTCAAGCTGGTGGGCGTCGGGGAGGGCGTCGACGACCTCCGCCCGTTCGACGCACGCGACTACGCGCGCGCGCTCGTCGCCTGAGCTCGGGCAACGCGCGCATAACCGGCTGGGGGATTGCGTGTCATCCCCCTTCCGGGGTAGGCTCAGCGCAAGTTCGACAACTGGGTCGAGGGGGAAGAGGAGGATCGAGCGACATGGCCGTCACGGTTTCCGCGCGGTACCCGGGCCTGAGCCCGCAGCTCTACGACGAGGTCGTCGCCACGCTCGACCTCGACGCCAACCCGCCGATCGGCGCGATCCTGCACCTCGCGGGGCAGAGCGACGACGGCATCCAGGTGACGGAGATCTGGCGCACCGAGCAGGCCTTCCAGGCGTTCAACGACCGTTTCGTGTCGGCGCTGCAGATGCGTGGCTACCTGTCGCGCCCGACGATCGAGACCGCGCAGCTGCACAACCTGTTCGCGGTCGAGATGGACACGATCGAGCGCATGGGCGCGGTTTCGCTGCCGGGCACGTATGCGGGTGCGGCGCTCTAGGAGCGCCGCACAGCAGCGCACAGACGACGTCCCGCGCGGAGCGGTCCTCGCCGTCTACGGGTGGTCGACCACGCGCACCTTGTAGTCGCTGGGCGGGTTGTCGCCCTCGATGATGATGTCCACTACGCGAAGCCGGAACGGTCCTTGCCGATTCTGTGTGGCTTTCGCGTATGCGTGTCGCAGGCCGTGCTCGAGCGTGATCTCCTCCTCGGACGACTGTTCACGAAGGAACTCGCGGGCGCTGCCTTCGTACAGATACAGCTGATCGTCGGACATCTCTCCACCTCTCTCTGGGCCGGGTGGTGATCGTACGACGCTGTCGCCTCGAAAGGAAGCTCACGTCATCGAGCTGAGGGCCGTCTCGGCGGCCTCGACCGCCGCGACGTTGCCCTTCAGCGCGTAGAGCGCACGCGCCTCGTCGACGCTCGCGGCAGCCTCCTCGTTCCTGCCGGCCTCCGCAAGCACCTCGCCGAGCGCTACGAGGGTGCCGGCCCGGAGGTCGAGGGAGTCGGTCGCGTCGGCGAGTGCGACGGCCTCCCGAGCAAGCCGCTCCGCCTCGATCGTGTCAGCGCGCCGCATGGTCGTTCGCGCGAGGCCGCGACGCCAGAGCACCTGCGGCATGACGTCCGAGTCGGCAGCCGTGGCCCTCGTGATCTCGACGAATCGCTGTGCCTCGACGTCGTTTCCCTGAAGAGCGAGGACGTCGGCGAGGAGACTCGCCAGTGTCGAGCGGACGCCCGTCTCGCCCATCTCCTCGAGCATCGAGTACCCCGTCCGAAGCTCCTGCTCCGCTGCGGGGAGATCGCCTGCAAACGTCTCGATCTGCGCGCCGAGGATCGCGCGGGCAGCGCGGCGGAAGCGGAGGCCGAAGTCCTCGTACACGGCGACGGAGTCGGCATACAGCTCCCGCGCCTCTTCGAAGCGGCCTTCCATTGCTCGAAGCCCGGCGAGCGTCGTACCGATTCCCGCCTCGAACGTTGGCGCGCCGGGCGCCTCGGCGAGGAGCTCGATGCACTTCCGCACGGCGTCGGGCACCGGTGTCGGCCCGTAGTACAACGCCTGTGCATAGAGCGCCTCGAGCACACGCAGCTGTCCTTCGTTCTGCAGCTGCCGCGCATCGACGATCGCGCGCTCGAGAGCGTCGGTACGCGCCGCCCACCGACCCGCGATCAGGTGCGACTCGCTGAGGAGCCACCATGCCTTGGCGAGCCCGAGATGGTCGCCGAGCTGCTCCAGTTCCGGGATGGCGGCCTCGGCCACCCGCCGGTCATCGTCGGCGGCGCCCTCCGGCTCCGTATAGGAGCGCTGCCACTGCAACTCGATGAGCGCCCGAAGCTCCGACCTCCGGTCGCCGTCGCGCTTCGCAGAGCTGATCGCGTCGTCCAGCAGCGTCCGGGCCCGATCCCACTCTCCGGCACGCATCGCCGCGCTCCCGAGCTCGGTGAGGAGCTCGCTCCGCCCCCGGTCGTCCTCCGGCAGCAGTGCAAGCGCGCGCTCGAACATCACGACCGCGGCGGGCACATCCTCCCGCGCGAGTGCGCGCCGGCCCGCGTCGGCGAGGAGGCCACCGGCCTCGAGCGCCAGCGCACGGGTCTCGTCGCCATGAGGGACCAGATCCGTGCGGCAGCGGTACGCCTGCTCGAGGTGGTATCCGATGATCTCGTCGTGCTCGCCCAGGCCTCTGCCTTCGCGGCCCTGCTCCTGGAGCCAGCGGGCGAAGCGCTCGTGGAGCTCTGCGCGCACCGCCTTCGGGATTCCGGCGTACGTCTCGTCGCAGATCAGCGAATGTCGAAAGCGGTACGCGTCCTCCCCCGGTACCTCCGCGCGTGACGGCTGCACGAGCCCCTTGCGCACGAGGCTGAGCAGGCGGTTGGTCACGAACGGCTCGTCCGCGCGCGACGAAAGGCCGACGAGCGCGCGCGGCCAGAACTCCTTGCCGACGATCGACGCACGCTCGAGCGTCCGTCGCTCGGCCGGCTCGAGGCTATCGATCCTGGCGGCCAGGAGCGCGTGGATCGATGCCGGAAGCTCGATCGCGTCGCTGGGCGCAGCGTCGGCCATCATGGCGGCGAGCTGCTCTGCGAAGAGCGGGTTCCCCTCGGACGTCGACGTGATGCGGCGCTGCAGTGCGGCGTCGTCGACACCGAGCGCCACGACGAGCTCGGTCGTCTCCGTCTCGGAGAGCTGATCGAGCTCGAGCGTCGCTGAGGCGAGACCCGGACGGAGTTCGAGGAGCTCCGGGCGCGCGATGCAGAGGAGCACGAGCGGTCCCGTCGCGAAGGCCGCGAGGTACTCGACGAGGTCGAGCATCGTCGGCTCGGCCCAGTGGAGATCCTCGAACAGGACGAGCAGCGGTCGCCGATCGGCGATCCTCTCGAGGAGGCGCCGGACGGCCCAGAAGACCTCCGTGCTCGGCGCGTCCTCCTGGCCGGCCGTCGTCACCGCGCGAAGACGCTCGAGCACGATGTGAGCGTCGTGTGTCCCCGCGAGCGCGGCCTCGGCGGCCGCCATGCCGCCGAGATCGGCGACGAGCTGCTGCAGCGGCCAGAACGTGATGCCGCTGCCGTACGGCAGGCAGCGCCCGGTCGCGACGTCCGCGACGTCGGCAAGCTCGGTCGCCAGCTCCCGTGCGAGCCGGGACTTCCCGATGCCGGCGGGGCCGAGCACCGCGACGATGCGACAGCGACGTTCGGCGAACGCCTCCCGGAGCAGGGGGCGGAGGGTCGACAGCTCCTCGACCCGATTGACGAGCGGCGCATCGAGGCGCCGTTCGTAGCCCGCCGCACCCTCGTCGACCTCGTCGATGCGGAACCGCGCCACCGGCTCGCTCTTGCCCTTCGCGCTGAACCGCTCGCGAGGCCCGACCTTGACGGCGTCCTTCACCAGGGGGTAGGTCGCCGTGCCGATCAGTATCGTGCCCGGATCGGCGGCCTGCTCGAGCCGCTTGGCGAGGTTCACCGCGTCGCCCGTGACGAAGGTCTCGCCGGTGCCCGGATCGCCGGCGACTACTTCGCCGGTGTTGACGCCGATGCGGCAGGCGAGCTCGACGCCCCACGTGCCTCGGAGGTCCGCGTTCAGCTGCGCGAGGCGGCGCTGCATCGCCGTCGCCGCGCGCACCGCACGGAGCGCGTCGTCTTCGTGCGCGGCCGGGATGCCGAAGACGGCCATGACCTCGTCTCCCCGGAAGCGCTCGACCGTTCCGCCGTGGTGCTCGATGACCTCCGTCATCGCTTCGGCGTATCGCGCCATCACGCGGCGTGTCGTCTCGGGGTCGGTCGCTTCGCCCAGGGACGTCGATCCGGCCACGTCGCAGAAGAGGATCGTGACGGTCTTGCGAACCTCGAGGCCCTCGTGCACCCGTGTCGGCAGCACCGTCCCGCACGAGCTGCAGAACCGCGCGGAGTCGAGGTTGTGCTCGCCGCAATGGTCGCATTCGGCCACGGCCGGAGTCTAGGACGGCTGCATCCGTTCCACGAGTCGCGCCGGTGCGCCGGCGGGCCGCCGGAACCGCGACGGTACGCTTTCGGGCCGATGTTCGATGCGCTCTCCATCCGTCTCCAGGACGCCCTCGGCGACCTCGGCCGCCGCTCGCGCCTGGACGAGGAGACGGTGAAGCGCGCGACGCGGGAGATCCGCCTCGCCCTTCTCGAGGCCGACGTCGACTTCGAGGTCGTCAAGGGGTTCGTCGAGTCGATCCGCGAGCGCGCGCTCGGGCAGGACGTCCTCAAGGGTCTCGAGCCCGGCCAGCAGGTCGTCAAGATCGTCCACGAGGAGCTCACCGAGCTCATGGGGGCGTCGGACTCGAAGCTCGCGTTCGGGCGCCCGCCGACCGTCGTCCTCCTCTGCGGGCTCCAGGGGTCGGGGAAGACGACGACGGCAGCGAAGCTCGCACTGCACCTCCGCAAGCACGAGAAGAAGGCGCCCGGGCTCGTCGCCGCAGACCTCCAACGGCCCGCCGCGATCGATCAGCTCGAGCAGCTCGGCCGTCAGCTCCAGGTGCCCGTCTACCGGACGGAGACGACGGACGCCGTCGTCGCCGCACGGGAGGGGCTCGAGCGCGCGACGGCCGACGGCTGCGACGTGGTCATCGTCGACACCGCCGGGCGCCTGCAGATCGACGAAGCGCTGATGGACGAGCTCGTGCACGTCCGCGACGCGGTCAAGCCGCTGAACGTGCTGCTCGTGCTCGACGCGATGACCGGTCAGGAGGCCGTCTCGGTGGCCCGCGCGTTCCAGGAGCGGATCGCCTTCGACGGCGTCGTCCTCACGAAGCTCGACGGCGACGCGCGGGGCGGCGCGGCGCTCTCCGTCAAGGCGATCACCGGGCGGCCCGTCAAGTTCGCCTCGGTGGGCGAGAAGCTCGACCAGCTCGAGGTGTTCCATCCCGACCGGATGGCCTCCCGCATCCTCGGGATGGGCGACGTCCTCACGCTGATCGAGAAGGCCGAGCAGGCGGTGGAGCAGGACGAGCAGGAGGAGATGGAGAAGCGCCTCCTCGCGGGACAGTTCACCTTCGACGACTTCCTCGCCTCGACGCGGATGCTGAAGAAGATGGGGCCGCTCAAGGGTGTCATGAAGCTCGTCCCGGGGATCGGCCGCCAGCTCGACGGCCTCGACGTCGACGAGGGCCAGATGGCCCGGATCGAGGCGATCGTCCTCTCCATGACGCCGCACGAACGTCGCACGCCGCATGCGATCAACGGGCCCCGGCGCCGTCGGATCGCCGCGGGGAGCGGGACGTCGATCGAGGACGTCAACCGCCTCCTCCAGGCCCGCAAGCAGATGGAGAAGATGATGAAGGCGATGGGGAAGGGCAAGATGCCGTCGCTCCCGCCCGAGCTCACGGGGGCATCGCCGACGCGCGGCGCTCGCGGGCGCCGGTGACGCGTCGCGATTTCCGGCACAATTCGCCGTCGCACACAGAGAAAGGGACTCCTGGGAATGGCAGTACGCATGAGATTGACGCGCGTCGGGTCGAAGAAGAACCCGATCTACCGCGTCGTCGTGGCCGACTCGCGCTCGCCGCGCGACGGCCGCTTCATCGAGATCATCGGGCGCTACAACCCGCAGACCGACCCCTCGACGATCGACCTCGACGCGGACAAGGTCAAGAACTGGCTCGCGAAGGGCGCGCAGCCCTCGGATCCGGTCGCGCGGCTCATCAGGGCAGCCGGCATCGAGGCGTAGGGCACGTGGAGGAGCTCCTCGCCTGGATCGCGCGCGGGCTCGTGGACGATCCCGACGCCGTCCAGGTGGAGCGCCTCGACGAGGGCGACGTCGTCGTCCTCCGGCTCCACGTCGCGCCGGACGACGTCGGCAAGGTGATCGGGCGGCAGGGTCGCGTCGTGCGCGCCTTGCGCACCGTCGTGCGGTCGGCCGCAGCTCGCGGCGACCGCCGGCTCGTGCTCGAGATCGCGGACTGATCCGTGTCCGACGAGCGGCTCGTGCCGATCGGCCGAGTCGGCCGTCCGCACGGGCTCGACGGCGCGTTCGTCGTCGAGGGGGCGAGCGACGACGACCGGCGCTGGGAGATCGGGGCAGCGCTGCTCGCCGACGGACTGCCCGCGCGAATCGAGGTCTCGCGCCGCGTCGGCGGCCGGCGGAGGGCGATCCGCCTCGATCGGGCCGTCGAGCGGGGAGCGGAGCTCGCGGTCGACCGCTCGGCGCTGCCGAGCCCCGCTCCCGACAGCTACTACGTCTTCCAGCTCGTCGGCCTCCTCGTCGTCGACGAGCGCGGGGACGCGCTCGGGCGGGTCGCCGACGTCCGTCCGGGGGCGGCCAACGACAACCTCCAGCTCGACGACGGGTCTCTCGTGCCGCTGATCGAGGACGCGGTTCGATCGATCGACGCCGAGGACGGGAGGATCGTCGTCGACCGCGGGTTTCTCGCCTGACCGGCCGCAAAGGCGGCGTTACGGCGGCCGCCGCGCGGACGGAGGCGTCGACCCGAGGGGGTACGCTGCATCGCCGTGCGCATCGACGTCTTCACGCAGGTTCCGCACGCCTTCGGCTGGCTGACGGAGCAGAAGCCACTCGCGACCGTCCTGGGCGGCGAGTTGGAGCTGCGGCTCCTCAACTACCGTGACACGACGCCGCTCCGTGCCGGCCAGGTGGACGACGACCCCTACGGCGGCGGGGCCGGGATGGTGCTGCGCGTCGACGTCGTGGATGCCGCGCTCACGGCGGCGTACGGCGACGACCGGCCCTCGCGCATCGTCGCGCTGACGCCGCAGGGGCGGCAGCTCGACCAGGCGCTCGTCGAGGAGCTGGCGGACGAGCGCGAGCTCGCAGTCCTCTCGTCCCGCTTCGAGGGCTTCGACGAGCGGATCGTGACGCATCTGTGCACGGACGCCGTGTCGATCGGACCCTATGTCCTGTCGGGCGGCGAGCTCCCGGCGATGGTGCTGGTCGACGCGATCGCGCGGAGGCTGCCGGGTGCCCTCGCGGAGGGGTCGCTCGAGCACGAAAGCTTCTCCGAGGAGCTCGAGCGGGGGCTCGAGTATCCGCACTACACGCGGCCCGCCGAGTACCGCGGGTGGGACGTGCCCGAAGTCCTGCTCTCGGGCGACCACGGCCGGATCGACCGCTGGCGCCGTGAGCAGAGCCGCGCGCGGAGCCTCTCGTGAGCGGCCTCGGCGCTCCCGAGACCCGCCCCGACGACGAGCCCGTCGCGCGCCCCTCCGCGCCGCTCCCCGAGGGAGACGGCGACCACGCGCATACGGGCTGGCCGACGACCCCGGCCGAGATCCCGCTCGAGAGCCCGGCCGACGCCGTCGAAGCGCCTCCGCGCCCGATGCGTCACTCGCGGAATCCGGTCGACCGGCTGACGCGCGGCCTTCCCGACCCCATCCGCGTCGTCGTCGACTGGGTCGTGACGATCGTCGGCGCGGTCGCGATCGTCCTCCTCGTCAAGGCCTACGTCGTCAATCCGTATCGCATCCCGTCGTCCTCGATGGAGCCGACGCTCCACTGCGCGAAGCCGGCGTCGGGCTGCGAGGCGCGCTTCTCCGATCGCGTTCTCGCCAACCGGTTCATCTACCACCTCCGCGACCCACGCCGGGGGGAGATCGTCGTCTTCGACACACCCGACGCGGCACGGATCAAGTGCGGCGCCGGAGGGACGTTCGTCAAGCGGCTCATCGGGCTTCCCGGCGAGACCGTCGAGGTGCGGCTCCGGCGCGGCGTCGGCTACGTCTTCGTCAACGGCAAGGAGCTTCGCGAGCCGTACATCCAGGCGAGCAGGCGCCCCACCGAGGAATTCGGCCCGGTCAAGGTCCCGACGGACGGCTACTTCATGATGGGCGACAACCGCTCGCAGTCCTGCGACTCGCGCGAATGGGGCTCGGTGCCGCGCGGCAACCTGATCGGCAAGGTCTTCGCGACCTACTGGCCACCCAACCGGCTGAGTATCCATTAGCCCGCCAGGCGTGATTCCGCAGGAGCGGAATCCCGCGGGTCGGATCCCCGCCCTACGAGCGGTCGGATTCCTGAAGGGTCCCCTTGCGGGGCCGCAACCGCCCCGTCGCGTCGTTGCCGGCCGTCGTGAGCGGTACACCCGTCGCTCGAGCCGAGTGCCCTGGCGTCGAGGCGTCCGCTATCATCGGCGACCGGCCTTCGGTCACCTTTTTCATGAGCACGATCATCGAGAGCATCGAGCAGCGCCAGCTACGCGACGTGCCGGCCTTCAAGGCGGGTGACACCGTCCGCGTCCACTTCAAGGTGATCGAGGGCAACCGCCAGCGCGTGCAGGTGTTCGAGGGCATCTGCATCAAGCGGCAGGGGTCCGGCGCACGCGAGACGTTCACGGTGCGGAAGAACTCGTTCGGCGTCGGTGTCGAGCGCACGTTCCCCCTCCACTCGCCGAAGATCGAGAAGCTCGAGGTCGCGATGATCGGCGACGTGAACCGGGCGAAGCTGTACTACCTCCGCGGCCGCGTCGGCAAGAAGTCGCGCGTCCGCGAACTGCGCCAGTCGTAGCAGCGCCTCGCGCAGCCCGTAGATTCGTCCCATGCGCATCGTCGGGGCCTTCGTGCTCCTCTGTGCGATCCTCGTCCTCGCCGGGTGCGGCAGCGCCGAGGACCCGTCACAGCGTCTCGCGCGGGCGGCGGTCGAGGCGCATGTCGCCGGCGACTCGGCGTACGAGACCGACGGCATCCACTGCACCGGGAACCCCCGGCCGTGGTTCGTCGAGCGGCAGGCGACCGAGTCGGTCTGCGCCGTACGGCGCACCGCCGGGGGGTGCGACTGGTTCCACGTCGACCTGATCCCGGTCGGCAACGTGATGACGACCCGCGTCCGGCTCGACGCGCCCGACGCAGGGTGCACACTCGGCGTCTGAGAGACGGCACGAAGCCGGCGCGGTCCCGTCCGGAAGCGCGGGATATCCTCGTGCCGTGCCGCTCTCGACGGGCCAGCGGTTGCTCCGCCACGACCGGCGCCTGGGCGTGCGCTTCGTGGCGGGTGCCGACGAGGCCGGGCGCGGCTCGCTCGCCGGGCCGCTCGTCGTCGCGGGCGTGCTGCTCGACTACGGGGCGCTCCGAGGGCACTGCGTACGGCCACTCGCACTCCTGAACGACTCCAAGCAGGTCGACCCGCAGGAGCGCGAGCGTCTCTTCCACGCAGTCCTGAGCGCCGCGAGCGCGACCACCGTGCGCGTCATCTCGGCCGTCGAGATCGACGGCCACGGGCTGCACCGCTCGAACCTTCGCGGCCTCCGAGAGGTTCTCACGGAGCTCCACCCGCCCGCGGAGGCCTGCCTCGTCGACGGCTTCCGGCTGGGGCCGCTGGCGCCGCCGCACACCGCCGTCGTCGACGGCGACACGAAGAGCGCGGCGATCGCCGCGGCGTCGATCGTCGCCAAGGTGACGCGAGACCGTCTGATGCGCCGCCTCGACGCGCTCTACCCGCGGTACGGCTTCTCGTCGCACGTCGGCTACATCACGCCGGAGCACACGCGAGCCGTCCTCGCGCACGGGCCCTGCCCGCAGCACCGCCGGTCGTTCCAGAGCCGGGCGTACCTCGAGACAGTCGCGGCATGAACCGCGGCGAGCGGGTCGCCGCGCGTCACTACCGGCTCCGCGGCTACAGAATCCTCGGCGCAAACGTCCGGAGCGGCCGCTACGAGCTCGACCTGATCGCCAGGCGCGGCCGGCGGCTCGTGTTCGTCGAGGTGAAGGAGCGGGCGCCGGATCTCTTCGGTGGGGGCGTCGCAGCCGTGAACGCGGAGAAGCGCCGCCGGGTGCGCCGCGCGGCGGCCGCGTGGCTCCAGTCTCATCCCGAGACCGCCTCTCTCGAGATCCGTTTCGAGCTGGCCGCCGTCACCGAGGGCCGCGTGGAGCGCCTGCAGCTCGCGGACGGCTGACGCAGGCAGTCGCCGGGAATGACGGGAACGCCCGTTCCGTTACACTCCATGACCGAAGCAGAAGAGCCGGGGGGCACTATCCCCCAACGGGCGCGCTCGTCAGAACGGCCGTGAGGTGAGACCACCACGCGTGCCCGGGTGCGTCGGCCTCCGCGGCGCGGAGGCGGGAGAAACCTCCGGCTGACAGGAATCCACGTCAGCCGGAAAGGAATCGAACCGCCTCATGACCAGCCGTACCCGTACCTGGATCCTGCTCGCCGGGCTCTCGGCGCTCTTCGTCGCCGTCGGCGGGCTCGTCGGAGGCACCGGCGGCATCGTCGTGTTCCTCGCGATCGCGATCGTGTTCAACTTCGCCATGTTCTGGTTCTCCGACCGCATCGCACTCAAGATGAGCCGCGCACGGCCGCTCGAGGACGGGGAGATGCGCGATCTCGTCGCGGACGTCGAGGATCTCTCCGCTCGGGCGCGCATCCCGGTTCCGCGCCTCTACGTGATCCCCTCGCAGCAGCCGAACGCCTTCGCGACCGGCCGCAATCCGCAGCATTCGGCTGTCGCCGTGACCGAGGGCCTCGTCGCGCTCATGCCGCGCGACCAGGTGCGCGGCGTGCTCGCCCACGAGCTGTCGCACATCCGCAACCGCGACGTGCTCGTGACGACGATCGCGGCGATGATCGGAGCGGCGATCTCCGCGATTGCGAACTTCCTGCAGTTCCAGTGGCTCTTCGGCGGCGACGACGACGAGAGCCCGCTCGGTTTCGTCGGCACGATCGCGGCGATCCTCATCGCACCGCTCGCCGCGATGCTGCTGCAGTTCGCCATCTCGCGCCAGCGGGAGTTTCTCGCCGACGCGACGGCGGCCGAGCTGCTCGGGACGGGGCGGCCGCTCGCAGACGCCCTCGGGACGCTCGAGCGTGGCGTGGAGGCCGTCCCGATGCAGGTCAATCCGGCCACCGCGTCGCTCTACATCGCGAACCCGCTCTCCCGCGGCGGCATGTCGTCGCTCTTCTCGACGCACCCGCCGATCCCCGTGCGGATCGCGCGGCTCGAGGCCCTCGACGCCGCGCGCGGCTTCTAGTACCAGGGAGTTCGCCGTGGGCGCCGAATAGGCGCCCATGGCGGCGACCCAGGAGGCGTTGTACGCAGGCAGGCTCGACCTCGACCTCTCGTGGTCCGAGCGCCAGCTCCCAGAGCGAGAACGGACGAAGCACGTCCACCGCCTCCACCCGTACCTCGGCAAGTTCGTACCGCAGCTCGTGGAGGCGCTCCTCGAGCGGTACGTCGACCCGGGAGGGCACGTGCTCGACCCGTTCGCCGGGTCGGGGACGACGCTCGTCCAGTCGCTCGAATCGGGCCGCGACGCGACGGGGGTGGACATCGCGGGGTTCAATTGCCTGCTGATGCGGGTGAAGACGCGTCGGCACAACCTCGATGCACTTCGCCGGGATCTCGTGTGGGCGCACGAGCAGGCGTCGACGTTCGAAGCAGACGGAGCGATGCCGTCGGACGCGACCCCGTACGTCCGAGACTGGTTCGCTCCGCGCGCCGCCGCCGAACTGCTGCACTTCCGCTCGCTGGTCGAGCAGATCGCGTCGGCCGACGTGCTCCGAGTGATCCTCGCGCGGGCGGCCCGTTCGGCCCGCCGCACCACCCACTTCGACCTCGACTTCCCGCGCGAGCCGCAGCACGCGCCGTACTGGTGCCACAAGCACCGCCGGACGTGTACGCCGGTCGCCGAGGCGCGGCGGTTCCTCCTGCGGTACACGGTCGACACCCTCGACCGCATCGAGACCTTCGCGGCAGCCCGCGCGGACGACGCGCATGCATCGGTCCAGCACGGGGACGCGCGCGAGCTCGAGCTCGTCGGGCCGTTCGACGGCGTGGTCACCTCGCCGCCGTACCCCGGCCTGATCGACTACCACGAGCAGCACCGATACGCCTACGAGCTGCTGGGCCTCGACGAGAGGCGCGAGGCGGAGCTCGGGCGTCCCGCTCGAGGGCTCGGCCGGGAAGCGATCCGCGGGTACGTCGAGGGAGTCGCGGCAGTGCTCGCGAACGCGCGACGGCGGCTCGCCCCCGACGCACCGGTCTGCATCGTGGTCAACGACCGTCGCGATCTCTACCCGGAGATCCTCCGTCGCGCCGGCCTCCGTCTCGAGGACCGCCTCGAGCGCCACGTCAACCGGCGGACGGGCCGACGGGCGGGGGAGTACTTCGAGTCGATTCTCGTCTGCCGCGCAGCCTGACTCGCTCGACCGCCTTTGCAGGATGCTCACACGGCTGCTCCATCCTTCCGGTCGTTCGCGTCCGAACCAGGAGGTCACATGGATAGGTTGATCCGCCACCGGCCGTCTCCCGCCATGGTCGTCGCGTGTGTCGCACTGCTCGTGGCGCTCACCGGCACGAGCGTCGCAGCAGTGTCGGCACTCGCCCCGAACTCCGTCGGCACCGTGCAGATCAAGGCAAACGCGGTGACCGCCGCGAAGCTCAAGAACCGCAGCGTGACCGGGGCGAAGATCGCCCGGAACGCCGTCACGGGGTCGCTGGTGCTCAACGGCTCGTTGACGAAGGCGGACTTCGTCGCCAGCTCGCTGCCGGCCGGCCCCGCCGGCCCGGCCGGCCCGGCCGGCCCGGCCGGCCCTGCCGGCACGATCGGCCCGATCACCGTCCGCCAGGCGAGCGTTGTCGTGCCAGGCGGCGTGGCGCAGAACGGCGCGTACGACACCGAGACGGTGAGCGTCAACTGCAATGCGAACGAGAAGGCGATCTCGGCCGGAACCGGCTGGAGCGACGACGCGGCCGACCGCGAGCTCTGGACGCAGCGCATCACGCCCATCAGCACGAACAACGCCGTGACCGGCTTCCGGGGCACGGGCGGCAACGACAGCGGCAACACGAGCACCTTCACCCTCTACGTCCTCTGCTACACGGGCTAGGCAGGTGACGCGGTGGGGCCCGACGCCGGGGCCCCACCGTCACACTTTCGGCACGAATCCGGCACGGACCCGTGACGCCTCCGGCCATACGGTCGAGGAGTGCTCGGTCGCGCGGTCACCTTCGCGCTCGTCGGGCTCGAGCCGCGACGCGTCGAGGTCGAAGCGCACCTGCGCTCGGGCCAGCAGCCGGCGTTCTCGATCGTCGGGCTGGCCGACCGCGCCTGCCAGGAGGCCAAGCACCGCGTGCGGAGCGGCGTCCACTCGGCGCTGCTCGCGTGGCCGGAGACCGTGATCACCGTGAACCTCGCTCCGGCCGCCCTGCGCAAGGAGGGAACGGGGTTCGACCTCGCGATCGCTCTGACGCTGCTGGCCGCGTCCGAGCAGGTGCCGGCCGACCGCCTCGCCGAGCACGCATGCATCGGCGAGCTCGGGCTCGACGGTCGGATCCGGCCGGTCGCCGGGACGATCGCCGCGGCCGAGGGAGCCGCGCGGGCCGGGTTCTCCCGACTGCTGTGTGCGTCCGACTCGTCGCACGAAGCGTCGCTCGCGGGAATCGAGGCGGTGGGGGTCCGTCACATCGCCCAGGCGGTCGGCTACCTGCGCGGCGAGGACGACATCGAGCCCACACCGCCCGAGCGGGCCGCAACGACGCCCGGGCACGGGCTACCGGATCTGGCGGACGTGCGAGGCCAGGAGCGTGGACGCCGCGCGCTCGAGCTCGCAGCCGCCGGCTTGCACAACCTGCTACTGGCCGGCCCGCCCGGAACGGGGAAGACGATGCTCGGACGGCGGCTCCCGTCGATCCTGCCGCCGCTCACCCGCGACGAGGCGCTCGAGGTGACGAGGATCCACTCCGTCGCCGGGACCCTCCGGCCGGGCACGGGCCTGCTCACGACGCCGCCGTTCCGCGCCCCGCACCACGGCGCGTCGGCCGCTGCGGTGATCGGCGGCGGCACGGTGCCGCGGCCCGGAGAGGTGAGCCTTGCGCACCGCGGCGTCCTGCTGCTCGACGAGCTGCCCGAGTTCCCGCGCTCGGTGCTGGAGGCGCTCCGGCAACCCCTCGAGGACGGGGTCGTCTCGGTCGCTCGCGTGGGCGGGCGTGCGCTGTTCCCCGCTCGCTTCCGCCTCGTCGCGACGATGAACCTCTGCCCGTGTGGCGGGAGGGGGGATGCGAAGCTCGAGTGCGTCTGCACGCCGGCTCGGATCGCCGCGTACCGCGACAAGGTCTCCCGCGCGCTGCTCGACCGCTTCGACCTCGTGGTCGCGATGCCGCGACCCAGGGCGGAGGAGCTCGCCGCAGGCCCTTCCGAGCCGTCCGCCGCCGTGAGGACGCGCGTGATCGACGGTGCGGCCCGTCTCGGTGTCGACACGCCTCGGCGCACCGCGGCGGCGTCCGAGCTGCTCGACCGCGCCGTCGACCGCCTGCCGCTCACGGGCAGAGGACGCATGCGCGTCGCCCGGGTGGCGCGTACCGTCGCGGCACTCGCCGGCTCGGCGGACGTCCTGCCCGAGCACGTCGCCGAGGCGCTCTCGTACCGGTCTCCGACAGGGCTCGGCGAGCGGTGACACTGCGCTCGTTCGGACGGGGGGAGCGCGGCTACCCGCGGCTCCTCGCCCAGATCCCGGACCCTCCCGCACGGCTCTGGGTTCGCGGCGAGGCGCCGCTCGACGTGCTCGATCGTGCGGCGGTGGCCATCGTCGGCGCACGCGCCTGCTCGGGCTACGGTCGCACCGTGGCGCGTTTGCTCGCCACGGAATGCGCGAGGGCAGGTGCGGTCGTCGTGAGCGGGATGGCGCGGGGGATCGACGGGGAAGCGCACCGCGGCGCGCTCGCGGCCGCGGGGACGACCGTCGCGGTGCTCGGGTGCGGCGTCGACCGCGACTACCCGGCGGTGCACGCGGAGCTCGCGCGCGCGATCGTCGCCGCGGGCGGCCTCGTCGTCTCCGAGTACGAGCCCGGCGTGGAGCCGGCGCCGTGGAGGTTCCCGGCTCGCAACAGGGTCATCGCAGGGCTCGCCCGCGCGACCGTCGTCGTCGAGGCGCGTGAGCGCTCGGGCGCCTTGATCACCGCCGACTTCGCCCTCGAGGACGGGAGGGAGGTGCTCGCCGTGCCGGGCGAGATCACGTCGTCGCTCTCGAGCGGGACGAATGCGCTCCTGCGCCTCGGGGCGACGCCTGCGACGTCCGCCGCCGACGTGCTCGAGTCGTTGGGCCTCGAGAGGCAGCACGCCGCGCCACCGGCGGCGGACGACCCGCTCGCGACGAAGGTGCTCGCCGCGCTCGCCGCGGGGGCCGGGACGGCCGACGAGCTGAGCCGCGTCACGGGGCTCGGCGCGTCGGAGCTCGCTGCGGCACTCGCGCTGCTCGAGCTTGCCGGCGCCGTCACGGTGGACGAGGGGGTGGTGCGAAGTACGATCGCGCGGTGACGCCATACTGGCTGGCCGACGCGGGGCCGTCCTCGTCGGCGGTGGACGGCATGGGGCACGTCGACGTGGGCATCGTCGGCGCCGGCGTGACCGGTTGCGCCTGCGCCCTCGCCCTCGCGGAGGCGGGCGTCAGCGTGCGCGTCGCAGACGAGCGTGGCGTCGCCGAGGGCGCAAGCGGGAGAAACGGCGGGTTCGCCCTGCGCGGGACGGCCGCACCCTACGACGAGGTCGTCGCGTCGGTCGGTCGGGAGCGCGCACTCGCGCTCTGGCAGTGGACCGAGGCCGAGTTGCGCGCGATGGAAGCGCTCGCCGGCGACAGTTTCCGGTCGCTCGGAAGCCTCCGCCTCGCCGCGGACGGGGACGAACGCGAGGAGCTGCGCGACGAGCTCGAGGCGCTCCACGCGGACGGGCTGGCGGCCGAGTGGATCGATGCACCCGAGGGTCCCCTTTCCGGTCGATTCACGGCCGCGATCCATCACCCGACGGACGCGGCGTTGCAGCCCGTTCGGCTCGTCCGGCGTCTCGCAGGGCGTGCCAGCGATGCGGGTGCCGTCTTCGTCACGGGCCGTCGTGTCACCGACCGCGCGGAGCTCGACGCGGACGCGGTCGTCGTCGCCACCGACGGCTACCCGAGCGGCCTCCTCGGCGAGCTCGAGGGCCTGATCGTTCCGACGCGCGGACAGGTGATCGCGACCGAGCCGCTCCCTGAGAGATTCTTCGAGACACCGCACTACGCCCGCCACGGATTCGACTACTGGCATCAGGCGGAGGACGGGAGAATTGTTGCCGGCGGCTTCCGCGACGTCTCGCTCGACCGAGAGTTCACCGCCGAGGAGGCCGTGACGGACGACGTCCAGCGGGCGCTCTCGTCCTTCGTCGACGACCTCGTCGGTCGCGAGGTGCGAATCGACTATCGCTGGGCCGGCATCTTCGGTCTCGTGCTCGACTTCCTCCCCGTCGTCGGGCCGGTTCCCGGCGAGCCGCAGACATGGGTCGCGGCCGGCTATTCCGGTCACGGCAACGTCCTCGGCTTCGGGTGCGGTCGCCTCGTCGCCCGCGCCCTCCTCGGCGACCGCGATCCGTTGCTGGACCTGTTCGAGCCCGCCCGCCTGCTGGGCTGACCCGTGCGCGCGCCGCGGGAGCGCGCTACAGCTCGAGACGCGGGAGGTCGAGCTCGACGGAGTGGAGGAGGGCCGCCCTGGCGATGGCGAGATCCTGGATCGCGAGGCCCGTCGAGTCGAACAGCGTGACGTCGTCTTCGCCCACGCGCCCACGTGCGTTTCCGGCGAGCACCGCTCCGAGCTCCGTCACGTCCTCGCGGTCGACGAGCCCCGACGCGACGCCCGCCGCGAGCTCGCCGCCGTGGCTCGCCTGCCCCCAGTCGTCGCAGAAGAGGAGCGCCCGGCCGAGCTCCTGGGTCGCGATCTCGGCCTTCCCCGGCCCGTCTGCGCCCATCAGCGAGACGTGCTGGCCGGGCCGCAGCGAGCCCTGCGGGAAGAGGACGTCGCGTCCCGGCGTCACTGTGACCACGACCTCGCGCGAGAGCGCCTCGTCGAGCGAGTCGGCGACCTCCGCCCCGAACTGGTCCGCGACGAACCGGCGCCGCGCCTCGTCGACGTCCCAGACGACCGGGGTTCGTCCGTGCGCAACGAACATCCTCACCGTCTCGGCGCCGTTCACTCCGCAGCCGACAACGGCGACCGACGACCCGTTCTCGCGGCCGAGTGTGTCGGCTGCAAGGACTCCGGCGGCCGCGGTGCGGAGAGCCGTGACCGAGGCCGCGTCCAGCACCGCCTCGAGCTGGCCCGTCTCGGAGTTCGAGAGGACGACGATCCCGGTCACGGTCGGCAGGCCGAGGGCGGGGTTGCCGGGAAACGACGTGACCCACTTCAGCAGCGCATGCCCGCCGCCGATCGCGGGCATCGCCCGAAAATCGCCGGCCGGGTAGTTCGTGACGTAGAGCTTCGGCTGCATCGCCCACTCGCCGAGGTGATGGGCGACGAACGCGTTGCGCACGGCGGCGTACGCGTCCCGCGGCGAGACGGCTTCCAGCACGGCCTCACGCGAGAAGACCGGGACGGACATCTGCCTTTAGTAGAAGCCCTCGCGCCGCGCGTACCGCTCTGCCCGGTCGGCGTCGTAGGCGTCGGCGTCGAAGGAGGGGTCGCGGCGGCGGTGGATCTCGCCCGACGACGGGAGCTCGCGGCGTTCGAGGTACCGCGTCGGATCCCAGAGCTGCGAGCGGAGAAACGCCTTGGAGCAGTGCGTGAAGACCGCGTCGATCTCGACGAGGATCCCCAGTCGAGGCAGCTTGCCCTCGACGGCGGAGGAGCCGAGCAGGTCCTCGTCGGTGACAAGCGTCGCCCGGCCGTTGACGCGCAGCGTGTCGCCGATGCCCGGGACGACGAAGAGGAGGCCGACGTTCGGGTTCGCGAGGATGTTGCGGAGGGAATCGGCGAGTCGGTTGCCGGGGCGGTCGGGGAGGAGGAGCGTCCGCTCGTCGAGCACGCGGACGAAGCCGGGAGGGTCGCCGCGGGGACTGACGTCGCACGTCCCGTCGGGCGCCGAGGTGGCAAGGAGCACGAACGGCGAACGGTCGACGAACTGGCGCGTCAGCTCGTTCAGCCGGTCGCCGACCTTCGCCCGCACGAGGTCGCCGGGCTCACCGAGGAGCCGTCGGAGCTCCGCTTCGTCTCGGATCGTGGTCGACGTCGCCTCCACCGGTCTCGTCTCACTCATCGCACCGAGGCCTCCGGGTCCGGATCACCTGATCGGGCGTCACTGCGCCTTGACGGCCGCGATCAGCTTGACGATCGAGTCCTTCGCGTTGCCGAACAGCATCGTCGTCTTCGGGTCGAGAAAGAGCTCGTTGTCGATGCCCGCGAAGCCCGGAGCCATCGATCGCTTCATGACCACGATGCTCGCGGCCTTGTCGACGTCGAGGATCGGCATGCCGTAGATCGGGCTCGCTGGGTCGCTCCGCGCCGCAGGGTTCACGACGTCGTTCGCGCCGATCACGAGCGCGACGTCCGTCTGCGGGAACTCCGGGTTGATCTCGTCCATCTCCTTCAGCTGGTCGTACGGCACGTTGGCCTCGGCGAGCAGGACGTTCATGTGCCCGGGCATGCGGCCCGCGACGGGATGGATCGCGTACGCCACGTCGATCCCCTTCTCCTCGAGGAGCTCCGCGAGCTGCCGCACGTCATGCTGCGCCTGCGCCACCGCGAGGCCGTACCCGGGGACGATGATCACCTTGCGCGCGAACGAGAGCTGGACGGCGACGTCGTCCGCCGTCGTCGCGCGCACCGTCCGCCCGTCGTCGACGCGCGCGGCGCCGGCACCCGTCTGCACCTGGCCGAACGCCCCGAAGAGGACGTTGGCGACCGAGCGGTTCATCGCCTTCGCCATCAGGAGAGTGAGGAGCGTGCCCGACGCGCCGACGAGCATGCCGGCGACGATCAGGAGCGTCGAGTTGAGGACGAACCCCGTGGCGGACGCGGCGAGCCCCGTGAACGCGTTGAGAAGGGAGATGACGACGGGCATGTCCGCGCCGCCGATCGGCAGCACGAACATGACGCCGAAGAGGAGCGCCAGCCCGATCAGCGCGATCAGCGCCCATTGCTCGTCCCAGCCCGCGATCAGCGCGATCCCGAGGCCGGCCCCCGCGGCCAGGATCGCCACGTTGACGACGTTCTGGCCGACGAACACGATCGGCCGACCCGAGATCAGCTCCTGGAGCTTCCCGAATGCGATCATCGAGCCGGAGAAGGAGATCGACCCGATCAGAGCGGAGAGCACGATCGAGACGATCTCCTCGGAGCCGAGGTCTCCGCCCTCGGCGACGTGGAACTCCGCGAGCGCCACGAGCGCCGCCGCGCCGCCGCCGACCCCGTTGAACAGGGCCACCATCTGCGGCATCGCCGTCATCTTCACGGTGCGCGCGCCGACGACGCCCACGATCGAGCCGATGGCCCCGCCGATGATGATCAGCAGCCAGTTCGAGATCCCGTCGAGGGCGAGCGTCGTCGCGATCGCGATGACCATGCCCACGCCGCCGACCCAGTTGCCTCTCCGCGCGTGCTTCGGCGACGAGAGGAAGCGCAGCGCCAGGATGAAGCAGATGATCGAGACGAGGTAGAGGGTCCCGACGACGTCCGGGTCCGAGATCACCGCTTCGGCTCCCGCTTCTCGTCCGGGCGCCGCTTGAACATCTCGAGCATGCGGTCGGTGACGAACCAGCCGCCGACCACGTTCGCGGACGCGAGCACCATCGCGACGAACCCGATCGTCTTCGTGAACCCGTCGTCGGCGAAACCGAGCACGACGATCGCGCCGACCACGACGATGCCGTGGATGAAGTTCGTCCCCGACATGAGGGGCGTGTGGAGCATCGTCGGGACCTTCGAGATCACCTCGAAGCCGAGGAAGATCGCGAGCACGAGCACGGTGAGCTCGGTGACGAGGCCGATGTCGGTCATGCGGCTCCCTCCGCGGGGCCGCCGGTCACGCACGCGCCGGCGGTGATCTCGTCGTCGAAGTCGAGCGCGAGCGTTCCGGCGGGCGCGAGGTGCTCGAGCAGCGTGCCCACGTTGCGCGCGTAGAGCCGGCTCGCGTCCGCGGCCATCAGCGACGGCACATTGGTGAGCCCGACGATCGTGACGCCGGCATGGGTGATCTCCCGGCCGGGCTCTGTCAGCTCGCAGTTGCCGCCGCTCTCTGCCGCGAGGTCGACGATCACCGAGCCCGGGCGCATCGCGTCGACGGCGTCGGCGGGGATCAGCGTCGGGGCCGGACGGCCGGGGACCGCGGCGGTCGTGATCACGACGTCGAAATCCGGCAGCCGCGCCTCCAGCGCCCGCTGCTGCTCCGCCTGCTGCTCCTCGGTCAGCTCGCGCGCGTAGCCGCCCTCGGTCTCCTCCGCTCGCACGCCGAGGTCGAGAAACGATGCGCCGAGGGACTCGACCTGCTCGGCGACGGCGGGGCGGACGTCGAACCCGGAGACGACGGCCCCGAGCCGGCGCGCGGTGGCGATGGCCTGGAGGCCCGCGACCCCGGCACCGAGAACGAGCGTCCGGGCGGGTGCGATCGTGCCCGCCGCCGTCATCAGCATCGGGAAGAGTTTCGGACACCGGTCGGCCGCGAGCAGCACGGCCTTGTAGCCGGAGATCGTCGCCTGCGACGAGAGCGCGTCCATCGACTGCGCGCGGGTGATCCGCGGAATCGACTCCATCGCGAAGCCGACCACGCCCTGGTCTCGCAACGCCGCGATGCCGGCGGCGTCCGTCAACGGCTCGAGGAAGGCGATCAGCACGGTCCCGTCCCGCAGCGCGGAGATCTCCTCGGCGGCCGGCTTCCTGACGCGCACTACGGCCTCTGCTTCCGCGTAAAGGCCGTCTCGTTCGCCGAGCTGGACGCCGCGCTCCGAGTACTGCTCGTCCGGGAAACCGGCCAGGACGCCTGCGCCACGCTCGACGACGACGTCGAATCCGCCCGCCTGCAGCTTCGCCGCGCCTTCGGGGGTCAGGGCGACCCGCTGCTCGCCGGGCGCGGACTCGCGGGGCACGGAGACTCGCATCGGCGGACGAAATCTACGGGAAGGGTTCCGGCGGCGCGGAGGGAACCAGACATCCCGTGGCTCGACTCGCCGCCTACGCGACCGCGATGGATGTGTGCGACCCTGCGCTCGGTGCGCATGCGGCCCGTGTCGCAGCCAATGCCGAGGCGGTCGCCGTGCGGCTCGGCTGGGACGAGTCGCAGCTCGAGGCGCTCCGCCTCGGCGCCGCGCTGCACGACGTCGGCAAAGTGAACGTGCGTCCGGAGGTGCTGTCGAAGCCGGGCACGCTGGACGAGGGAGAGCTCGCGGAGATCAGGGCCCATCCCGTCGAGGGGCTGTGGCTCATCGCCGGCGTGCCCTCGCTCCAGCCGGCGCTGCCCTACGTCCTGTTCCACCACGAGCGCTGGGACGGTGGCGGCTACCCGACCCGCCGCTCGGGGACGGCGATCCCCGTCGAGGGCCGGGTCCTCGCGGTCGCAGACGCGTTCGACGCGATGACCTCGGGTCGCCCGTACCGCCCGTCACTCGACCTGGAGGCTGCTGCGGACGAGATCGACCGATGTGCGGGCACACAGTTCGATCCCGAGATCGCCGAGGCGTTCCTCGCGGCGCTCGGTGGGGGCGAGCTCGTCTGGGGCGAGGCGGCAGCCGCGGCCTGAGACCTCGTTACAACGAGGCCCAGACCTCGAGCTTCGTCCGCGTGCGCCGGATCACCTCGTCGGTGAACGCCGTGGTGCCGTGGTGGCCGCTCAGGTCCGCCGTGCGGATCCCCTCGGCGACCGCCTCGAGGGTGGCTTCGCGGATCGCGCGCCCGGCCTCCTGGCATTCCTCGTCCTCGGTGTGAGCCAGCAGCGCAGCCGCGGCGAGGATCATCGCCATCGGATTCGCGACGTCCTTTCCCTGGAGCGCCGGCGCGGTGCCGTGCGCGGCTTCGGCCATGAGGGCGGTCGGCCGGTCGACGCCGTCGTCGCCGAACGCGACGAGCAACGACTCCGAGCCCGCGATCGAGCCGAACAGCGGGAGCACGAGGTCCGACAGGATGTCGCCGTCGCGGTTCAGCGCCGGGATCACCATCGGCGCACCGCTCGACGAAATCAGGAGCGCAAATGTCGCGTCGATCAGCTGCGGCTCGTACGGAACGTCTGGGTGACGCTCTGCTGCTGCGTCCATTTCTTCCTTGAGCATTCCCTCGTACACCGGGCTCACCGTGTATTTCGGGCCCCCGAACACCTTCGCTCCCATTCGCTCCGCTTGGCGGAACGAGAACTCGGCGACCGCACGGCAGACGCTCCGCTCGATGCGCTCGGTCCGGAATGCGACCTCGTGGTCGCCGTCGCCCTCGCGCCACTCCTTCGCGCCGTATGCGTCGCCCACGGCCATGCGAACGACCGAGATCGGAGAGTGCACGCCGCCGACCGGGAGGACACCCGGGATTCGTCTTCCGGTGCGGACGATCACCTTGCCGCCGATGTCCTCGCGCAGGATGCGGTTCGGCGACCCGACGTCGTCGTGCCCCTCGGGAGTGATCGTGGCGGCCTTCAGCCCGAGCCCGTGCGACGCGATCGCACTCGCAGCCTCGTGGACCACGCGATTTCCGGTCTCGCGTCGGTGCTCGAGCGACAGGTCGAAGCGCGGGAGCTCGAGCTCGAGCCCCAGCACATCGGGTTGCAGCACCCTGAGGGCGGCGTCGAGTAGTTCCTGGCCGGTCTGGTCGCCCTCGAGCACGACGATCGTTCTCGCGTCCATCGAGGCGGAAGTCTAGACCGGCTGAGCGTCGGAAGTCGGACTGGAAATCGTGCGAAAGACGCTCGTATACTGCTCGGTAACTCGTTGGCGTCTATCCGATGGAAATCGCCGATCATGATTTCCGTCAACTGGAGGAAATGTGGCCCGAAAGACAGTGCTCGTCTGCGACAAGTGCGGTTCCGAAGTCGAGGAGGGGAAAGGCGCGGTCATGCGCGTCACCTTCAACGACGCTCGGCGCGGCGCGAAGGCGGCGGATCTCTGCGATCCATGTGCCGGCGGAATGCCCGGCGCCGCGGTCGCCCGCCGAGGGCGAAAGCCGAAGTCGCTCGCGTGAGGCCGCGGGGCTCCGGCGCTGCCGGAGCCCCTTCGCCCCTTTCCGCTCCGTGCGACAAACGGCGCGTCGCTCGGCGTTCGCGTTGCAGGATCGGCGGAAGGGCCCGACTACCATGCGCCGGTGGGGCTCTCCCTCGTCGTCGGTCCGGCGCACGCCGGCAAGGTCGGGCGGCTCCTCGACGGCTTTCTCGCGGCCGCCGAGCTCGATCCCTGGCTGATCGTCCCGAACCGCGCCGACGTCGAGCGCGCCGAGCGGGAGCTCGTTGCGCGTCGAGGTGGGCTCCTGGCGGGGACGATCGGGACGTTCGACACGCTGTTCGAGGCGCTCGCCCACGGCGATGGAGCGGGCAGGCCGGGCCTCGGAGACGGCGCGCGGGCCGTCCTCCTCAAGCGAGTTTGCGACGCCGTCGACCCCGACGGCGCGCGCTTTCCGGGGTTCGCCGATGCCGTCGGCCGATCGCTCGCCGAGCTCGACGGCGCGCTGCTCGACCCGGACGACCTGCCGCCCGCTCTCGCCGCGATCGCCGCGGGATACCGCGACGCGCTCGCTCGGCTCGGAGTCTGGGACCGCGGTTCGCTGCGCCGGCGAGCGGTCGAGCGGCTCACCGGCGACCTCGCGTCCTGGGGCGGCAGCCCCGTCTTCGCGCACGGCTTCGAGGATCTCACGGGCGCGGAGTGGCGCCTGCTCGAGGCCTTGTCGGCGCGCGCGGAGGTGCAGGTCTCGATTCCCTACGAGCCGGGCCGCGCGGTCTACGCCTCGCTCCGACGAACGGTGGCCGACCTGTCCGCGATCGCAGGGGACGCGGTCGTCGAGCTGCCGCCCCGCGCCGAGGACTTCCTGCCGCCGGATCTCGCCCACGTCGAGCGTGCGCTCTTCACGGACGCGCCGCACCGGGCGCGGCTCGACGGCGCGATCCGCTGGCTCGAGGGTGCAGGCACCCGAGGCACGTTCGAGCTCGTCGCGGAGGAGGTGCTGGGACTCGTGCGCGGCGGGACACCGCCCGCCGCGATCGGCGTCGTCTGCCCCTCTGTCGAAGGCGTCCGGCTGCCGCTCGCGGCGGCGTTCGCGGCGTTCGGGGTACCGGTGGCGTTCGAAGGACGGACGCCGCTGCGCTCGACACCCTATGGCCATGCGCTGCTCTCCCTCCTCCGCTTCGCCTGGCTGGACGGCGAGCGGCCCGAGTTGTTCGCGCATCTCCGCTCGCCGTACTCGGGGCTGCAGCGCAAGGACGTGGACTGGGTCGAGGGGAGGCTCCGCGGCCGGGGCATCGTCGCCGGGGAGCGCACCGTCGAGGTCGCGGTGCAGCTTCGCGACGGGCGTTCGCTGCCGCCGTTCGACGCGCTTCGCACGGACGACCCGCCGATCGAGGCGGTTCGGAGGCTCGCGGCGACGATGCTCCGCAACGCGCACGGAACCTCTGCACCGCCCCTCGGGCCGCGCGCGCAGTCCGACCTGCGCTCCCACGACGCAGTGACGCGGACGCTCGACGAGCTCGACGCGCTCTCCCAGGACGGCCGTGAGCTCACGCGTGGCGAGCTGTTCTCGGGGCTCGAACGCGCGACTGTCCGCGGCGACGGCACGGGGACGCCCGGCAAGGTCGCGGTCCTCGATCTTCTCCGCGCCCGCACGCGCCGCTTCGACGTCGTGTTCGTCGTGGGGCTCGAGCAAGGCTCGCTGCCGCGGCGGCCGCGGATCGAACCTTTCGTCGACGACGAGGCGCGCCGAGCGCTCGACGAGCGGCGGGGCGCCCGGCTCGTCCGCCCGGATGCGGCGAGCCGCGATCGATACCTCTTCGCGACGGCGTGCTCGAGGCCACGACGCCGGCTGATCCTCGTACGCCAGGCGGTCGGCGACGAGGGCTCCCCGCGGGAGCCGAGCCCCTTCTGGGAGGCCGTCCGAGAGCTCTTCGACGAGGACGACGTGCGGCACGCCACCCATCGCCGTCCGCTCTCCGCGCTGGTGCCGGAGCTCGAGGCGGCGGCGACCGAGCGCGAGCGGCTGCGTGCCCTCGCAGTCGTCGCGGCGCGCGAGCCTCGCGAGGCGGCCGCGGTCGCGCGCGAGAACGGCTGGGACCGACGTCTTTCACGCGCGACCACGGCGTTCGCCCGGACGACCCGCGTGACCCACGAGCGCGCGCTACGGCTGCTCGGGCGCGATTCGTACTCGGTCTCCGAGCTCGAGCGCATGGCCTCGTGCTCGTCCGCGTGGTTCGTCGAGCGCTATCTGAGGCCGGCGACGATCGACAAGCAGATCGATCGCATGCTGCGCGGCTCGATCCTCCATGCGGCGCTCCAGCGCTTCTACCAGCAGCTGCCGAGCGCGGTTCCGGGCGCGGACCGGGTCACCGAGGCCAACGTCGAGGAAGCTGTCGGGCTGATGCGGGAGTGCGTTGCGGACGCCGTCGAGACGGGACTGCGCATCGACGCCGGGGACCTCGACCGCCGCGAGCTCGAGCAGGGCCTCCAGCGTGACCTCGAGCAGCTCGTGCGCGACGAGGCGACGTCGAAGTCGGCGTTCGTTCCGCGCCATCTCGAGGTGTCCTTCCGCTCGTTCGAGCTCGAGCCCGGCGTCGTCGTGAGCGGGAAGATCGACCGAGTCGACGGCGATCCCATGGGGGCGCGGGGCATCGTCGTCGACTACAAGTCGGGTGCGGCGTCGTCCGCGAGCCAGATTCGGGACCGCGACCTCCTGCAGCTGCCGCTGTACATGCTCGTGCTCCGGCAGAACCTCGGCCTGGAGCCCATGGGCGGGGTGTATGTTCCCGTCGGGGGAGGACGACGGCCGCGCGGTCTGCTGCGAGCGGGCGACGACGCAGTGCCCGGGTTCAGCTCGCGCGACTACCTCGACGAGGCCGAGTTCGACGAGGCGATCGACGACGCACGCAAGACGGCGGTCGGGCTCGTCGAGCGGATCCGCGCCGGGGACGTCCGCCACGACCCGCAGGGCGGCGACTGCCCGCCGTGGTGCGACCTCTGGCGGATGTGCCGCAAGGACCGGTCGTGAGCTCGCGGGCCAACGAGCAGCAGCGGGCGGCGATCGACGCGAGGGGCGACGTCTTCGTCGCGGCGGGCGCCGGGACGGGCAAGACGGCGGTGCTCGTCGAGCGGTTCGTTCGCGCCGTCGTCGACGACGGCGTCGACGTCGACTCGATGCTCGTCATCACCTACACCGAGCGCGCCGCCGGGGAGCTGCGAGGGAGGATCAGGTCGAGGCTGCTCGAGCTCGGCCGCGGGGACCTCGCCCTCGCGCTGGACAGCGCCTGGGTGTCCACGATCCACGGCTTCTGCCGCCGGCTGCTGAGTGCCTACCCGCTCGCCGCCGGAGTCGACCCCGCGTTTCGCGTCCTCGACGAGCCCCAGGCCCTCGTCCTCCAGGCGGAGGCGTTCACGACCGCGCTCGAGCGCTTCTGCGCAATGGACGAACCCGACCGCTGGCAGCTGCTCGCGACCTATGGCGCCGTCGGCCTACGGCACATGCTCACGGAGGTCTACGCGACGCTCCGCTCCGCGGGGCGAGAGCTCGTTCTCGAGCCCGGCGCGAGGGCGCCGCTGTCCGAGCGCCTCGACGCGCTCCGTGACGCCGCCGGCTGCCTGCTCTCCGACCCCGGCGCCACCGATGCGCAGCGCGGGGCCGCCGGCGCGGCACTCGAGCTCGTCGAGTCGACTGCGCGTCCCGAACGTCTCCTCGCGCTGTCCGAGACGAAGACCCGCGGACCTCGCGCAGCTGCGTTCGCGGAGGCGCGGGATGCCGTCGTCGCTGCAGCGCTGGAGGATCTCGCGGCGCGCGACCGCGCCCTCCTCCAGGAGCTCCTCACGATGTTCGCAGCCTCGTACGCCGAGCTCAAGCGGCGGGAGTCCGCGCTCGACTTCGAAGACCTCCAGCTCGAGGCGCGCGACCTCCTCCGCGACGACGGGGAGATCCGCGAGCGCGAGCGGCAGCGCTTCCGCGCGATCATGGTCGACGAGTTCCAGGACACGAACCGCCTGCAGACGCAGCTGCTCGACCTGCTCGGCTCCGGAGCGGAGAGCGACCTGTTCGTCGTCGGCGACGAGTTCCAGTCGATCTACGGCTTCCGGCATGCCGATGTCGCGGTGTTCCGCGAGCGGCGTGCCGCCGCTCCCACCGTGCTTCCGTTGACACGAAACCACCGTTCGCGGCCCGAGGTGCTCAGTGCGGTGAACGAGCTCTTCGGCGCGGAGTTCGGCGACGAGTTCCGGCAGCTCGAGCCGGCGGACGGGAGCGCATCGCCGTTGCGCAACGCCTTCGAGCTGCTCGTCACGGACAAGGCGGCGGCCGCGGAGGCGGGCGTCCACTGGCGGCGCTCCGAGGCGCGACACGTCGCCGCGCGCGTCCGTGAGCTCGTCGACGCCGGCGACGCCACCCCCGGTGAGATCGTCCTGCTCTTCGCGGCCGGAACCGACGCCGAGTGGTTCGAGGAGGAGCTCCGCTCGGTTGGGCTGCCGACGTACCGGGCCGCGGGGCGCAACTACTTCGGGCAGCAGCAGGTCGCCGACCTGCTCGCGTACCTGCGGCTCCTGCAGAACCGCTACGACGACGAGGCACTGCTCACCGTCCTCGCGTCGCCGTTCGTGGGTGTCTCGAACGACGCGCTCGTGCTGATCCGGGCCGAGGCGCAGCGGCAGCCGATCTTCCGCGCGCTCGAGCGGACGCTGCCCGGTGATCTCGCCGACACCGACCGTCGGCTCCTGCTGGCCTTCCGCCAGCGGTACGACCGCCTGCTCGAGCTGGCCGCCCACGCGCCGCTCGAGCTCCTGTGCGAGCGGGTTCTCGCCGAACACGACTACGACCTCGCCGTGCTCGCCCGCCGCGACGGCCGCCGGCGCTATGCGAACCTGCGCAAGCTCGCGCGTCTCGCCCGGTCGTACGAGGAGCTCCGCGGGAACGACCTCGAGGGGTTCGTCCGCTTCGTCGAGGGACAAGAGGCCGTAGGTGCGAAGGAGTCCGACGCGGTCTCCGAGGAGGAAGGCGCGGACGCCGTACGGCTCCTCACGATCCACGCCGCCAAGGGTCTCGAGTTCAAGGTCGTCGTCGTCGCCGACGCCGGGCGGAGCCGCCCGCCGGTGTCCGACATCCTCGCCCTTTCCGACGGCCGGTTCGGCTTCAAGGTGGCTCATCCGGCGACGGGGACCCGCGTGACCACGGCCTCGTATCAGGACGTCAAGGAGCACCGGGAGCACGCCGAGCGGGCGGAGCGCCTGCGTCTCTACTACGTCGCGATGACGCGGGCGATGGAGCGCCTCCTCGTCTCCGGCTCCATCGGCACGGCAGCGGACGAGAGCGTGGAGACGCCGATCGGCTGGGTGCTTGACAGGCTGGGCCTCGAGGAGGACGCACGCCGCCACTCGGGCACTGAGCCGATCGAGGTGGAGCGCGGCGGCGCGACGGTGCTCCTTCGTGTCGACCGCGGACGGGCCGAACCCAGCCGGGCGGAGGGACGCGAGCCGGAGCCTCTTCTGGCAGCGGCGAACGGTCAGCTGGCGCTGTTCGAGGGCTCGGGCGAGAGCCTGCCGCCGCCGGCGCCGAGGCTGCGCGAGCTGACGGCGGTCCCGGAGCCCCCGCTTCACGGGCTCACACGGCTCTCGTTCAGTGCCCTGTCGCTGTTCGAGCGGTGCTCCTACCGCTACTACGCGGAGCGCGTGGCCGGAATGCGGCCCGTCGACTGGGCCCGGGACGGCACCGGCGGCGCCGGGGCCCTTCACCCGACCGAGCTCGGCGATGCGGTTCATCGCGTCCTCGAACGGGTCGATCTCCACCAGCCTGCCGTGCCCGACGATCTCGAGGAGCTCGTCCGCGGCTGGTATCCGACCGTGACCGTCGGCGAGGTCGAGCACGTCGACCGCCATGTGCGCGCCTATTGCGAGTCGTCGCTCGCGCGACGCGTGGCCGGGCTCGAGCACGTCCGCGTCGAGCGGCCGTTCGCCTTCGACCTCGACGGCGTGCTGCTGAACGGCAGGCTCGACGTCCTCGTGCGCTCGGGCTCGAGCGCCATCGTCCTCGACTACAAGACGAACGCGCTCGACGGCCGTGAGCCGTCGACGATCCTCGAGGCGGAGTACCGGCTGCAGCAGATCGTCTATGCCCTCGCCTGCTTCCGCGGGGGGGCCGACGACGTCGAGGTGCTCTACCAGTTCCTCGAAGCCCCGGAGTCCGTCGTCTCGGCGACCTTCGGCCGCGGCGACGTCGAAGGACTCGAGGACGAGGTCGGCGCGGCGATCGCGCGCATCCGCGACGGCGACTTCCGGCCGACGCCGAGCCCCTTCGCCTGCTCGGGCTGCCCGGCGCTCGACCGGGTCTGCGCAGGTCCGCGCCTCGGCGGCGCGCCGGACGGTGCGGCGGCACAGGAGCTGACGGCGGCCGGGTAGCGTCCGACCGGATGCAGGTCGCGGCGCTGTACGACGTGCACGGAAACCCCCCCGCGCTCGATGCGGTACTCGGTGACGAGCGGCTCGCCGACGTCGACCTGATCGTCTTGAGCGGCGACGTCGCGGCCGGGCCTCGTGGCCGGCCCACCACGGTCGAGCTGAAGGTCGACGGTCTCGGCCCGCACGACCTCGTCCGCTGGCTGCTCGAGCCGGTCGCGGCCGAGGAGCCAACGGAGTACTTCGAGAGTCGTGGCGCGTAGCTACGTCGCGGAAGCACGTCGCCGGGGCCTCGGCACGCGGCGGGAGCGGATCGGCCCCGTCATCGGGCGGCTGGCGGAGGAGCACGCGGACGCCACCATCGCGCTGCGGTTCCGCAGTGACGTCGAGCTCCTCGTCTCCGTGATGCTCTCGGCGCAGACGACGGACACCAACGTCAACCGGGTGACGGAGACGCTGTTCCGCAAGTACCGGCGTCCGGAGGACTACCTCGCGGCGCCGGTCGACGAGCTCGAGCGGGACGTCTACGCCACGGGCTTCTATCGCCAGAAGACGAAGTCGATCCGCGGCGCGATGCGCATGCTGCTCGAGGAGTTCGAGGGGGAGGTTCCGCGGCGCCTCGACGACCTCCTCCGGCTTCCCGGCGTCGCCCGCAAGACGGCCAACGTCGTCGCGGCGGAGCTCGGGCATGCGCAGGGCATCGTGGTCGACACCCACGTCCGCCGTCTCTCGCAGCGGCTGGGGCTCACCCGCAACGACGACCCGGTGAAGATCGAGCGCGACCTCCAACGAGTCGTTCCGCGCGGGGACTGGGCGCGGTTCCCGCACCTCCTCATCTGGCACGGGCGCCGCATCTGCCATGCCCGCGGGCCCCGCTGCGACGACTGCGTCCTCGTCGATCTCTGCCCGTCGGCCCGGACGGAACTGCTCAACGTGCCGGTCGCTCCCGAAGGACGGGCCGGGCAGGGTGGTCGCTGAGCACGACCGCGTCGGCGGCCTCGAGCGGCTTGCACGCCGCGAGGGAGGGCCGCTGACCGGCATCGCCCACCCGCGTCGGGCGATCGGGTTCGGGGCGCCTCGATCAGGTCGGAGAGCAGAGCGAGCAACGCCGCGCGCGGGATCGCCGAGCGACCCACGCCACCCGGCTCAGGGCCTGACCCAGCGCTGCACGACGAGACGCGAGCCCGCGGCCTCCTCGGAGAGCAATGCGAATCGCGGCGGGGCGACGACCTGCCGGGCGACCGCGACGGCGGCCGTCGGGTCGCCGGCGACCACGACCGTGACAGCCCGTCCCCGCCCGACGAGACTCGTGCGCACGTCCGGCAGGTAGTACGCGAAGGCGGCGCGCGCCCGCGTGGGTAGCACGACGACGGTGTCCCGGGCGGTCGTCTTCGCCTGGACGATGCGGCCGGCCGCACGCCAGTCCTCACGCGTCTCGCCCGTCGCAGCCGTCGCGATGGCGGCGACCGCCACGACGGCGACCGCGCCGAAGCTCACGAGCCGGAGCACACGGTCTCTGATGGAGACGAGACCGACTCCCGCAGCCAGGCAGACGCCGCCCGCGGCAACGGTGAGAGCAGTCCGCGGATAGACGGGCAGCGCTATTCCCGCGAGCAGCACCGTCACGAGCGGCACCACGGCGAGGCCGCCCACCAGTACGAGCTTCCAGAGGCCCCTTCCCGACTCGGCGCGCCGGAAGAGGACGATTGCGCCCCATACGGCGACGCCCGCAACGACGGGATTCCAGCCGACGGCCCTTCCGACGCCGACTCCGATGTCGTCGAGCTCGAGGGGACCTGCGCCGTCGACGGCGTCCGCGCGGTCGATCGCCGCGGCCGCGAGGAAGAACGCGCACTCGATCGTCGCGACGCCGATCGCGGGGACGGCGAGCCGGAGGTCCACCTCGCGTCGTGCCGCGACGAGGGCCAGGATCTGCGCGCCGAGCGCGGCGGCGGCGATCGGATGCGTGAGCGGGAGCAGCGCGGCGCTGACGGCGTACGCCGCCCACCAGACGACGCTCCCATGCTCGACCGCGCGCGCGAAGAGGGCGCTCGAGACGAGCATTGCCGCGAGGGCGAGAGCCAGCGGCCCGACCGTGCGCGAGAGGAGGACGACGCCGAGCGAGGTCGCAAGGAGGATCGACGCGGCAGCGCCCGCGTGCCGGCCGGCCACGCGGCGACCGAGCCGGTAGACGGCGATGGCCGCCACCACGGAGGCGGCGACCGAGGGAAGGCGGACCCAGTGCTCCGCGTCGTTCCACGCGACGACCGGCTGGAGGAGCGCGAGGTAGCCCGCACGCGCGGGATCGTCGGAGAGCCCGCGCTCGACGACGTCCGAGAACGATCCCTGCGCCGCAGCGACGGCTACCGCCTCCCCCGCGTCGAGCGACCGCCGACCGAGCGCGACGGCGCCGAGCACGAGAGCCAGGCCGGGACCGAGGTACGGCAGGACCCTGTCCAGCAGAGCCAGCACGCGCGCCTCGAGGGCGACCCGCGGCGCTGCGGACGACGGCGTGTGGGCCGGGGCGCTCACCCGGAACCGAGGGTAGCGGCGGCGTCGGCGGGAGCAAGGACGGCGCGGCCGTGCGATCCACGGCCCCGCGACGCTTCCGCGTCGAGGTCGAGCGGCCGCTCCGCCGGCCGGCGCGCGCTGCTCCAGGAGCTCGCCGACCGTGGACGGCGCAGCTCCGCGCCCATCCGGAGCACTGGGCCGCGGCGTACCGGATGACGTGGCGTCCCTGGGGCTCGGTGGTCTAGAGCCAGCGGCGCCAGCGGAAGAGGACGAGCTGAACGACCGTGGTCGCGACGATCAGGCCGACCGAGATTCCGATACCCCAGTACCACTCCCGAAACTCCCCGGCGAAGTTCTGGCCGTAGAACCCCACGATCAAGCTCGGGACGAGCACGAGCGAGGCGATCACGGTGAGCTTCTTGGCGACCTCGTTCTGCTGCTCCGCGATCTTCGCCTGGTAGTAGTCGCGCACGCCGCCGAGCAGGTCGCGCGCGACGTCGAGCTCCTCCGTGACACGGACGAGCGTCTCGTACGTGTCGACGAACCGCACCTCGATCTCCGGTGGGAAGAGCTCCGAGCGCCCGACGTCGATGCGCCCGTCCACGATGCGCCGGGCGACGCCCCGCGTCGCGGTCGACGTGCGGCGCGCGAGGAGGATCTCGCTGCGCAGAAGCGCGATGCGGCGCCGGACGTGCGCGCCCGACTGGTGCTCGACCTCCCCCTCGAGGCCGTCGATCGCCTCGTACAGCCCGTCCACGAGCTCGAGGAACGCGTCCGCGGAGTCGTCGACCGCGGCCTGGAAGACGTCCCCGGTCGCGACGCCCGCGTCGACCCGCGCGCCGACACCGTCGACTGGCGCGACCTCGCCGTCCGGCCCCGACTTCCGCACCGTCACCAGGGCGGACGGCGATGCGACGACGTCGAGGACGAGGTACGCGGCCCGTCCCTCCGCGGTCATCCGAGGATGGACCAGCACCGCTCGAACGCACGTCCCGTGGCCCGTCAGCCCCGGTCGCGCCGCGCGTCCGTCACCCGGAGGCTCGAGCAGCGCGGTGATCACGTCCTCGTCGACCGTCCCGGGAAGGGCGCGGAGAAGCTCCTCTCGCGTCGGGTCGACGAGATCGGTCCACTGCACCGTCACGGCGCATCGAGGCTACTCCGCGCTTCGGCGGACGTCAGCCTGTCGTGCCGGCTGCGGATAACGCTGCGTGGTGCTGCTCACTGAGCCAGCGCTCCGCGTCGAGGGCGGCGGCGCACCCCGACCCCGCGGCCGTCACCGCCTGGCGGTACGTGTGATCCTGCACGTCGCCGGCCGCGAAGACCCCGGGGATGTTCGTCTCCGTGGACTTCCCGCGCGTGACGAGGTAGCCGGTGTCCGGCTCGTGGTCGAGCTGGTCGAGGAAGAGCGCGGTGTTCGGATCGTGGCCGATCGCGACGAATACGCCGTCCGTGTCGAGGACGGACTCCTCGCCCGTCACCGTGTCGGCAAGGCGGATGCCCGTCACCTTGCCGTCGCCGAGCACCTCCTCGACGACCTTGTTCAGCACGAACTCGATCTTCTCGTTCGCCCGCGCCCGGTCGACCATGATCGGCGAGGCGCGGAACTCCTCGCGCCGATGGACGACGACGACCTTGCTCGCGAAGCGTGAGATGAAGAGCGCCTCCTCCATCGCCGAGTCCCCGCCGCCGACGACCACGACGACCTTGTCGCGGAAGAACGCCGCGTCGCAGGTCGCGCAGTACGAGACGCCACGGCCCTGGAGCAGCTCCTCGGAGGGAAGTCCCAGCTGGCGCGCGCTCGCGCCCGTCGCGACGATCACCGAGTCGGCGCGGTACTCGTCGTCGCCCACCCAGACCCGGAACGGGCGCTCCGACAAGTCGACCCGCGTGACGTCGTCCGTCACGAACGAGGCGCCGAAGCGCTCGGCCTGCCGCCGGAAGTCCTGCATCATCGCCGGACCCATCACGCCGTCGGCATAGCCCGGGTAGTTCTCCACGTCCGACGTGATCATCAGCTGGCCACCCCAGTTGAAGCCCTCGATGACGAGGGGCTCCAGGTTTGCCCTCGCCGCGTAGAGCGCAGCGGTGTAGCCGGCGGGCCCGCCGCCGATCACGATCAGGTTCCGTACGTCGTTCATCGACTCAGTGTTCTCCCACGAATGTCGTCGGACATGCGCAGCGGTTGCGGCGCGTCCTTCCTGTTGGAGTAAACGCTAGCGGCCCTCCTGATGTTCCCCTCATGCCGCGTCCGCGCTGTTCGGGACGACCTCGAGCTGGAGCGGCTGCAGCTGCGACGAGGCGTGCTCGGTCAACGGCGGCAGGTCGTCGAGCGCCGACCTGGTGGCGGCCAGGCCCTCGAGGCGCCGCGCCGAGACGAGCACACGGGAGCCGTACGAGCCGACTGCCTTGTTGTATGCGGAGACGGCCGAATCGAGCCCCCGGCCGACCTTCGCGAGGTGGTCGGCCATCGTGCTCAGGCGATCGTGGAGCTCCGACGCGACCTTGAGCACTGCCTCCGCGTGCTCCGACGCGTTCTCGTTCTGCCATGCGACGCGGATCGTCCGCAGCATCACGACAATCGTCCGAGGCGTCGTCAGCAGCACGCCGCGCTCGTACGCGAAGGTGAAGAGGTCGGCGTCCTGCTCCTCGGCCGCCGCGAGATACGCGTCACCGGGCAGGAACATGAACGTGAAGTCGGGCGACGGCCTCACGTGGGCCCAGTATCCCTTCCGCCCGAGCTCCTGGACGTGCGCCCTGACCTTGCGCGTGAACTCGCCGAGCGCCGCGGCGCTCTCCTCCTCGCTTCCGGCCCGGGCGGCGCGCTCGAACGCGTCGAAGGGCGCTTTCGAGTCGATCACGACGTTCTTTCCGCCCGGGAGGTGCACGACGACGTCAGGCCGCCCTCCGTGCTGGCTCGTCTGGCACGAGTAGTCGACGCCCTCCTGCATCCCGACGAACTCGAGGATCCGCTCGAGCTGGATCTCGCCCCAGCGGCCCCGCGACTGGGCGCTGCCGAGCGCAACTGCGAGTGAACGCGTCCCGGCGGAGAGGAGCTCGAGCTGCGCAGTGAGCCGGCCGCCGTCCTCGAGCCGGCGGGTCTCGGTCTCGTCGACGAGCTTCCGCAGGTCGCCGAGGCGCTGCTGGACGGGGAGCAGCGTCTTCTCGACGCGCTCGCCGGCCTGCGCGAGAAACGCCTCGCGGGACGCGTCGAGCGTCTCCTGCGAGATGCTCCGCACGGTCTCGGGCAGCTTCTCCTCGAGTGTCTCGAGCCGCGCGGCCGAGGCCGCAGCGCTGGATCGCGCCTCGACGAGCTCGCTCTGCGCGGAGCCGAGTGCTGCGCGAGCGGCCAGGAGATCTGCTTCGCGGCGGTCGATCTCGTCGCGCAGGGCGAGCTCGCGACGGTCACGCTCGGCGAGTGCGGCTCGGTGCTCACCCAGAGTCGGCCGCAGCCACAGCCAGCACGCGGCGAAGCTCGCGAGCGCGGCACCGATGGCGACGAAGATCATCATGAGGACCAAGCAACGTAGCCCCGGCGCCGGACGGACCCGGCAGGGGCCGCAGCTATCCTTCCGGCCGCATGCCGCCGAAGCCGCGTCCGCAGGGAAAGCCGAAGCCGCCGTCCACGGGCACCGATCGCCGCGCCCTCCTGATGCTCGGGATCGGGGGAATCGCGGTCCTCGCGATCGCCGCCGTGGCGCTGGCGTTCACGCTCGGCGGCGGGAGCGGCGGCGGCGACGCGCGGGCCGCCCTGGAAGCGGCCGGCTGCACGCTCGGCGCGACGCCTGCGCTGCCCGGCGACCACTCGGTGACGAGCCCGACCGGTACGTCGAAGAAGTGGAACACCGTGCCGCCGACGTCGGGCCCGCACTACGCGGTTCCCGTCGTCTACGGAGCGTACGAAGAGCCGGTCAACGAGGCGCAGCTCGTGCACAACCTCGAGCACGGCGCAATCGCCGTGCAGTACGGGTCCGATGTCACCGACGCGACGGTGCAGCAGCTGCGCACATTCGTGCAGTCGCACCCGCGCGGCACGGTCCTGGCGCCCTACCCGGCTCTCGGCGACGAGATCTCGCTCGGTGCGTGGGTGACGAAGAACGCGTCGGAGCCGACGAAGGGCACGGCCTACCTGGCCAAGTGCACGACCTTCGACGACAAGGCATTCGCCGCGTTCTTCGACGCGTACCAGTTCCAGGGCCCCGAGCGCTTCCCGCCCGACTCGCTGCTTCCCGGCCGCAGCTAACGTCGCACTCGCACCCGCCGGGGTGGCGGAACTGGTCAGACGCGGCCGGCTTAAAACCGGCTGTCCTTCGGGACATCTGGGTTCGACTCCCAGCCCCGGCACCTGGCGCCACCGTGCGGGCGGACTGTCCGACTGAGGTCGTTCACCGGGCGGATACACTCACTGCGCGATGGCGAGCACCGAGCACGTCCCGTCGTTCGCCCACCTCGAGTACGACACGCCTCTCTACCGCACGGCGATCGCGCAGTTCGACCAGGCGGTTCCGCACGCCACGGTCGACCCGGGCGTCGCGGAGCGGCTGCGGCATCCTGAGCGGTCGATCATCGTCGCGTGCCCGGTCGGCCTCGACGACGGCACGCGCGTGGTCTTCCCCGGCTACCGCGTGCAGCACTCGAGCGTCATGGGCCCGACGAAGGGCGGCATTCGCTACGACCCCGGGGTCTCGCTCGGCGAATGCGCCGCGCTCGCCGTGTGGATGACGTGGAAGTGCGCCCTCCTGCGGCTGCCGTACGGCGGCGCGAAAGGGGGCGTCCGGTGCAACCCGCGGGAGCTGACGCCGACGGAGATCGAGCGGGTGACACGCCGGTTCACGTCGGAGCTCCTCCCGTTCATCGGGCCGCAGGAGGACATTCCCGCGCCGGACATGGCGACGAACGAGCAGACGATGGCGTGGATGATGGACACCTACTCGATGCAGCGCGGGCACGCGGTCCCCGAGATCGTCACCGGCAAGCCGATCTCGATCGGCGGCTCGGTGTTCCGCCACGAGGCGACCGGTGCAGGCGTCGTGATGGTCGTCGCCCGCGCGTGCGAGCGCATGGGGTGGCGTCTCTCCGAGCAGCGCTGCGTCGTCCAGGGGTTCGGCAACGTCGGCGGGATCGCGGCGCAGGAGCTCGTCGACCGCGGCGCGACCGTCGTCGGCGTCTCCGACGTGTCGGGCGGCGTGCACGACGCGGAAGGGCTCGACATCCCGACCATGAGCGCGTACGCACGCGAGCACGGCTCGCTCGAGGGGTGGGAGACCGGGGCCCGGATCACGAACGAGCAGCTCCTCGAGCTCGAGTGCGACATCCTGGTCCTCGCTGCGCGCGAGGATCAGATCCACGGCGACAACGCGGCGCGCCTGCGCTGCCGGATGATCGCGGAGGGGGCGAACGGGCCGACGTCGCTCGAGGGCGACGCGATCCTGCGCGAGCGCGGGATCCCGATCCTTCCCGACATCCTCACGAACGCGGGCGGCGTCACCGTCTCGTACTTCGAGTGGGTCCAGGACCTCGGCCGGCTCTTCTGGGGCCGCGACGAGATCCGCGCGAAGCTCGCGGAGAAGCTGAACGACGCGTTCGACCGCGTGTGGGAGATCTCGCACGAGCGTGACGTGCCGATGCGGACGGCGGCCCTCGTGGCCGGCATCCGCGACGTCTCGTCCGCGCTCGAGGCGCGCGGGCTGTACCCGTGACCGACGAGCAACCCCTTCGCGTCCGCGACGCGATGATCGCCGAGCCGCGCGCGCTGCCGGCGACAGCCACGGCACAGGAGGCGGGGGAGGTCCTGACGCCGGCGGAGGTGCGGGCCGTCTACGTCGTCGGCCCGGACGGCGAGCTGCTCGGCGTCGTGACGCGCAAGACGCTCGTGGCCCGGGTCGTCGCCGAGGGACGTGACCCCGGCGCGACCGACGTGGCTCAGATCGCGGAGCCCCCGTACTACACGATCGACGCCGACACGCCGCTCGACGAGGGCTTCCGGTTCATCGAGGAGGAGGACGCCGAGCGCGTACCGGTCGTCGACGACGGCCGACTCGTCGGCGTCGTCTCCCGCGCCGTGCTCCAGCGGCGGCTCGCGGAGGACGAGGAGCCTTCGGGCGAGCCCGAGCCCGGCGCCTGACACCCCGCGCGGCCGTCTCACGCCGTCCGGTCGACTATTTCGCACGCTCGCCGGTGTTCGCGCGAAGCGCGGCGCCGTCCGCACCGCGCTTCGCTGAGAGCCGTCGTCCGCGGGTCTACGGCACGATGTTGTGGTTCAGGTGGAACACGTTGTCGGGGTCGTAGCGGCGTTTGACCTCGACGAGCCGCTCGTAGTTGGGGCCGTAGGCCGAGGAGATCGCGTCGTCCTGGTCGTCGCCCAGGTAGTTGAGCCAGCGGCCGCCGCTGAAGTGCTCCGAGAGCGCGGCGTAGGTGTCCTTCGTCCAGGTGATGTTCGCGTCGGTGTCCGCATGGTCGATCCACTCCGACGGGAGGAGCAGGTTCCAGCCCTCGTCGCGGTGGGGAACGGCCGTCTCGGTCGGACCGATGCGCGTGACGGCTCCGTGGAAGTGCTCGAGCAGCATGGCGGTCATCGGCGACGGCACCGACGCGAACCTCTCGACCATCGAGTCGATCAGCTCGTCGGGCAGCCCAGTGGTGAAGCTCGAGAGCCAGTAGTTGAGCGCGCCCTTCGGATACGCCCCGTCCAGCAGGGTGTTCATCACCGGATACGGCATCGGGCCGACCTCGACCATCAGCGGCGCTCCCCAGGCCTTGAACGGCGCCAGATCCCGCTCGGCCTCGTCCGGCGACCCGGTGTGGAACACGACCATCGCGGCGAGCTTGAGTCCCGAGCCGTCGGGCGCGTGCACCAGGCCGGCGAACACGGTGAAGTCGTCGGAGCAATCCGCGACGGCCTCCCGGTAGAAGCGCAGCATCTCGCCGGCCGCGTCGATCGGGTGCGCGATGAGGCCGCCGGTCACCATGCTCAAGGGGTGGAGGCGGTAGACGAGCGACGCCGCCACGCCGAAGTTGCCCCCGCCGCCGCGGAGCGCCCACATCAGGTCCGGGTGGCTGTCGTCGTCGACGTTCAGCGTCTCGCCGTCTGCCGTGACGAGCTCGACGCC
>DATAPC010000077.1:0-35397 GCA_036265415.1 Gaiella sp.
AGGCGGACTTCGCGACCGGGTTCAAGTCGAGCTTCATCGTGGCCGCGGCGGTCACCGCGATCTCCGCGGTGCTCTCGATCGGGACCGGCTATGCGTTCGGCACGATGCAGTTTCGCGGCGACAAGCTGGTCTTCAACATCATGCTGCTGGGCATCATCTTCCCGTACGAGGCGACGGTGATCCCGCTGTACTACGACTTCCAGTCGTTCGGCATCCTGAACACGTACTGGGCGCTGATCCTGCCGCAGGTCGGGCAGTCGGTGGCGTTCGGCACGTTCTGGATGCGGGCGTTCTTCCTGTCCACGCCCCGTGGGCTGACGGAGGCCGCGCGGATCGACGGCGCCGGCACGTTCCGTGTCCTCACGAGCGTGTTGCTCCCACAGGCAAAACCCGCGCTGCTGACGTTGTGCGCGCTGGTCTTCACCTACACGTGGAACGAGTTCCTGCTGGCGCTCGTGCTCGTGTCCGGAAGCGAGTCGCACCAGACGGCGCCGCTCGGGCTGAGCTTCTTCGCCGGCGCGTCTCGCGCGGGCGACCCGACGAAGGTCGCGGCCGCGGCGGTGCTGGTCGCGCTGCCGATCCTCGTCGTGTATCTGTTCCTGCAACGGCACTTCGTGCGCGGGATGCTCGCCGGGGCGCTCAAGGAGTAGGAGGCCGGCCATGGCACGGATCAAGCTGGTCTACCTCGGCGGCGGCTCGACCCGGGCGGCGGGGACGATGGCGTCGTTCATGGCGAACGGGGCGGACTTCGACGGCTCCGAGGTCGTCCTCGTCGACCTCGACGAGGACCGGCTCGCGCTGATCCGCACGCTGGCCGAGAAGATGGCCCGCGCGCGGGGCCTCGACATCGCGGTGACGGCGACGACCGACCGCCGGAAGGCGCTCGACGGCTGCGACGCCGTGCTGTCCTCGTTCCGGCCCGGCGGCTTCGCGGCGCGCGTTCACGACGAGCGCGTCCCGCTCGAGCACGGCCTGATCGGCCAGGAGACGCAGGGCGCAGGCGGCTTCTTCATGGCCCTTCGGGCGATCGCCGTGTTGAAGGACGTCTGCGCCGAGATGGAGGAGCTCTGCCCGGACGCCTGGATCTTCAACTACACGAACCCGGTCAACATCGTCGCGGAGGCGGTCACGCACCACTCCCCGGTGAAGGTCGTCTCGCTCTGCGAGGGGCCGATCTACTTCGCGAACGAGATCGCCGACTCGGCCGGGCTCGACCCCGACCGGCTGCGCGTGACGATGGTCGGCCTGAACCACGGCTGCTGGGGCGTCGAGCAGGAGTACGACGGCCGTGACCCGCAACCCCTGTTCGCGGAGGCGTGGGAGCGCCGGCGGGACGATGCGACGCTCGAGCCGGGCAGGCGGCGGCAGCTGCAGCTCGCCGTGGCGATGGGCGCCGTCCCCGCGGACTACTTCGAGTACTACTACTTCACCGACGACGTCCTCGCAGAGCTCCGCGCCAAGCCGACGACGCGCGCCGAGGACATCCTCTCGTGGTCGCCGGACTACTGGCGCCACTACGAGCAGCAGGCGCAGACCGACGACCCGCAGCTCGACCCGGGCCGCTCGCGCGGCGGGATCCACGAGCTCGAGCTCGCGATCGACGTGATGGACGCGATCTTCAACGACAAGGACGAGACGCACCCGGTGAACATGCCGAACGCCGGCGGCGCGCTCCCCGGCTTCCCCGAGGATCTCGTCGTCGAGGTGCTCGGCCGCTGCCACGGCGGCGGCATCGAGGTGCTTCCGGCGAATCCGCTGCCGCGCCACGTCCGCGGCCTCGTCGAGATGCTCGGCGAGTACCAGGCACTGGCCGCGGAGACGGCGTGGAGCGGCACGCGGGCCGACGGCATCCGCGCGCTCAGCGCGAACCCGCTCGTCCGCCAGGTGGAGGTCGCGGAGCGTGTCTACGACGCGCTCGCGGCGGCGCACCGCGACTACCTGCCCGAACGGCTGGTGGCGTGAGCCGGCTCCTTCTCGGCGTCGACGGCGGCAACACGAAGACCGTCGCGGTCGTCGTCGCCGAGGAGGGCGCCGTGCTCGGCTCGGGCCGCGGGGGCTGCGGCGACATCCACAACGCACGCGGCGCCGCCGCTGCCGTCGAGCAGATCGCGCACGCCGCGACGGCCGCGCTCGACGCGGCGGGCGTCGGCGCCGCAGACCTCGGCGCCGCCGCGTTCAGCCTCGCCGGGGCCGACTGGCCGGAGGACTTCACCCACCTCCACGGCGAGCTGCGCCGCAGGCTCGCGCTGGCGGAGGATCCCGAGATCGTGAACGACGCGGTCGGGGGGCTCCGATGCGGCAGCGACGACATGGTCGGCGTCGCCGTCGTGATCGGGACGTACTCGGCGATCGCCGGCCGGAACGCGCAAGGCGACCTCTTCCACCTCGGCTTCTGGCCGGACTCGACTGGCGCGCACGCGCTCGGGTCGCAGGCGCTCGCCGCGATCTGGCGGCACATGCTCGGCCTCGGGCCGGCGACGTCGCTCCTCGAGCGCGCGCTCGCACGCTGGGAGGCCGCCGATGCCGAGGGTCTCCTCCACGTCCTGACCCGGATCGACGGCGCGGCGGAGGAGACGGAGGCCGCGAGCTTCGCCGAGGCGGTGCTCGACGAGGCGGAGGGCGGCGACAGGATCGCGCAAACGATCGTCCAGACGGTCGCGGGCCGCATGGGCGACTACGCACGCGTGTGCGCGGAGCGCACGGGCCAGCTCGGCGCGCCGTTCCCGCTCGTCCTCTGCGGGAGCGTGCTGCGCCATCCGTCGCCGCTCCTGCGGTCAGTGCTCCTCTCGCGTGTGCCGCACGCGGAGCCGGTGTTCCCGGACCTCGAGCCGGTGGCGGGCGCGGTGCTCCTCGCCGCGGACCGCGTGGGGGCGCACCCGGAGCTCACGCAGCTGCGTGTGTCCCAGGCTGTCGCACCGGAGCCAGGGGGCTGACGTGGGCGGCATCCGCCTCGAGGGCGCGACGAAGATCTATCCGAACGGCGTCAAGGCGCTCGATGCGGTCACGCTCGAGATCGAGGACGGCGAGTTCATGGTCCTCGTCGGGCCCTCCGGCTGCGGAAAGTCGACGCTGCTCCGGATGATCGCCGGTCTCGAGGAGGTGACCGAGGGCCGGGTCGTGATCGGCGACCGGGACGTCACCGACCTGCGGCCCCGCGACCGGGACATCGCGATGGTGTTCCAGAACTACGCGCTCTACCCGACGATGAGCGTGGAGGACAACCTCGGGTTCGGGCTCAAGCTGCGCCGCGTCCCCGGGCCGGAGCGCGCGAGCCGCGTGCGGCAGGTCGCGTCGACGCTCGGCCTCCAGGCGCTGCTCGACCGCCGCCCCGCGCTCCTCTCCGGCGGCCAGCGACAGCGCGTGGCGATGGGACGCGCGATGGTGCGCGAGCCGACGGCGTTCCTGATGGACGAGCCGCTCTCCAACCTCGACGCGAAGCTGCGCGTCTCGATGCGCGCGGAGCTGGCGCGCCTGCACGAGCGGCTCGGCGTCACGACCGTCTACGTGACGCACGACCAGGTCGAGGCGATGACGCTCGGGCAGCGGGTCGCCGTCCTCCGTGACGGGGTCCTGCAGCAGTGCGACACGCCGCAACGCCTGTTCCGCGACCCCACCAACCTCTTCGTCGCCGCGTTCATCGGGTCTCCGTCGATGAACGTCGTCGAGGCGACGGTGGGCGACGGCCGCGTCGCGTTCGCGGGGATGAGCCTCCCGCTCGCGCCCGAGGTGCCGGTCGAGCCCGGGGTGCGCGAGGTCATCCTCGGGATCCGGCCGACGGATCTTCGCCACTCACTGGACGCCCCCGCGGACGAGCCGCGCATCGTCGTGCGGCCCGACCTCGTCGAGGAGCTCGGCGGCGTCACGAACGTCCTCTTCCCGGTCGACGCGCCGCGGGTGCAGACCGACGCGACGCGCGCGGCGATCGAGGCCGCGTCTGACGACGACGCGACACTGCTCGCCGACGACCGGCGCGCGCGGTTCTGCGCCGCCGTCGACGGCCGCAGACGCGTCGTGCCCGGCGAGGACCTCGAGCTCGCCGTCGACCACAGGCAGCTGCACTTCTTCGACCGTGCGACGGGGGACGCGCTCAGATGGAGGCGAGCGGCGGCGGCGTGAGGCCGCGCGCGGCACCCGCCTCGAGAAGCGTCGCTTCGTCGACGGCGCCGCCGACGCCCGTCGGGGTCGAGACGGCGAGCCCCGCGTAGAGCACGGCCCAGCGGAGGCGGTCCTCGGGCTCGGCGCCGCGGAGCTCTGCCCAGATGTAGGCCGCCGTGAGCAGGTCGCCCGCACCGGTCGTGTCGGCCGGTCGCTCGACCTTCTCGGCCGAGGCGGTGAACGACGCACCGTTCGTCGCCGCCATCGCGCCCTCCGCCGCGAGCGTGACGACGACCGTGTCGGCCAGCTCGGCGAGACGCCCGGCGGCCGCGGCGACGTCGTCCTTGCCGCTCAGCCCGAGCGCCTCCCGCTGGTTGACGAACAGCACCTTCGCGCCCTCGAGGGCACCCGGCGGGCGGCCCTCGTAGGCTCGCAGGTCGTCGTCGCCGCACGTGACGTAGGCCTTCGAGACGTCGGGGACGACGTAGAGCTGGTCGAGGCTCGAGGCGACGGCCCGCGGCTCGAGCGCCGCGACGTCGGCGGCGGTCGCACGCGCGCCGGGGTCGATCGTCACCATCGCGCGATCACCTCCGAACGGCATCACCACCGTCGTCGGCGTCCGCGGCGCGGGTCGCGTCGCAACGCACTGCACGCGCTCCTCCGCGAGCATCGTCCGGACGAGGTCACCGCCGACGTCGTCCCCGAGGGGAGCCGCGACCGCGGCAGAGAGACCGAGCCGGGCGGCCGCGACGGCCGTGATCGCGCCGCCGCCGGGCGAGCGCAGGAGCTCGGCCGCGAAGCGCTCCTCACCGAGCGACGGCAGCGACTCGAGCCCGACGAAGGTCAGGTCGAGGAAGACGGGCGTGGCGACGACGAGGTCGGTCACGGGCATCCGAGGATATCCCGCTCCGCGCTCACGCGACGAGCGCTCGGATCGCGTCGCCGGTGAGATCCGCCTTCGTGAGGAAGCCTCGCGCGCCGGACTCGGCGACGAGCGACCCGAAGTCCGACATCTCGCGGCTCGACGCGAGCACGATCGCCGTCGGCGAGCCGGCCCGCCGCAGGCGGTCGGCGACCTCGAAGCCGTCGATGTCGGGGAGCTCCACGTCGAGGAGGAGGACGTCGGGCGCGAGCTCGAGCGCCGCGGCGACGCCGGACTCCCCGTCGCTCGCGGTGCCGACCACCGCGAAGCCGTCCGACTCGAGCACGACCTGCGCGATCGCCCGGAACGACGGATGGTCGTCGACGATCAGCACCGTGACCCTGTCCACGGTGTCCGCGGCCACGATCAGCCCGCGTACTCGAAGGCTCGGGTGAAGGCGCACGTTCCGTGCAGCTCGAACTCGAAGACCCCGTCGGCCACGCTGACCTCGTCGTTGACGAGCTCGATACCCGGCCTTTCGTGGCCGGGGACGATGCACGAGACGGTCGAGTCGGTCTCGAACGGGCTCGTCGCGCGCAGTCGGACCGCGTCGCCGACACGCGCCTCACCCTCTCCGAAGGAGATCGTTGCGGTGCGAGTCTCGATCCATGCAGTCGGCTTGCGCACCCACGGCAGCGTCTCGACGTGGGAGCCTCCACGGCGTCCGAGCAGGATCTCGCCCAGCTCGTCGGGGCCGTCGACGGTCAGCACGAGCGTCCAGGGCGAGCCGGACACGTCGTCGTCGTACGAGTACGTCATCACGGCACCGGTGCCACTCAGGTCGACGCCGTCCGCCTCGCCGTCGTCGACGCGCCAGCTGAGCGCGCCGAAGCAGACGCCGTGCGTCGAACGGCCGCCCGCGACGCCGTCGATCCTCCGGCAGGGACAGATCGGATCGCAGTTGCAGGCCTCGAGGTAGACGCCGGCGATGCGGAAGCTCACAAGGCCACCCACACGGCGGCGCCGGCGAGCCCGACGCCGATCGGGATCGATGCGCGCGCCCCGACGGACGTCACCTTCTCGACGAAGATCGCCGCCGCGACGCCGGCCATCCAGAGGAGGCTCGCCGTGCCGACGGCGAGGAGCGCCACCATCAACGCCCAGCAGCAGCCCAGACAGACGAGGCCGTGCTCGAGCCCGGCCGCGAAGGCGTCCCTGCGCAGCAGCGGGCCGAGCGGGCCGCGGCAGCGGCGCAGGCAGGCCGCCTTGAGCGGTGTGAGCTGGTAGGCGGCGGCAAGAACGAGCGCGCCGGCAGCGAGCCAGGTGCTCGCCATCGCGAGCGCGTCCGCGGCTTCGTACGCGAGCATCCCGGTCGCGGCCCACACCACCGCGTAGCCGCCGACGAAGGCCGCCGGTGAGCGGCCGACCTGGGCGGCGAGCGACGCGGCCGGGACCAGTGCAGGAAGCATCATCGCCGCGCTCATCGCGATCCAGAGCCAGAGGAACGAGGCGGCCGTGCCGGGCCCCTCCATGTCCGCCATGCCCTGCATCGCGACCGCGCTGCAGATCCAGCCGGCAAGCGCCAGAGACGTGATCGCAGCCGGGATGCGCAGCGTTCGAGGCATGGCGCGTCGATCTTAGAGCGGCGCATGGCGTGGGGACAGTCGGCGCAGCTCCTCTCCGGCTCCTTCGATCGCCCGATGGTGGATGCCGCCAACCGCCCACGCATGCGGCGTCACGATCGCACCGCCCCTCGACCGGTCGGAGGATCGTCGTCGCGCTCTCCGGGCGCGACGCTTCCCCTGTGGACGCGGATGCCCTCTTCGCACGCCGATCTGACACACGGCCGGGCAGGATGCCGTCCGCACGGGCCACTGCCCGGGCCGACCAGCTCCGCCGACCGCCGCCGGAGGGCGCCGTGTCCCGCAGAGGCACCACCAGAGGCACCACGCCACGCCGGCAGACGGATCGGGGGCGGGCCGCCGAGGCCGCCCGCCCCCGGTGCGCCGACACGCCTTCAGCCGCGGACCTCGACCGACTCGAGGACGACTCCCTGGGCCGCCTCGCCGTCGAGGCTCGCGTCCAGCGCCGCGTCGACCCGCGCGCCCTCGGCGAGCGTGCCGTGCGACGCGGCGAGCCAGTGCTCGACGAAGTGCTCGGGCGTGAAGTGCGAGAGCGCGCCGAGGCGGACGCGGATGCGCGTGACCGCGGTCGCGTCCTCGGCCTCCGCGACTGCGAGCACCTTGCGGACGAGGTCGTCCATCAGCGCGCGCTCGTGCACGGCGCCTCCTCGAGCTCGCGAAGGACCGCCGCGACGAGATCGTCGAGCCGTGCGGCGACGGCCGGCGTCAGCTCCTCGCCGATCCCGAAAGCCACGCCCTCGATCCCGAGCACGACGACCCTCCGCGGCGCCTGTCCAAGCGTGCGGCCCAGCTCGAGCGCGTCGCCGATCCCCATCGCGTGCGTCGAGGCGAGCCGCAGGTCCCGCGGCAGCGGGTCGTCGCCCGGATCGATGCGGTGCAGCGTCCCGGGGCTCGTGCCACCGCGGATCGCGTCGACGACGACGACCGTGTCGAGCCCGGCCCAGAGGTCGAGGAGGCGCGTCGGCTCGTCGGCGCAGTCGAGCACATGTGCGCCTGCGGCGCGGAGTCGCTCGGCGGCCGCCGGCCCGACACCGTCGTCGCCGCGAAACGGGCTCCCGAGGCAGACGACGGCGTTCAGAGACGCTCGACCTCGAAGCGGAGGAAGTGCGTCGCGCAGGAGATGCACGGATCGTAGTTCCGGATCGTCTGCTCGCAGCGGTGCGCGAGCTCCGCGTCGGGGAGATGGAGCGAGCCGCCCACGACGCCGACGAGATCCTCCTCGATCGTCTTCTGGTTCTGCGAGGTCGGCGGGACGATCTTCGCGTCGAGGATCGTGCCTTCGGCGTCGAGCCGGTAGCGATGCCAGCAGATCCCGCGCGGGGCCTCGGTGCAGCCGTGCCCCGAGCCGGCCCGTGGCGCGCACACCACAGCCGGGTCGTCGGGGCGCTCGTACGCCGCGATGATGCGAAGCGCCTCGTCGGCGGCGTAGACCGTCTCGACCGCGCGCACGACGATCGACTTGAACGGGTTGCGCACCACCCGCCCGAGGCCCGCCTCGGCGGCCGCCTCCTTCGCGACGTCGGACAGGTCCTCGTGGTTCAGCGCGTAGCGGGCTAGCGGGCCCACGAGGTAGGCGCCGACGCCCGCGAGGCTCGAGTGCAGGGCATTCGAGCGCTCGACGTGCGTCTCGGTGAAGTGCTCCTCGTACTCGTCGACGGAGATGTCGAGCCCCGTGCTGGAGACGATCCGGCCGCGCTCGATCGGGTATTCGCCGGGATGGCGGAGGGAGACGAACGCGTAGTCGCGCTCGTAGTCGGGGAAGTCGAACCCGGCCGTCCAGCGAACGAGCTCGCGCCCCGCGTCTCGAGCCCACTCGAGCTCCGGGACGAGCGCGCGCAGCTCCGCCGCCGTGGGAGCGCGGTAGAAGCCGCCGACCCGGAAGTTGACGGGGTGCACCTCGCGGCCGCCGATCACGCGCATCAGCTCGTTCCCGAGCTTCTTGAGGCGCAGCGCCACCTCGACGAGGTCCCGGCGCTCGCGGGCGAGCTCGATCGCGCCGTCGAAGCCGAGGAAGTCGGGGGCGTGGAGCATCGCCACGTGGAGCACGTGGCTCTCGATCCACTCGCCGCAGTAGATGAGCCGCCGCAGCGCCTGCAGCTGCGGTGTCAGCTCGACCCCGCAGACCTGCTCCATCGCGGCGGCCGAGCTGGCCATGTAGGCGATCGGACAGATGCCGCAGATCCGCGCGGTGATGTCCGGGGCCTCCGTGAACCGACGGCCGCGCAGGAGCGCCTCGAAGAACCGCGGGGGCTCGAAGATCTTGAACTGCACCTCCTCGAGCGCGCCGTCGCGCACACGGACGAGCATCGCGCCCTCGCCCTCGACGCGCGCGAGGTAGTCGGTGCGGATCTCGCGGGTCTCACTCATGGTCGTAGCTCGCCTCCCGGAAGGCCGGCGCGTTCGCGTTGAACGTCCGCAGGGCACGGAGCATGACGTCGTCGCCCGCGCCGAGCGCCCGCCACTGCCGTGCGAGCGCGGCGACGTTCGGGGACTCCATCGGGCCGAAGCAGCCGTAGCAGCCTCGGCCGTACGCGGGACAGATCGCGCCGCAGCCGGCCTGGGTGACCGGGCCGAGGCACGGGGTGCCCTGCGCGACCAGCACGCACGGCGTCCCACGCGCCTTGCACTCCATGCAGACGCTGGTGGACGGCAACCGCGGCCGGCGTCCGTTGAGCAGGGCGCTCACCGTCTCGACGAGCTGCGCCTTCGAGATCGGGCAGCCGCGCAGCTCGAGGTCGACCTGGACGTGGTCGGCGATCGCGGTGGACGTCGCGAGAGTCGAGATGAACTCGGGTGACGCATAGACGAGCGGGATCCATTCGCGGACGTGGGCGAAGTTGCGAAGCGCCTGGATGCCTCCCGACGTCGCGCAGGCGCCGATCGTGACGAGGAGCCCCGACTGCGCGCGCACGTCCCGGATCCGCTCGAGGTCGTGCGGGGTCGTCACCGACCCCTCGACGAGCGAGACGTCGTACGGCCCCTCGACCTCGCCGCTCGTCGCCTCGGGGAAGTACGCGATCTGCAGGCCGTCGGCGATCGTGAGCAACTCGTCCTCGCAGTCGAGGAGCGAGAGCTGGCAGCCGTCGCACGACGAGAACTTCCAGACGGCGAGCGTCGGTCTCGTGGCGCTCACAGCTCGCGCACCTCCATGAGCCTGGTCATCGCCGCCGCGGGGAACACGGCGCCGTCACGACAGATCAGCGTCGGGCCGAGCTGGCAATGACCGCAGTGGCCGACCGCGCAGCGCATGTTGCGCTCCATCGAGACCCAGATCCGCTCGAGCGGCACGCCGCGCTCGACGAGGGCCCGCACGACGAAGGTCATCATCACCTCGGGGCCGCAGACGAGCGCGGATGCGCGGGCCGGCTCGATCACCGCCCCGGGAATCAACGTCGTGACGAGCCCGACCCGCCCGTGCCAGCCGGCCGCCGCCGCGTCCACGGCGACGTCCACCTCGACGTCGAGCCGCGAGCGCCAGCCTTCCAGCTCCGGGACGAAGAGCAGGTCCTGCGGCGTCCTCGCCCCGACGAGGACGGAGACCGCGCCGTACTCGTCGCGGTGGGAGAGCGCGTGGCGGACGGCGGGCCGGAGCGGCGCGAGGCCGATGCCCCCCGCCACGACCACGAGGTCGCCGCCGGCCGTCTCGGCCAGTGGCCATTCGGTCCCGAACGGGCCGCGCACGCCGGCGACGGCGCCGGGCTCGAGCGCGCAGAGCGCCTTCGTGACGGCGCCGACCGCGCGGATGGTGTGCGTCAGCGGCCCGTCGCCGTCGTGGTCCCCGCTCGTCGAGATCGGCACCTCGCCGACGCCGAACGCGTAGAGCATGTCGAACTGCCCCGCGCGGGGCCGGATGCCGTGTGTGCCGGAGGCGCCGAGCGGCTCGAGCTCGAGCGTCCACGTGTCCGCGGTCTCCTGTCCACGGGAGACGACCCGGTGCGGAACCGGGGTCATGGCGCCCCGCAAAGAGGCCTCAACCGACGCCGACGCCGCCATACACGTCCAGCAGCCGCACCCTGGCGTGCTGCAACCGGTCGATCATCACCTGGGCGAAGCGCTTCATCAGCTCGTAGCCGAGCTCCTTGTCGTCCTCGCACTTGCCGCGGAGGCAGGCGCCGTCGAAGGCAATCGCGCGCAGCGGGCCGGTTGCCCTCGCGTCGAAGTGCCAGACGTACGGCTCGAAGAGCCACGACCAGCCGACCACCTCACCGGGCTCGATCGTGTCGATCACGAGCCCGCCGCGCCCCGGGGCATGGAGCTCGAGCGACACACGGCCGCGCCGGACGAGATAGAACGTGTCGGCGGGCTCGCCCTCGCGGAAGATCAGCTCGCCGTCCTCGAATCCGACGTTCTGCGCGCAGCCCGCGATCAGCGCCAGGTCGCCCGGCCCGAGGGCGGCGAACACCGGTGCGTCCGCGATCAACTCATCCAGCGTGTGCACGATCGACCTCCCCGTCCGTGGCACGGATCGCAGCCAGCTCCTCCGTGACGTCGATGCCGACCGGGCACCACGTGATGCAACGGCCGCAGCCGACGCACCCGGACGTTCCGAACTGGTCGAACCACGTGCCGAACTTGTGCGTCAGCCACTGGCGGTACCGCGCTCGCGGTGAGCGCCGGATGCTGCCGCCGTGGATGTGGGAGTACTCGACGGAGAAGCACGAGTCCCAGCTGCGCCAGCGCTCGGCCGACCCGTCGGAGAGGTCGTTCACGTCCTCGACCGAGGTGCAGAAGCACGTCGGGCAGACGAGCGTGCAGTTGCCGCACGTGAGGCAGCGCTCCGCGACCTCGGCGAAGCGTGGATGCTCGAGGTTGCCGGCCAGCATGTCCGCGATGCCGTCGGTCTCGACGTGCCTGCCCATCCGGGCCGCGGCGTCGTCGGTGACCCCGGCGGCCGCGGCGCGGTCGTCGCTCGTGGCCTCGCGGACGGGCAACTGCGCGAGCAGCGCGCGCCCACGTTCCGTCCCGACCTCGACGAGGAACCGGTGCCCGCCGTCGGTCAGCTCCGTGAGCGCGAGGTCGAAGCCGCTCTCCGCCCGGGGGCCCGTGCCCATCGAGGCGCAGAAGCACGTCCCCCCGGGCTCGCCGCAGTTGACGGCGACGACGAAGACGCCTTCCCGCCGTTGCGCGTAGTCGCGTTCGACGTAGCGGCCCTCGAGGAAGACGCGGTCCTGGATCGCGACCGCGTGGAGATCGCACGAGCGCGCGCCGAGGAGTGCGAGCGGACGGTCGGGCGGCGGCTCCTCCTCGATCGCGGGGGCGCCGCCGTTCGCCGCCGCCGCCCGCCAGAGGCGCACCCGCGCGGGCAGCAGCTCCTGCTTCCACGAGTGCGGGCCGACAGCCCAGCCGAACACGGCGTCGTCCTCGCGCCGCTCGACCCGGTACGTCGCCGCCTCGTGGTGCGCGGTCCAGCCGTGCGGGAGCTCGTCGGCCGACGCGATCTCGTCGAGCACGATCGCGCCGTCGCGAACGGTCGGGCCGACGACCCGGTAGCCCTGCTCGCGGAGCGCATCGACCAGCAGCGTCAACCCCTCGGGGGCCATCAGATACGTGCTGCTCTGGGGAGTCGAGAGCTGGTCCACGTGTTGCCTCGGGCGCAGGATGACCGTTCGCAGGCAGGCGTGCATCCGTAGGCGGTGACGGCGATCGTGCGGCATTCCCGCAGGCGCCGCGCGGCGTGACCGGTTGCAGCCGGGGCTTCCGCGCGGCACGCTGACCCGGTGAACCGCACCCTGCCCGAGACGGTCGAGCGTCGCCGGATCCGCGTTCGCGGCGTCGTGCAGGGCGTCGGCTTCCGGCCGTTCGTCCACCGCGTCGCGACACGCGAAGGGCTTGGCGGCCGTGTGTGGAACGACGGCGACGGCGTCGTCGTCGAGGTCGAGGGCGCGACGTCCGCGCTCGACGCCTTCACGCGCTCACTCACCGACGACGCACCACCCCTCGCCCGGGTCGCCTCCGTGGCGGCGGAGCGCGTGGATCCGCTCGGAGAGGAGGCGTTCGCCGTCGTCGCGAGCCGCGGCGGCGGCCGCTCGGCGATCGTGCCGCCCGACGTCGCCACCTGCGACGACTGCCTGCGCGAGCTGTTCGACCCGGCCGATCGGCGGTACCGCTACCCCTTCGTCAACTGCACGAACTGCGGGCCGCGGCTGACGATCGTCACACGCGTCCCCTACGACCGGCCGAACACGACCATGGCGGGGTTCCCGCTCTGTCCCGACTGTCGCCGGGAATACGAAGATCCGGTCGACCGCCGCTTCCACGCGGAGCCGATCGCCTGCGCCGTGTGCGGGCCGCGGCTGTCGCTCCCCCTCGGGGAAGCCGTCGCGGCGCTCCGAGACGGCGCGATCGTCGCGGTCAAGGGCCTCGGCGGCTACCACCTCGCCTGCGACGCCTCGAGCGAGGCGGCCGTCGCGCGCCTTCGCGAGCGGAAGGGCCGCGAGGAGAAGCCGCTCGCCGTGATGGCGGCCGACCCGCTCGCGCTCGCGGAGCCGTCGCCGGGGGAACTCGACCTCTTGCGCTCGCCGGTGCGTCCGATCGTCCTCGTCCGCCGGCGTGACGACGCGCCGATCGCGCCGTCCGTTGCCCCCGGTACGCCGTGGCTCGGCCTGATGCTGCCGTACACGCCTCTCCACCACCTGCTCTGTGCGGACGGCGGCCGCCCGCTCGTGATGACGAGCGGGAACCGCACCGACGAGCCGATCGCCTTCCAGGACGACGAGGCGCAGCGCCGACTCGGCGACATTGCGGACCTCTTCCTCGCACACAACCGCCCGATCCACCGCCGTTGCGAGGACTCGGTCGTCCGCGCGGGCTTCCCGATGCGCCGCTCGCGCGGCCATGCGCCGTCCTCGCTGCCGCTCCCGGTGAGGCTGGAACGGCCCGTCGTGGCAGCGGGTGCCGAGCTCAAGAGCACGTTCTGCGTCGCCCGCGGCGGCGAGGCGTTCCTCTCGTCGCATCTCGGCGACCTGACCGGCGAGGAGGCGCACGCGGCGTTCCGTCACGATCTCGACCTCTGGCTCGAGATGCTCGCGGTCGAGCCCGCCGCGGTCGTCTGCGACCTCCATCCCGACTACCTCTCGACCCGCTGGGCCTGGGAGCAGGGCCTCCCCGTCGTCGAGGTGCAGCATCACCACGCCCATGCCGCGGCGTGCCTCGCCGAGCACGGCGAGACGGGGCCCGCCCTCGCCGTCGTCCTCGACGGGACCGGCTACGGCACGGACGGGACGATCTGGGGCGGCGAGGTGCTCCGCTGCGACCTGACGTCGTTCGAGCGGGTCGCGCATCTCGAGCCGGTTCCGCTCCCCGGCGGCGAGCGGGCGGTGCGCGAGCCGTGGCGCGTCGCGGCCGCGTACCTCGAGCGCGCCGGGCGGCCGGTCCCGTGGGGACGCTGGGAGCTCGTTCGCGAGAGCCTCACGGTGAACGCGCCTCTCTCCGCGGGCGCGGGACGGCTGTTCGACGCCTGCGCCGCGCTGCTCGGGATCCGGGAGTGCATCACGTACGAGGGCCAGGCCGCGATCGAGCTCGAGCATCTCGCAGGGTCGGCGGCTGCCGGCGAGTACGCCTGCGCCGTGGAGCGGGGGGTGATCTGGGGCTCCGACCTGATCGCAGCCGCGACCGACGACCTCGCCGCCGGCCGCGACCGCGCCGACATCGCGGCCGCGTTCCACGAGGGAGTCGCAGCGGCGTTCGCCGCCGCGTGCGTCCAGGCGGGCGGCCCCGAGACGGTCGTCCTCTCCGGCGGCTGCCTCCAGAACGTGCGCCTCCTCGGCTCGCTGCACACGCGGCTCGCACGGGCGGGCTTCCGCGTCCTCTCCCACGCCGCGGTTCCGCCGAACGACGGCGGGGTGAGTTACGGTCAGGCCGCGGTGGCCGCTGCGAGGCTCGCATGTGCCTAGGCATCCCCGGCCGGATCGTCGACGTCCCCGACCGTCAGGCGGGACTCGCGACGGTCGACATCTCGGGCGTGCGCCGCTCGGTGAGCGTCGCGCTCGTCGACGAGCCCGCAGCGCCCATCGAGCCCGGGGACTGGGTGCTCGTCCACGTCGGCTTCGCGCTGTCCCGGATCGACGAGGAGCAGGCCCACGAGACGCTCGAGCTGCTGCGGCGAGGCGCCGAGCTCGAGCGGGAGCTCTACGAGATGCGCCACGGGACGGTGCAGTGACGCCGGACCCGGAGCGGTGCCTCACGTGCTCGGACGACGCCGTCGCCGCGCGCGTCGTGTCGGTCGACGGCCTCGAAGCGGTGGTCGCCGTCGGCCGGGACACCGAGCGCGTCGGGATCGACCTCGTCCCCGACACCCGAGCCGGGGACGTCCTTCTCTGCCATGCCGGGATCGCCCTGGAGCGGCTCGAGGAGCAGCGGTGAGGTACGTCGACGAGTACCGCGACCCCGCGCTCGCGCGTGCCCTGGCGGCGGAGATCCGCTCGCTCGTCGATCCCGGCGAGGTCGTCCGCGTGATGGAGGTCTGCGGCGGTCATACGCACGCGATCTACCGCCACGGGCTCGAGGAGCTGCTGCCGCCCGAGCTGGAGCTCGTCCACGGGCCCGGGTGCCCGGTCTGCGTGATCCCGATGGGCCGCGTCGACGACGCCATCGCGATCGCGGAGACCGACGGCGTGACGCTCGCGACCTTCGGCGACATGCTGCGCGTCCCGGGCGGCGGCGGCTCGCTGCTCGAGGCGAAGGCGCGCGGCGCCGACGTGCGCATGGTCTACTCGCCGCTCGACGCGCTCGCGCTCGCGGCCCAGGAGCCCGACCGCCACGTCTGCTTCTTCGCGATCGGCTTCGAGACGACGGCGCCCGCGACGGCGGTGACGCTGCTCCGTGCCCGCGCGGGGAGAACACCGAACTTCTCCGTCTTCTGCAACCACGTCCTCATCGAGCCGCCCCTCCGCGCGATCCTCGAGACGCCGGGGCTCCGCGTCGACGCGTTCGTCGGTCCCGGGCACGTCTCGACGGTGATCGGCACCGACGCCTACCGGTTCATCCCGGAGGAGTACGGCCGCCCCGTGGTCGTGTCGGCCTTCGAGCCGGTTGACCTCCTCCAGTCGATCGCGATGCTGCTGCGCCAGCGCGCCGAGGGGCGCTGCGAGGTCGAGAACCAGTACACGCGAGTGGTGCGTCGGGAGGGAAACCGCCGCGCGGTGGCGGCGATGGCGGAGACGATGGAGCCGAGAGCCGATTTCGAGTGGCGCGGGCTCGGCGTCCTCCCCGCCAGCGCACTCCGGGTGCGGGACGCGTTCGCCGCGTTCGACGCCGAGCGGCTGTTCACGCTGCCGGGCGCCCGGATCGAGGACCCGAAGGCGTGCCGCTGCGGCGACGTCCTCACCGGACAGATCAAGCCGTGGGAGTGCGGCGTCTTCGGCACGGCGTGCACGCCCGAGCGGCCGCTCGGGACGTGCATGGTCTCGAGTGAGGGCGCATGCGCCGCGTTCTTCTCGTACGGCCGCCTGCGCCGTCCGCGCGAGGAAGCCCCCGTCGGTGGCTGAGAGCGCTCGACGGCGCCGCCCGGTGCTCCGCGACGAGCGCGTCACCCTCGCCCACGGGGCGGGTGGGAAGGCGACCCGCGACCTCGTCGAGGCGCTGTTCCTGGAGGAGCTCGGCAACGAGGCGCTGGCGCCGCTCGGCGACAGCGCCGTCGTCCCGCCCGTCGGCGGGCGGCTCGCCCTGACGACGGACAGCTACGTCGTCCGCCCGCTCGTCTTCCCCGGCGGCGACATCGGCGAGCTGGCAGTGAACGGCACCGTCAACGACCTCGCCGTCGCCGGCGCCCGGCCGCTCTGGCTGATGGCCGGCTTCGTCCTCGAGGAGGGGCTCCCGGTCGAGCGGCTGCGGGAGATCGTGCGCTCGCTGGGCGCCGCGGCGACCCGCGCCGGCGTGCCGGTGGCGGCCGGCGACACGAAGGTGGTCGAGCGGGGGAAGGCCGACGGCCTCTACGTCACGACCGCGGGCGTCGGGGTGCTCGAGCACGACCTCGAGCTGGTGCCCGGGCGTGTCCGCGCGGGCGACCGCGTCCTGCTGTCGGGGACGCTGGCCGACCACGGGATGGCCGTGATGATCGCCCGCGGCGACCTCCACCTCGAGGGCGACGTAGCGAGCGACACGGCGCCCGTGCACGAGCTGGCCGCGAGGCTGCTCGAGCTCGGCGAGTCGCTCCGCTGGATGCGCGACCCGACCAGGGGCGGACTCGCCACCGCCCTCAACGAGCTCGTGGCGCAGGCGCCGCTCGCGGTGCGGCTGCGGGAGAGCGCGCTCCCCGTGCGGCCCGCGGTCTTCGCGGCGTGCGAGATCCTCGGCATCGACCCGCTCTACGTCGCGAACGAGGGCAAGCTGGTCGCCGTCGTCGCGTCCGAGGCTGCGGACGACGCGCTCGCGGCGCTGCACTCCCTCCCGCTCGGCGCCGACGCCGTCGAGATCGGGACGGTCGAGGCGGAGCCGGAGGGGATCGTCCTGCTCGACACCGCCCTCGGCGGCAGCCGCATCGTCGACCTCCTCGTCGGCGATCCGCTCCCGCGGATCTGCTGACGCCCGGCAGATCTCCGCACTTTGCGGAAACGGCGTGCGGGGGTCCGGACCTAGCGGCAGGGGGTCCAGACCCTTCGTCCGGTCCATTCGGGACGCATTCGGTTATAGGCTCACACGGTGGTCGAGCGGCTCGACGAGGAGCGGATCGAGATGCTCCGAAGCTGGGGGGCGGGACTCTCCACCAGCGATCGGGACGAGCTCCGGGCGGCCGGAAGAGCAATCCTCATGCTGATCGAGGAGATCGACCGGCTCGAGGCAGACATCTGGAACGAGCGAGCCGCCGCGGTCCAGGCGGCCGGCGAGCAGCACTCCTCGCAGTCGCTCGCCGCCTCCCTGCGCGACCGTCTCGCGCAGGGCGCCGTGCCCGGCGAGCAGCACGCGTAGCTGCTCAGTTGTCGCTGGCGACGAGCGCGACCCGCTGCTCGTCCAGCCACGCGAGGAACCGCCCCGGGGCGCTCAGCTCGGGGAGGCGGGCACTGCGCTGGACGTACCCGTCGCGGACACCGACCCCGCCCCAGCGCTCGAGCAGATCCTCGCGGACGCGGTACGCGCCGGCGCGGTAGCCGGCGAACGGAACGCAGCGGTCGAAGCGGCCGGAGACGCGGGTCCCACCCTCGACGACGACGTCTGTCTCGCCGATCTCGGCCCGGCGTGTGTGTGCGTTCGCAGCCCAGCGCTCCGCCGGCACGTCGCGCGCCCGGACGATCCGCTCGACGGTGAGGAGGCCGATGAGCCCGTAGACGAGGCCGCCGTTCCGGACGTCCCGGAGCCCCGCGTAGAAGACGAGCAGGTCGCCGGCGCCCAGTTTCTCGCGGATCTGGCGGCCGCGCTCACGCCGATCGCCGTACGTGAGGCGCCCGAAGTCCGGATCTGCGTGGGCGGCGCGGTCGCGCAGCCCGGCTGGCAGCTCGACGCCGAGTCGTCCGACCGCGGGAGCCCAGCGCGCGTACGGCGTCTCCATCCCCGGCCGAAGCGGCTCGAACTCGGGGATCGGGACGTAGGCGAACGCGCCCGTGGCCGAGTCGACCGGCCCGTTCCAGCGGCCGCCGGCCTGCGTGCAGTCGGCGCCGACCCGCACGAGCAGGGCTCTCACGGACGAGCCTCAGGCAGCCGCGCGAGCGAGGCCCTCGAGCGTCCTCGCGGAGGCATGCCAGGCACCTGCGGCGGCGTTCGCGCGGACCTGCTCGGGGCTCGTGGCGCCGGCGATCACCGACGCGATCCCGGGGATCGAGGCCAGCCCGCCGATCGCGGCGTCGAGGAGCGAATGCCCGTGGACGGCCGCCTCGGCCGCGAGCGCCTCGACGCGGGCGAGATCCTCGTCGACGACGTCTTCGGCGGCGAGGCGCGTGCCGGCGGGGTGCGGCTCGCCGCGGCGGTACTTGCCCGTGAGGCGGCCGCTCGCGAGCGGGAAGTACGGGATGTAGCCGATCTCGAGCTCGCGGCAGAGCGGAAGCACCTCGGCGTCGTCGTCGGGACGCAGCAGGCTGTAGTGGTTCTGCACTGCGACGACCGTGATGCCGCTCTCCGCCGCCCGGTGGATCTGCTCGGCGTCGACGTTCGAGAGGCCGAGGGCGCGCACGCGTCCCTCGTCGACCAGCTCCTGCATCGCCTCGAGGGTCGCCTCGAGCGGCGTGACGCCGTCGGGACGGTGGTAGTAGTAGAGGTCGACCGAGTCGAGCCCGAGGCGCTCGAGCGACGCGTCGATCGCGGTGCGCACGTGCTCGCGCGAGCCGCCGGGCCCGGGTACCGAGGCGTCCTGGCCGAACTTCGTCGCGAGCACGACCTCGTCGCGCCGGCCGGCGAGGGCGGCGCCGATGAACCGCTCGCTGTCCCCCGAGCCGTAGACGTCGGCGGTGTCGAGGAACGTGACGCCCACGTCGAGGGCCGCCTCGATCACCGCACGCGTGGCCTCGCGGTCGAGCCGACGACCGAAGTTGTTGCACCCGAGGCCGACGCGCGAGACGCGAAGATCGGAGCTCCCGAGCTTCATCGCGTCCATGCCGCAACCCTACGCACGGGCTCGTGCCCGCTGCGTCAACCGCGGGCCCGGAGGCGCACCTCGGAGATCTCGCCGGCGCTCTCGGGCGGCAGGGAGGTGACCCACACGACGACGTAGCGACCGGGACGCTTCGCGACGGGGAACCGCGTCCGTGCGGTCAGCGTCCGGGTCTTCGCGACGGTGGTGAACGGCCCCTGTGGCGAGTTGCCGAGCTGGATGGCGGCCTTGATCCCGGGGGTGGGCGTGTCGACGAGGACCTGCTCGACCCGGACGCGCCGGCCCGCGTCGAGGACGAGTCCGACGCCCGTCTTGAAGAATCTCGAGTAGCGCTCCGTCCGCCAGAACGTGTCCGCGCGCCCGTCGACGGCGAGTGGAGCCTCCTCGTCGCGCTCGTGCCCGTCGCCCTCGGGATCGAAGGCGCCCGCGGCGGCGAGCTTCACGAACGCCGCCGGCCGGGGACGCGCAGGGCGCGGCGCCTGCTTCGGCGGGGTCGTCGCGACCGGTGGCGCCGGAGCTGCGACCGATGACCCGTCTCCCTCGTCGAGGCCCTGCTTGACGGCGTAGCCGAGGCCGACGAGCAGCACCGCGAGGGCGCTGCCGGCGACGAGCCGCGCGCTGTTCCGGCCGTGGCTCATCCGCCGAGGAGGATCGACCATCCCGCGCCGAGTCTACGGTCGGCCCGCCTTCGGCGCCCTGCGGGTGCCGGAGCCCGAGGGCCGGCGTGTCGGGCGTACGCTTGAGTCGTGGCGTTCGCGCGTGCACTCGCGGGCGTGACGGCGTTGGTCGTCGGCGTCCCACTCGCGATCGTGGGCCTGGCGCTCGTGGGGCCGGTCGGCTGGATCGCGGCGGCGGTCGTCCTGCCGCTCGGCACGCTCGCCGTGATCCTCTGGCTGGGCCGCGACCGCCCCGGGGACGGCCCGGAGCCACGCGAGCCGGAGTGAGCGAACCGATCAGCGGAGCACGGGCACGGCGGCCGGATCGAGCCCGAGCCACGTGCGGGCGAGCCGCCCGAGCATGCCGTCGCGTCGGAGGCGCACGAGCTCGCGATCGACGTCGGAGATTGAGAGGCCACCTCCCGTCGCGACCGCGGCGACGAGGCCCTTTCCGTGCCGGATCCGGCCGACGACCGGCCCGAGCACGCGTCTCTGGCCCGCGACGAAGCCGCCTGCCTCGGCGGCGGGGACGAGCGCCGCGTCGCACGCGCCGGTGCGGACGGCCATCAGGAGTCGGTCCGCGGAGACGGCGAACAGGGGCGCTCGCCTCGGATGCAGAGCGGCAGCTGCCTCGGCGCCGTCGCCGCCCCTGACCGCGCAGACGACCGCCGTGCGCAGGTCTGCGAGGCGTCGCGGACGATCGAGCCCACGGCGCGCGACCACGACGACGTCGGTCGTGAGATACGGGATGCTCGCCTTCGCACCCGCCCGGAGGCCGCCCGCCTCGATCCCGGCGAAGGCGAGCTGCCAGTCGGCGCCGCCGGAGGCCAGCAGCCGTCCCGGCAAGGCGACGTGGACGAAGCGCTCGACGCGGCCGCCGAGCCTGCGCGCGAGCGTCCGGGCGAGCTCGACCTCGAATCCGCGGGCCAGGATCACGTCGCGTCCGCGGAGGACCCCCGCCTGCAAGGCGGGGTCGGCGAGGCCGAGCCCGACCACGAGCGACATCGGAGCCGGCGCGGCGACCGCCGGGGGCGCGACGTCGTCGGCGAGGGCGCCGGCGGGGAGCGCGAGCGCCGTGAGCACGACGATTGCCGCCGTAATGCGCCTCACGCGTACTCCCGCACGACGTCGACCGGCGTCCCGTACGTCGCGAACGCGTACATCAGCGGCGCGTCGCGGGCCATCATCCGCACGCAGCCGTGTGACGCCGGGTACGCGGGCACCGACGGGTACGCGTGGAGAGCGATGCCGCCCGTGAAGTAGCTCGCCCACGGCATCCAGGTCGAGAACGGCACCGACCACGACATGCGCTCCTTGCGGTAGACGCGGAAGGCGCCGCTCGGAGTGCGGCCGCCCGCGCCCGACGAGATGTGGAACACGCGTTCGACGCGGTTGTCGAGGATCTCGAGCGCGACCTGGCGCCCGAGCAGGATCTCGACGCGCTTGCCGGGCCGGCGGAGGAGCGGCGCGGGGCGCGTCGCCCGCAGCAACGCGGACGTCACCTGCGCGTCGAGCGCGCCGGTGCGCGGCAGCCCCGACCACTTCTGGAAGGCGAGGACTGCGACCGCGGTCTCGTCGCCCGGCTGCCCGGTGACGCCCGACGGCGCCAGGAACCCGAGTGCCGCGAGCAGCTCCTGCACGTCGCGGAGGTCGGGCGCCGTCTCGTCGGGCACCGCCTCGCGCACGGTGCGCCGGAGGTCGTAGCCCGGGAAGATTCCGATCGGGACGCCGCCCTCGATCCGGACGCGCACACCGACCACGCCGGGTACTGCGCGAAGCGTCCGCACGAGCTGCCCGACCCGGGCCCGGAGCGACGTCGCGTCCCGGCCCGCCGTGAAGCGCGCGGCGAGGTCGACGGTGACGACCTGCCGCGAGACCCGGAGGTCGCGGATCGCCGTGCCCGTCGGGATCGCGGTGCGGAGCCCGGCGGCGCGCTCCTTCCGCGTCGGGCCTGCGAGCAGCGCGCGGACGATCCCCGGGATCCCCGGCGCCGAGCGCGTGGCCGCGGCCGGCCGCCCGTCATGGAGGAACCACACGTCGGTCGAGAGCGATCCGCCGGTCGCGCCGGCGGGGGCGCAGAGCGCGAGCGCCGCGAGCACGGTGACGAGGAGGAACGGCGCGCGCGGCACGCGCCGTGAGTTCAGCCTGAGGCGGTCGAGTCCTTCCCCCACTGCGGCGGGTCAGTCGGACTTCGGGGCGCGGACGATCACGACCGGGCACGGGGCGTGGTCGGCCACGCGTCCCGACGTGGAGCCGAGGAGGGCCTCCTTCAGCGCGCCCCGCCCGCGGTTGCCGACGACGAGGAGATCGGCGCCGGCCGCGGCCTGGGTCAATGCCTCCGTCGCGTCGTCCTGCACGAGCGAGACGGTGACGCCGTGGTCGTCGCCGAGGACGTCGCGCACCTGGTCGGCCGCGATTCGCTCGGCTGCGGTCTGCGTCGCCTCGAGCGCGTCGATGCTGTCCGTCCATGCCATCGGCACGAGACCCGCGTCGGCTGGCGTCGTCACGGGCACGTAGCTCCAGGCGTGGACGGCTTCGACGGTCGCACCGCGGAGCTTCGCCTCCTCGACGGCCCAGCGAAGCGCGGCGGAGGAGTGCTCGCTCCCGTCGATCCCGACCACGATCCTGCCCGTCACGGGGAAATCATTGCGGATTCGTCCGGTCGACGGAGGCCGGGAGGCGTTCCGTTAAGGCTCAAGGTCGCGGTCGCGCGCGCCGATTCTCTGGTGAGAGAAGGACGGTGAACCCTCCGACGGACATCCCTGCGGCGAGCCCGGACGCACGCCCCGACGTAGAGCCTGCGCTCGACCCGCTGGTCGAGTCGTACCGCAAGCTCGCCGACGTCTTCCACGAGCTGCTCTCCGAGCAGTCCCTCGACGACCTCCTGCAGCGGATCGCAGGCACGGTCGGCGAGCTCATCCCCTACGACGACATCACGTTCTACGAGGCCGACGAGGCGAAGCGGGAGCTCCAGGCGGTGTTCGCCTCCGGCCGCGACGCCGAGAAGGTGCTCGCCGACGAGCCTTTCTCGTACGGCGTGGGGATCACCGGTTGGGCCGTCGAGCACCGCGAGCCCGTGCTCGCGAACCGCGCCGAGCTCGACCCGCGCGTCCGCTTCGTCACCGACACGCCGCCCGACCCGGAGTCGCTGATCGTCGTCCCGCTCGTCGCGCGCGGGCGGCTGAAGGGGACGGTCAACATCTACCGCGCCGGGTTCCAGGAGTTCACCGACGACGAGTTCCTGCTCGCCGTCCGGTTCGGAGACGCCGCCGCGCTCGCGATCGACAACGCCCACATCAGGGCGTCGCTCGAGCGCCAGGCGCAGACCGACCCGCTGACGGGCCTCTGGAACCATCGCGCGTTCCACGAACGGCTCCGCCAGGAGCTGGTGGCGGCCTCGACCGACCAGTCCTCCGTGGCCCTGCTGATGCTCGATCTCGACAACTTCAAGCGCGTCAACGACGTCTACAGCCACGCGACCGGCGACCACGTGCTCTCGGAGGTCGCGGGGATCCTCCTCGCCGCCGTGCGCTCGAGCGACTGCGTCTGCCGGATCGGGGGCGAGGAGTTCGCGATCATCGCCCCGACGAGCCGCCTCGCGGACGCCTTCCGCCTCGCCGAGCGCGTCCAGGAGCAGGTCGCGCTGGCGGATTTCGGTCCGGTCGGCCCGGTGAGCCTGTCGATCGGGATCGCGTCGGGGCCCGAGCACGCCGCCAACCCCCGGGAGCTGGTCGCGTGCGCCGAGGTGGCGATGATGACCGCCAAGGCGCGGCGCAAGGGCGAGATCATCGTCTTCCAGGAGGGCGGCCGCGCGCGGCCCGCAGAGACGATCGACTCGCGGCGCGCCGAGTTCCGCTCGATCGCGCACCTGAAGATGCTCCACGGCGTCTCCACGAAGCTCAGCCGGCTGAACGACGTCGCGGAGATCGGCGCGACGATCGCCGACGAGCTCCGGCTGCTGATCGACTACCACAACTGCCGTGTCTTCGTCCGCGACGGCGAGGACCTGCGGCCGATCGCCTTCCGCGGCGACCTCGCCGCCTCGGGATCCGCGATGGAGGTGCTCCAGACCCGGGTCGGGGAGGGCGTCACCGGCCACGTCGCCCTCACCGGAGAGCCGTTCCTGACCGGCGACGCAGCGCACTGCGGGATCGGCGTGCAGATCCGCGGCACCCCCCACATCGAGGAGTCGCTGCTCGCCGTCCCGCTCCGGTACGGCGCGACCGTCGTCGGCGTGATCGTCGTCTCGAAGCTCGGTCTCGACCAGTTCGACTCCGACGACCTCCGCCTGCTCGAGGTGCTCGCCGGGCACGTGTCGGTCGCGCTCGTCAACGCGCGGCTCTACGAGTCTCAGCGGCGCGAGGCGGAGAGCGCCAAGGCGTTGCTCGAGCTGACCCACGATCTGTCGGCCGTGACGAACCTCGACGGCGTGCTCAAGCAGGTCGTCCGCGGCGCCTCGCGGATCATGGGCTCGGCGCGCTGCTCGATCTGGCTGCCGACGCATGACGGCGGCCTCATCTGCACCTCGGCGGTCGGGGACGCGGCCTACACGGCGATCCAGGGCCGCGTGCTGCCGCCGGACCTCGTCGCGCGCTTCTCTCCGCGGAGCGCGCCGTTCGTCACGTCGGCCGAGGAGTCGGCGCTCATCGGCCGCTCCGTCTCCCTCGAGGCGGCCGCCGCCACTCATGCGATCGTCTTCGTCCCCCTCGATCAGGGCCTCGCGATGCTCGGCGTGGTCACGGAGTCGGCCGTGCGATCGCGCGAGCTCGAGCTGCTCGCGGGGATCGCGAGCCAGGCCCGGCTCGCCATCACGAACGCAGGCAGCTTCGCGACGCTCGAGCGCACCTTCCTCTCGACCGTCGAGGCGCTCGCGAACGCGCTCGAGGCGAAGGACTCGTACACGTCCTCGCATGCGCGCTGGATCTGCGACACGGCGATCGACGTCGGACGCGAGCTCGGGCTCGACGCCGTCCGCCTGAAGCGCATCGAGCTCGGGGCCCTGTTCCACGACATCGGCAAGATCGGGATTCCCGCGTCGATCCTGATGAAGCCGGGGCCTCTGACCACCGAGGAGCGCGCCATGATCGAGCGCCATCCCGAGCTCGGAGAGCGCATCCTCGCGCCGATCGACCAGCTCGAGGCGGTGCGCCCGATCGTCCGCGCATGCCACGAGCGCTACGACGGGCTCGGCTACCCCGACGGCCTGAAGGGCGAGGAGATCCCGCTCGAGGCGCGCATCATCTTCGCCTGCGACGCCTTCCATGCGATGACGACCGACCGGCCCTACCGCGAGGCGGTCCCCGTCGAGGAGGCGTTCCGCCGCCTCGTCAGCGCGGCCGGGACGCAGTTCGATCCCGAGGTCGTGAAGGTCTGCCTGCGGGTGCTGAAGCAGCCGCCGCACACGGACGGCTGACGACCGGGTCAGCCGACGCGGCGCAGGATCCGAAGCGCGCGGCCCGGCAACGGCACCTCCGCGCGAGCGGGCAGCGTCGTCCCGTTCGGCGGCAGCTCCGGCTCGGCCGTGCAGAGCTCGTGCGCCCACCGGCGCCCGAAGCGGGTCGGCGGGAGGACGAACGTGACCGGGTCGCGCCACGCGTTGAAGAGGACGATGAACGAGTCGTCCGCGATCGCCTCGCCGTCGGGCGCGAGGGTCGGGATCTCGGCGCCGTTCAGGAAGGCGCCGAGCGTGAAGGCGTCGCCGCGCGTCCAGTCGGCCTGCGTCATGCGCCGGCCGTCCGGCCGGAACCACCAGACGTCGGGTGCACCGGAGCCCAGCCGCTCCTCCCCGGTGAGGAACGCCGAGCGCCGGAAGACCGGGTGTCCCGCGCGCAGCCGCAGCAGCCGCTTCGTGAACTCGAGCAGCCCCTGCCCGCGGTCGTCCACGTCCCAGTCGAGCCACGACAGCTCGTTGTCCTGGCAGTAGGCGTTGTTGTTGCCCCGCTGCGTCCGGCGCACCTCGTCGCCGGCGAGGAGCATCGGCGTCCCCTGCGAGAGGAGCAGCGTCGCGAGCATGTTCCGCGTCTGCCGGTCGCGGAGCTCGTTGATCCCGGGGTCGTCCGTCTCGCCCTCGACGCCGCAGTTCCACGAGCGGTTGTCGTCGGAGCCGTCGCGGTTCTCCTCGAGATTCGCCTCGTTGTGCTTGCGCTCGTAGGTCACGAGGTCGCGGAGCGTGAACCCGTCGTGGCACGTCACGAAGTTGATCGACGCGCTCGGGTGCCGCCCGTCCGACTGGTAGAGGTCGCTCGAGCCGGTGAAGCGTTGCGCGAACTCCCCGACGGCGGTGTGGCCGCGCCAGAAGTCGCGCATCGTGTCGCGGTACATCCCGTTCCACTCCGACCAGAGGATCGGGAAGTTCCCGACCTGGTAGCCCCCCGGGCCGACGTCCCAGGGCTCCGCGATCAGCTTCACCTGCGAGAGCACCGGGTCCTGGTGGATGACGTCGAAAAAGGCCGACAGGCGGTCGACGTCGTAGAGCTCCCGTGCCAGGGCCGAGGCGAGGTCGAAGCGGAACCCGTCGACGTGGCACTCCGTGACGAAGTACCGCAGCGAGTCCATGATCAGCCGCAGCACCGACGGGTTGACGGGGTTCAGCGAGTTCCCGGTGCCCGTGAAGTCCATGTAGTGGCGCGGGTCGTCGGGCATCAGCCGGTAGTACGCGGCGTTGTCGACGCCCTTGAACGAGAGCGTGGGCCCGAGGTGGCTCCCCTCCGCCGTGTGGTTGTAGACGACGTCGAGGATCACCTCGATCCCCGCGCGGTGGAGCGCCTTCACCATCCCCTTGAACTCGCGTACCTGCTCGCCGCGCGTCCCTGTCGCCGCGTACCCCGAGTGGGGCGCCAGGAACCCGATCGTCGAATAGCCCCAGTAGTTCGAGAGGCCGCGTGCGACGAGGAAGTCCTCGTCCGCGACGTGGTGCACCGGGAGGAGCTCCACGGCGGTGACGCCGAGGTCGCGCAGGTAGCCGATCGCGGCGTCCGACGCGAGCCCGGCGTACGTGCCGCGCAGGTCCTCGCGCACGCCCGGCATCAGCTTGGTGAATCCCTTGACGTGGAGCTCGTAGATGACGGTCTCGGGCCACGGCCGGTCGAGTCGGACGTCGCCCTCCCAGTCGAACGCGTCGTCGATCACGACCGAGCGCGGGATCGCGGGTGCGGAGTCCGCGTCGTCGCGGACGTCCTCCTGCCCGGGCACGTACGCCAGCACCCGCGCCTTGCCGAAGCCGATCGGGCCCTGGATCGACTTCGCGTACGGGTCGATCAGGAGCTTCGCGGGATTGAACCGATGGCCGCGATCGGGCTGCCACGGGCCGTGCACCCTGTACCCGTAGCGCTGCCCCGGGCCGACGCCCGGGATGTACACGTGCCAGTTGTGCGCCGTCTGCTGACGTACCTCGACGCGCTCCTCGACGTCCGCGTCGTCGAACAGGCAGAGCACCACGCGCTCCGCGTTCTCGCTGTAGAGCGAGAAGTTCGTCCCGCTGCCGTCCCAGCCGGGACCGAGTGGAAACGGCGCACCGGGCCAGACCGTGCGACTCACCGGCGCACCCTAGCCGGGGGGTCGGCGGACGCTAGCCCGCGATTTCTGCACGGCGCAGGCCGCGCACGGCCCAGACGGCGAACACCGCGATCAGGCAGAAGCCGAGGCCGAACGCAAGGGCGACCTCGGTCGGGACGCCCGAGATGAGGCTGCGGCCGGCCTCAAGGAGGTACGTCACGGGGTTGAACCGCGCGACGGCCGCGATCCACCCGCTCAGCAGGTCGAGCGGCACATAGACCGGCGCGAAGAAGAGCAGCAGGAAGACCGGCATCTGCATCACCGGCCCGATCTGGATCGTGCGGAACCGGAGCGCGAGCCCCGCCGCCCAGCAGAGTGCGGCGACGTTGACGAGGACGGCGAGCGTGTAGAGCCCGACCACGTCGACCGGCCGGCCGCCGACCTGCATGCCGGCGACCACCGCGACGATCGTCAGCATCGTCGCCGTGATCGCCCACCGACCGAGCGCGGCGAGCCCGTAGCCCACGAGGATGCCGAGGCGGTTCGGCGAGGCGAGCAGGAGGCGCCGCCCGAAGCCGCCCTCGAAGTCGCGCGCGATCCCGAACCCGGTGAACACCCCGCCGAACGCCGCCGACTGGAGCAGGACGAAGACGAACTGGAACGACGTGTAGTCGCCCTCGTAGTCGAAGCCCGGCACCTCCGAGACCTGCGAGAGGCCGCCGGCGAAGGCGGTGAAGAAGAACAACGGGAAGAGCAGCCCGGGGACGAGCAGGGCGGGCGTCGTGAGCACGTTGTGGAGCGTCCGCCACGCGACGCCCCGGGCGACCTCCCAGACCCTCACGTTCGCGTCATCCTCCGTCTGAGCGCCCACGAGGCGAGGCAGAGCGACACGGCCGCGATCACGACCGCGACGCCGAACCCGAGCGCGAGCGCCTTCGCGTCCCAGCCCGTGATGATCAGGCTGCGCACGCACTCGATGAGGTACGAGACCGGGTTGATCGAGGCGAGGAAGCGGAACCAGTCGACGGCGATCAGGTCGCGCGGCGTGTTCATCGACGAGATGAAGAGGAACACGAAGAGCAGCGGAAACATCCCCTGCACCGCCTCACCGGAGCCGGTGCGCAGCGCCAGGAACGAGCCGAGCGCCCCGAAGCCGAGGCAGATCAGCATCGAGAAGAGGAGCAGGACGAGGACTCCGCCCGGGCCGGAGGCGAAGCGGACGCCGCAGAAGACGCCGACGACGACGTAGAACGCGGCCTGGATCAGGCCGAGGACGACGATCCCGGAGAGCAGACCGGCCAGGAGCGACGACCCCCGGAGCGACGTGAGCGAGAGGCGGTTGAGGAAGCCCGTCTGGATGTCGCGGGCAAGGTCGGTCCCCGCGTTCATCGTCGCGAAGAGCGCGCCCTGGATGAACGGCACCGCGAGCGCGAAGGCAAGGAACGAGTCGGTCGGGAAGCCCGGCAGCATCGTCGAGGGCTCGAGGCCCGCCGAGTTCACCAGCATCAGCGCGACGGGGAAGAGGAGCGGCGGGACCGCCATCGCGGGTTGCCGCAGCGCGCGGCGGACGGAGCGGCCGGCGACGGCGCCGACCTGTGCGGCGACGACGCTCAGCCCTGCTCCCCCTGGGCCGCGCCCTCGAGTGTCCGCCCCGTCTTCGCCAGGAAGACGTCGTCGAGGCTCGGCGCCCTGAGCTCGATGTCGTCGAGCGCCAGACCCTCCGCGTCGAGGCCGCGGACGACGTCCGCGAGACCGATCCCCTCGCCCAGCCGCACGGCGAGCTCGCCGTTCCCGAGCGGCTCGCCGAAGCGGCCGAGGAGCGCCGCGATCTGCGGCCGGTCGGCCTCCGCGCCGGGGATCGCGTGGACGCTCGGGCGTCCGATCTCGTCCTTCAGGGCCGTCGGCGTTCCCTCCGCGACGATCCTGCCGTGGTCGATGATCCCGACGCGGTCGGCCAGGACGTCGGCCTCCTCGAGGTACTGCGTGGTGAGGAACACCGTGACGCCGTCCTCGCGCGCGAGCCGCGCCACGTCGTCCCAGAGCGCCGTGCGGCTCTGCGGGTCGAGGCCCGTGGTCGGCTCGTCGAGGAACAGGACCCGCGGCCGGTGGACGAGCGCGAGCGCGAGGTCGAGCCGCCGCTTCATGCCACCCGAGTAGCCACCCACCTTGCGGTCGGCCGCCTCGGTGAGGCCGACGCGCTCCAGGAGCTCGTCGCCGCGCAGCTTGCGCTCGGCCCGGGGGAGCCCCTGGAGCATCGTCTGCAGCCTCAGGTGGTCGCGCCCCGTCAGCAGCGCGTCGAGCGCCGCCTCCTGGAGCGCGGCCCCGATCGCCCCGCGCACCTTCGGGCCCTCGCGGACGACGTCGAAGCCGGCGACGCGCGCGGTCCCGCTCGTCGGCGGCAGCAGCGTCGTCAGCATCAGCACCGTCGTCGACTTCCCGGCGCCGTTCGGGCCGAGGAACCCGTAGATCTCGCCGGGCTCGACGCGGATGTCGATCCCGTCGACGGCGCGCGGGCCCTTGCGGAACTCGCGGACGAGGCCCTCCACGACGATGCTGTTGTCGCCGGTCATCTGCTCCACGCTACTTGCCGAGCACCTCGAGCCTGGAGGTGTACTCGGCGGCGTCGATCTCGCCCCGCGCAAACCGCTCCGCCAAGAGGGAGCGCGCGTCGACGCGGCGGTCGCAGCGGCGGAGCCACGGCGCGAACCGCCAGACGAGGACGATCACGGCGATCCAGAAGAGGATCCAGAACGGCGCGAACCACCAGTGCCACCCGGCGGCGTGGAGAAGCACGTGCGATGTCATTGGGCCTCCTTTGTTCGTGTGCTAATTATTAGTATACTAACGATTAGTGGTCGAAGCAAATGCGAGTAGGGTGCTGCGGAGGATGCGGCCCACGGGCGTCCCGATCGGACTTCAGCTGGCACGGACGTCGAAGGCGGTCTCCCGTGCCTTCAACGACGCTCTGGCCGAGGCGGGCGGGTCGCTTCCCGTCTGGCTGATCCTGTCGTCCCTCCGCGGAGGGCCGCCCGCCTCGCAGCAGCGGCTGGCGAGCGCCGTGGGTATCGAAGGGCCGACACTCACCCGGCACCTCGACCAGCTCGAGGCGGGCGGCCTCGTGCGCCGAACGCCGCATCCCGGCGACCGCAGGGCGGTGCAGGTCGAGCCGACCCCGGCCGGGCTGGCGCTGCACGACGAGCTCCTCGGGGTGGTGATCGGCTTCAACCGGCGGCTGACCGCGGGTCTGAGCCAGGCCGAGCTCGACGCGGTGCGGAGCGCCCTCGCGGCGCTCGAGGCGAACGTCCGCCCGGGTTAGCCCGTCTGCACCGGGCCACCGGGCGCCAGCCAGAGGGTGGCGAGCGGCGGAAGCGTCAGCCCCGCCGAGAACGGCCTGCCGTGCAGCGGCTCCTCCACGGCTTCGATGCCGCCGAGGTTGCCCAGGCCCGAGCCTCCGTACTCGGCCGCGTCGGTGTTCAGCACCTCCCGCCATGGCCCGCCGACCGGCAGCGGGACGCGCCAGTGGTGCCGGACGACCGGCGAGAAGTTGACCAGAGAGACGAGGACGCGCGTTCCGTCCGCCGAGAAGCGAGCGTATGCGAGGACGTTGTCCTCGCGAGCGTCGCCGACGAGCCACTCGAACCCCGCGGGCGCGAAGTCGACCTCCCAGAGCGCCGGCTCGTCGCGGTAGGCATGGTTGAGGTCGCTCACACAGCGACGCACGCCCTCGTGGAGGGGGTACTCGAGGACGTACCAGTCGAGCGAGCCGGCCTCCGACCACTCCGTCCCCTGGCCGAGCTCGCCGCCCATGAAGAGCAGCTGCTTTCCCGGGTGCGCCCACATGTGGCCGTAGAGCGCCCGCAGCGTCGCGAACTGCTGCCACTCGTCGCCGGGCATCTTGCGCAGCAGGGACTGCTTGCCGTGGACGACCTCGTCGTGCGAGAGGGGCAGGACGAAGTTCTCGTCCCACGCGTACACCATCGAGAACGTCAGCTCGTCGTGGTGCCAGCGGCGGTGCACGGGCTCCTTCTCGACGTAGTCGAGCGTGTCGTGCATCCAGCCCATGTTCCACTTGAAGGTGAAGCCGAGGCCGCCGCCGTCGGTCGGCCGCGAGACGCCGGGCCAGGCCGTCGACTCCTCGGCGATCATCGCGACGCCGGGCTCGGCGGTGTGCACGACCGCGTTCAGCTCCTTGAGGAAGGCGACCGCCTCGAGGTCCTCGCGCCCGCCGAAGCGGTTCGGCAGCCACTCGCCCGGCTCGCGCGAGTAGTCGAGGTACAGCATCGACGCGACGGCGTCGACGCGGAGCCCGTCCGCGTGGAACTCCTCGAGCCAGTAGAGCGCGTTGGCGAGCAGGAAGTTGCGCACCTCGTGGCGGCCGAAGTTGAAGACGAGCGTTCCCCAGTCGGGGTGCAAGCCGCGGCGCGGATCGGCGTGCTCGTACAGCGCCGTGCCGTCGAAGCGCGCGAGCGCCCAGTCGTCCTGCGGGAAGTGGGCCGGAACCCAGTCGAGAAGGACGCCGATCCCCTCGCCGTGCAGCGTGTCGACGAGCGCCCGGAGGTCGTCCGGCTCGCCGAGCGTCGCCTGCGGAGCGAAGTACCCGGTCACCTGGTAGCCCCAGGACGGCCCGAACGGGTGCTGCATCACGGGCATCAGCTCGACGTGCGTGAAGCCGGTCTGGACGACGTGCTCGACAAGCTCGTCGGCAAGGTCGCGCCAGCCGAGCCCCTGGCGCCACGACGCGGGGTGCACCTCGTAGACCGAGAACGGCGCCGTCAACGGGTTCGTGTCCGCTCGCCGAGCGCGCCACTCGTCGTCGTGCCACGTATAGCGCGAGCGGTAGAGCACCGAGGCGGTTCGCGGCGGCGTCTCGGCCTTGAAGGCGAACGGATCGGCCTTGAGCCGCGTCTGCCCGTCGGCTCCGCGGACGGCGAGCTTGTAGGCCTGCCCCTCGCGCGCCTTCCGGGCGACACCGGCCCAGACGCCCGACGACGCCTGCGGGTCGAGGGGGTCGGCGTCCTCGCTCCAGTCGTTCCAGTCGCCGACCACCGAGACGGAGCGCGCGTTCGGCGCCCAGACGGCAAAACGCGCACCCGCTGCCTCTTCCTCGAGGACGTGCGCGCCGAGCCGCTCCCAGAGCCGCTCGTGGCGTCCCTCACCCAGGAGATGGAGGTCGAGCGCGCCGAGATGGCTCACGGCGTCGCCTCCAGCAGCCGGAGCAGCCCGACGACCGGGATCGACGCCCAGTCGGGCCTGTTCCAGGCCTCGTAGCGCAGCTCGTAGACGAGCTTCTCGAGCTCGAAGAGCCCGAGCAGGCGGTCGAAGCCGCTCCGGCTCGGCGGCAGGAAGCGCTCGTCGGCCGCCGACAGGTAGCCGTCGACGAACGTCTCGCGGCAGCGCTCGAGCCAGCCGGACGGAGGCTCGATCGCGTTCAGGAGCACGGACCCGTCCGCGGCGTAGGCGAACGATCGGGTCATGCCTGCGAGGTCGCGCAGCGGCGAGCGCTTGCGTCGCCGCTCGGGGAGCGAGCGTGCGGGCTCGCCCTCGAAGTCGATCACGACCCAGTCGCCCGCAGCCGTCCACAGCACCTGGCCGAGGTGGTAGTCGCCGTGCGTCCGGATCGCAAGACCGGCCGCGCCGGCGGCCGCGAGCTCCTGGACGAGGTCGCGCAGATCCTCGGCGCGGTGCGCGACGGCGCCCAGGGCGTTCCCCTCCGGCAGCGCCGCGAAGGTCGATGCGATCTCCTCGTCGATCGCCGCCGCGAGCAGCCCGAGCGACTCGGCGCTCGGCTCCTCGGGCGCGAAGGCCGACTCGGCGTCGTTCGCCGCGAGCGCGGAGTGCAGCGAGGCCGTCACCTCTCCGAGCCGCCACGCGCGGTCGGGCAGCCAGCTCGGATCGTCGGCCAGCGACTCGAGCGTCAGCTCCCACCCTCCGCCGACGGACGGCACGAGCGCGGTGACGGACGCGAGCGCGGTCTCGAGCGGCGGCCCGTCGGTCTCGAGCGCGCCCTCGAGCCGCGGCGCGTTGGCGAACCGGCGCGCCGCCAGGGCGCGGAGCAGCTCGAGCTCGGGGTTCGGGCCCGCTTCGAGCCGGCGGTAGAGCTTCAGCATGTGGAGCTCGTCGAGCACGACCGAGCTGTTCGACTGCTCGACGCCGAGCGGCCGCACGCGGGCGCCCTCGGCCGGGACGCCGGCGAGCGCCGCGATGCGGGTCGCGACCTCGGGGCGCTCGAACACCTCCGCGGGCTCGTCGTCGCCCCCGAGCGCGAGGAGGTAGTGCTCGTGCGTCCCGGCCGCGAACCGGACCTCGACGATCGCGAGCGCGAACACCCCTTCCTCGACCGGGACGCCGACGACCTCGGCGCTCTCGAGCGCGCGACCCTTCGCGGCGAACCACCGCGCGCCGTCCACGAGCGCGAGGAGCTCGTCGCTCGAGAGCGTCCTGGGGTCACGCATCCGGCTCGTCCTCCGGGAGCAGGAACCAGAAGAAGCCGCGCGGCCCGAACGTGAGGAGGTACGGGAGCTCGCCGATCGGCGGGAACGGCGTCCTGCCCGTCATCTCGATCGGCGTCCGCCCGCGGAAGCGCGACAGATCGAGCTCGACCGCCTGCGCCGACCGGGCGAGGTTGTGGACACACAGCACCGTGTCGCGGTCGTGCTGGCGCACATGGGCGAAGACGCGAGGGTTCGAGGTCTCGAGCGCCTCGTAGGTCCCGAGCCCGAACACGGGATGCTCCTTGCGCAGCGCGACGAAGCGCTGCAACCAGCGCAGGAGCGAGGTCGGCGAGCGCAGCTGCGCCTCGACGTTGACCGCCTGGAAGCCGAACACGGGATCCATCAGCGGTGGGAGGAAGAGCTGGGCGAAGTCGGCGCGCGAGAAGCCGCCGTTCCGGTCGCCGGTCCACTGCATCGGCGTCCGCACGCCGTCGCGGTCGCCGAGATAGACGTTGTCGCCCATCCCGATCTCGTCGCCGTAGTAGAGGACGGGCGACCCGGGCAGCGAGAAGAGGATCGCGTGCATCAGCTCGATCTCGTCGCGGCCGCCGTCGAGCAGCGGCGCGAGGCGGCGGCGGATCCCGAGGTTGATCTTCATCCGCGGGTCCATCGCGTACTCGGCGTACATGTAGTCCCGCTCCTCGTCGGTGACCATCTCGAGCGTCAGCTCGTCGTGGTTGCGCAGGAACAGGCCCCACTGGCAGTGCTCGGGGATCGGCGGCGTGCGGTCGAGGATCTCGACGATGGGACGCGCCTCCTCGCGCCGGAGCGCCATGAACATCCGCGGCATCACGGGAAAGTGGAACGCCATGTGGCACTCGTCGCCGTCGCCGAAGTAGTCGACGACGTCCTCGGGCCACTGGTTCGCCTCGGCGAGCAGCACGCGGTCCGGGTACTCCGCGTCGACCGCGGCGCGCACCCGCTTGAGGAATGCGTGCGTCGCCGGGAGGTTCTCGCAGATCGTCCCCTCCTCCTCGTAGAGATACGGAACGGCGTCGAGGCGGAACCCGTCGAGCCCGAGGTCGAGCCAGAAGCGGAGGGCGTCGATCATCGCCTCGCCCACCTCGGGGTTCTCGTAGTTGAGGTCCGGCTGGTGGTGGTAGAAGCGATGCCAGAAGTAGGCGCCGCGCTCCGGGTCGTACGTCCAGTTCGACTGCTCGCTGTCGACGAAGATGATCCGCGCGTCCTCGTAGCGGTGCACGGTGTCGGACCACACGTACCAGTCCGATCTCGGGTTGTCGGGCCCGAGCCGCGACTCCTGGAACCACGGGTGCTCGCTCGAGGTGTGGTTCATCACGAAGTCCGTGATCACGCGCATCCCGCGCTCGTGCGCCGACTCCACGAACGCGGCGAACTCGTCGAGCGTGCCGAACTCCGGCGACACCGAGAGGAAGTCGGAGATGTCGTAGCCCCCGTCCCGGAGCGGGGAGGGATAGAACGGCAGGACCCAGATGCAGTCGATCCCGAGCCACTGGAGGTAGTCGAGCTTCTGCCACAGGCCTCGGAAGTCGCCGTTCCCATCGTCCGACGAGTCGAAGAACGCCCGCGTGTGGAGCTCGTAGAAGACGGCCGTCTTGAACCAGTCCGGCTGCGTCTCGAACCAGTGTTCCGCCATTGCTCCTACTCGTCCGCCAGGCAG